>JAILDT010000035.1 GCA_024689085.1 Clostridia bacterium | reverse complement strand
CCGCCGCGGATCACCTGCTGGCCGACCTCTTCAAATCCCATCGCTTCATGATACTTCAGACTCGGTTCATTGTAAGGAATGATATCGATCTCTGCGGTGACTTTGTCAACTCCGCTCTGCGCTGCCCGTTCGAACACGCCTTCATAGAGTTGTCTGCCGATACCAAGTCCCCGGGCCTTCTCATCGATGACGATCCGATCCACATACAGGAACGTCTCATATTGTTTCGAGAACCAGATGTAATTCTCGCTGGTGTAATCCGGAATCCCCTCCCGCAGCGCAATCAGAAAAGCGACCGGCTCACCGTCCGCCTCCGCCACCTGAAACATATCGCTCACTCTAAGGAAGTACCGGAACTTCTCCTCATCCATCGGAGACAGGACCTCTACGTTGACCCGGTTCAGTTCCAGGACGAAATCCTCATCCTTTTCTTCAACATTTCTGATCATTGTATTCATCTGTATCACCTCACCTATATGATAGACCGACACAAATGCAAAGGCAATAGACTGAATTATAGTTCAGTTCATGTGAATTATGATTGTCTTGTCTGAATTATGATTCAGAGATATGATATGGTTCGGAAAGAATTGATTTGAGGAGGTAATTATAATGTCTTTCAGTGAAAACTTAAAAAATGCTCTTGCGCAGAGCAACATGACTATGACCGACTTAGCGAACAGCACGGGAATTACCTATAACATGATAAAGAAATATTGCGCAGGAAATGCAGAACCAACTGTTTCCTATGCACTGAAAATGGCTAAGGATCTGAAGATCTCCATCGACGAACTGATGGATCACAGAGCGCCGGAGAAGAAGGATATGTTCCGGGAAGTCTTCGAGCGTGATTTCACTTATATCGAAGGATTCCTTCGCGTAGTCCGCAGGCTGCCGGACAAGGAAGCGCTGATCGATCCGCTGGCCGACAAGACCTGGACCTTCAGCCAGCTGAACGCAGATGTGAACAAACTTTCCAACGCCCTGCAGGATCACGGTGTTGGAAAAGGAGACGTTGTTCTCTTCCAGCTGCCGAACTGTCCGGAGTTTGTTTTTTCCTATCTCGCGCCGCAGAAGATCGGTGCCATCACCAGCCCTGCGAACCCGGGATTTGCACCGGAAGAATCAAGAGTTTGTCTGGAATCCAGTGAGCCGAAGGTTTACATCTATGATGGAGCAAACAGAGATAAGTCTGTCAAGGCTCTTGACGCGCTGGACAAGAAACCTGAGATCATCATTATGGTGGGAGACGGCGAGCTACCTAAGGGCCACATCCTGTTCGATGATTTTGTAGCAGACTATCCGGAAACGGAGCCGGTAACAGATTTCAAACCTTATATCTACGATGAAATGATGCGTCTCTACACATCGGGAACCACCGGAAAGCCAAAGGGCGTTCCTCTCAACAACGCCAACGAAGTGCTTACCTGCCACGATGTTATGATGCACTTCCCGATGAACTCCACTGACACCACAATGAACACGACGCCTTGGTTCCACCGCGGCGGAATCCACTCCGGCGGTCCTGCCCCGACTTTCTTCGCGGGCGGCAAGGTCGTCATCATGAAATCATTCCAGCCGCAGCTGGCACTGAAGTACGTAGAGAAATACGGCGTAACCTTCCTGATCGGCGCACCGTCCGTCATGAAGATGCTCGTGCGGCAGCAGGAGAAATACGGCGCAGACCTTTCTTCCATGAAGGGAATCGTCACCATGGGCGCACCATTCGAAAGAGCTGACTGTATCCGTGTGCAGGAAGTCCTGACGCCGAATATTTTCAATGGATACGGGACGTCTGAGACCTTCTGGAACACGTTCCTCAGACCTTATGAACTGCCGGCCATGGCGGGAACCGCAGGCCGTGCCTGCACTGACGATGACGTGAGAGTCGTCAAAGTCTACGAAGACAAGTTCGCAGATCCGGACGATGTCGTTGCCATGGACGAAACGGAAACCGGAGAAGTCATTATCAGAACGCCGAAGTCCTCTTACTGCTACCACAACAACGATGAGGAAGAGCAGAAGAAATTCCACAATGGATGGATGTACACAGGCGACCTGGCAACTTGGGACCGCGATCAGTTCGTTACCATCGCGGGCAGAAAGGACGATATGATCATCTCCAGCGGCGAGAACATCTATCCGACGATTGTTGAGGAAGCGCTCAATCTGCATCCTAGAATTCACCAGTCAGCCGTCACCGGCGTTCCTGACGCAGTCAGAGGTGAGGCCGTCGTGGCATACATCGTACCGGAGGACGATGAGTTGACTGTATCGGATATCGTTGAGTTCTGCCTGCAGTCAGATCACCTGTCAGTCTATAAGAGACCGCGTTACTACAGATTCGTGAAAGAAATTCCGATGACCGCTACTGGCAAACTGCAGCACTATCTGGTTAAGGAAATGGCTCTTTCCGATATGGAATCCGGACTTCTGAAACTGGCGATGAAGAAAGAGGGTTAAGAACGATGAAACCGTATAGCTTTAATATTCGTGTACAGTATTTTGACACGGACAAGATGATGGTCCTGCATCACGCGAATTACATTCGTTACTTCGAAACGGCAAGAACAGAGTACTTCAGAGAGGAAGGATTCCCCTACTCCGAGATGGAGAAGGAAGATTTCCAGATTCCGGTTCTGGGCGTAGAAGTGAAATTCAACGACCCTGCAGTATATGATGAAGTGGTCTCTGTCAGCTGCCGCCTTGTCAAACTGGGACCTGCTTCTCTGGAAGTGGATTACGAAGTGAGAAACGCCGAGACAGGCGTGCTCCACGCAACGGGTCACAGCCGTCACGGGTTCACCAACCATGACCTGCGTCCGATTCCGCTGAAGAAGCGACTTCCTGAAATATACGAATTCATAGAAAGACTCTACGAAAGAGATAAAGATCTATAATGAGAAGCACCCCATCCTGCGATGAGCACGATGAGGTGCTTTTTCTTCTCCGTCACTTCTACTTCTGCTGTCTATAATCTATCACAAAACAAAGAGTTGTGGTACAATACATAATCATTCAAGGAAGTTATTGTTATTAAAGGAGGGCATTAATATGAAATTCAAATGCAAAGTATGCGGATACATCCACGAAGGTGATTCCGCTCCGGAAATCTGCCCAAAGTGCAAAATGAAAGATGTCTTTGAGCCTTTGGAAGAAGCCCCTTCAAACCCTTATGCCGGAACACAGACAGAGAAAAACCTGGCAACAGCTTTTGCCGGGGAATCCGAAGCCCGCAACAAGTACACATACTATTCGTCTGTGGCAAAGAAAGAAGGTTACGAGCAGATTGCGGCCCTGTTCCTGAAGACTGCGGAAAACGAAAAGGAACACGCTAAACTCTGGTACAAAGAGCTGCATGGCGGTACAGGCACAACACCGGAGAATCTGGCCGCTGCCGCAGATGGCGAAAATTATGAATGGACAGATATGTACGCAGGATTTGCAGAAACGGCCGATGCGGAAGGATTCCATGAACTGGCAGAAAAGTTCCGCGGCGTTGCTGCAATTGAGAAGCACCACGAAGAACGTTATCGCGCACTGCTGAAAAACGTTGAGCTGAAGGAAGTTTTCGAAAAGAGCGAGGTCAAGATCTGGGAGTGCAGAAACTGCGGCCACCTCATGACCGGAACCAAGGCTCCGGATGTCTGCCCTGTCTGCGCGCATCCGCAGAGTTTCTTTGAAGTGAACTGTGAGAACTATTAAGAAACAACTAGCATTGTGAGCACAAAAAACGAGTACCGAACCGGTACTCGTTTTTATCTTATAAATTCTCTGTGATTGCAGAATCAAGTGATCGGCTGTAGATATTTGGCGCGGTATTCCTCATACAGCGCTTCATAAGCCTGACGTTCTTCTTCGTTATCGTGTGTCCTGTCATGAGTGCTGAGTTCCCATCCATTGAGTCTTTGCAGCAGGTGCTGACACACATTGTTGCAGTGGTCGGAGATTCTCTCGATATCCGTCAGCATCTCAATAAACGATACACCGCGTTCAACCGTACAGGTTCCTTCCTTCAGGCGCGTCGCGTGGTTGATCTTCATGGCGTCTACCATGTCGTCGATGATTTCTTCAAGCGCTTCTACCTTCAGCACCAGCGAAGCGTCTTCCGCTTCATACGCCTTCGAGGTTGTTTCAAGAATCTCATTGATGGCACCTCTCAGGTATCCAAATTCAACCATACTCTCATCGGAATACTTGATACCATCATGATGCATGATCTCGGATTCCTCGGCAATATTGTCGATATGGTCACCGATTCGTTCCATGTCTCCAACAGTATGCAGCAGTTCCGTTGCAAAGACGTTCTGCCGCGCGCTCAGCGGGTGCTCCGTGATATGAACGATATATTCGCCAAGGACCGTCTCTGTCTTGTCCAGAAACGCTTCGTTATCGTTCACGATCTGACGTTTGTCTTCATCGTATTCATTGACGAGATCACATGCGATGTTGAAACTGTCTCTTCCTGTATCGCACATAATATTGATGACTTTTCTGCACTGTTCAAGAGCGACGTTCGGTGTATCGAAGAATCTCGGATCCAACATAGCCAGTTCCTGATCCATCTTCGTATATTCGCTCTTGTCCTTCACGAGCTGTCCGGCCAGTTTGATGAGCGGATTGATGAACGGCAGGAACACAATTGCCACGACAACATTGAACAAAGTATGGAAATTCGCAACGCCACCCATGTTGACGGTATCGTCCCAGAAATTGAATCCGATAATTCCCTGATACAGATAGATGACAATCAGGAACAGAACGGATCCCAGCACGCACATAGTTACGTCGATGGACACAGCTCTCTTGGCGTCTCTGTTGACGCCGATGCTTGCCAGCAGAACTGTCACACACTTACCCAGGTTGCATCCGATTGTGATTGGCGCCGCCATGGCGAAGGTAACCACGCCCGTTGACGCCGTCGCCTGAAGAACGCCGACTGCAGCGGACGAACTCTGCAGGAGGATCGTCACCATCATGCCTACTGCAACGCCGAGGAATGGATTCGCGAAGAGTGTAAAGATTTTGGAGAATTCTTCGGATTCTGCCAAAGGAGCGAAGCTGTTCTGCATGAGTGTCATGCCCATGAACAGGATTCCCAGGCCCATGAAGATGCCGGTCTTGTCTTTGACTGACTGGCGCTTTGACATAAGCATAATAAATGCGCTGACCACAATGAGAAGCGGAGCGAACGTTGATGGCTTGAGTAATACAAGCAGAATATTATCGCCGCTGATATCTCCCATTCGTAGGATCTGCGCTGTGATTGTCGTACCTATATTAGCTCCCATAATCACGGGAACGCCCTGTGCCAGTTTCAGAATGCCGGCATTGAGAAAACCAACCACCATAATAATCGTCGCCGCAGAACTTTGTATCACCGCGGTTACGCCGGCGCCAAGAGCAACCCCCTTCGCCTTGTTGCTTGTCAGCTTCTCGAGAATTTTCTCCATCTTCGCGCCTGCAGCGCTTTCCAGAGAAGAACCCATCAGTTTCATGCCGTACAGAAACATTCCGATTCCACCCAGCATCATAAGTACCGATTCAAATGTCAATGGTGTCCCTCCTTAATGTCATGTCAACACTTGAGTCTGCATAATCTCCGATTCAACCCCATTATAATAATACTATCGATTGCGGAAATATGCCAGCACTTATTATTGACTGACACTCTATAATCTGTTAAAGTCGTTCTTGAACAGGGAGTAGTTCGTGTATGTGTTCGAAACGCGTGCACTGCGCATAACGTCATCACGTCCATGGGACCGGGATGCGCACTGAAACAAGAATGAGACTGTATCGCATTCCATTGCGATGCAGTTTTTTACATTTACCGGAATCAAGGTGGTTGGAGAAGTTTCATGCAGGCAATTCTGATAAATCTGGGAATACTGATTGCCGGATTCGTGCTGTTGATCAAGGGGGCGGATTTTTTCGT
>JAILDT010000010.1 GCA_024689085.1 Clostridia bacterium | reverse complement strand
TCCAGTAATCCCGACTGAAAACAACGGGAACCGCCTATTTTAGGCGGTTTTCTTGTTGTCAGGGGTATATAAGTCGGCGAAAAGTCGGTGCGTACTTCTTTCATTGGGTATAATCACTAAGGTCGTCTCAAAATTTTAAAGAGATGACTAAAAAAATTTTTCCTTCAACTGAAAAGAGCAGGCTCGTCCACGAAATTGTGGGCTGGAAGCCGCCAGTGTTCCATCAGGCATCAGAATGCTATGTGTCGGTTTCGGCCTTCGATCCAGCGATCGGTCGTATGCATGTCAAGAAGATCATGCTAGGCCATATCAAAGGGAAGAAAGCGCAGAAGATGTACGGTGAGGCTCTGGTAAAGCGCCTTACGGAGAAACTCATGCAGGGATGGAATCCGTGGGTAGAACTTGTGAATCCGCGAGAATACTCGTCTTTCAACGATGTGGCGGATAAATACAGGGAATACCTCCTGAAGATGTGTGATGAAGACAGCCTCAGGCAAGAGACGGTCACTTCGTATTTCAGTCGCCTACGCATCCTTCAGAACTGGATGGCCGACAATAATGTCAAGGTGTTCTATACCTACCAGTTTGACAAGAACGTCGTTGGCCAGTTCCTTGACTACATCTTCGTGGACCGGAATAACACGCTCCGGACACGCAACAATTATCTTACATGGATCAAGTCGTTCTGCAGATATCTGCTGGATCGTGGTTATGTACCTTCTGATCCGTCTGCAGAATACTCATGTGTGAAGAAACGAGGTAAGGTGAAAGACCGGGATATCATCCCTGATGACATACTCCAGGATCTCCATGACTATCTGGAGTCGACGAACCGGTTCTTCCTGCTTGCATGCTATATGCTCCACTATGTCTTTGTCCGTCCCAAGGAGATGAGTTATCTGAAGGTCGGTGACTTTTCCATCAGGAACCAGACGCTCCGGCTGTACGGAAACAATACGAAGAACCGTTGTGACGCCGTGGTCACACTACCTCAGAAGGTCCTGAAGCTGATGATTGACCTGAAGGTCTTCGACAGCCCTGGGAACTATTACTTATTCAGTGAAGGTTTCCGTCCTGGACCTAACAGGAGAAGCGAAAAGGCATTCCGTGACTATTGGCACCATCATGTTAGAAAAGACCTTGGACTCACAGACAGGTATAAGTTCTACAGCCTCAAGGATACAGGCATAACCAATATGCTGAAAGCAAATACAGATATCCTTACGGTCAGAGATCAAGCCAGGCACTCATCTGTGCTGATTACTGATATCTACACCCCGAAGGATATCGTGGCTGCGAACCACCTGCTTCTTAATTACCATGGAGTCCTTTGATACCGATTGCATGAGGCGTGCGAATAGCATGCCTCATGTTGTCTATATTCTATTATGATTATGATACAGAAGATTAATTATTCGTTGTGCATCGGCAGAAATGGTGCCGAGACTCAGAAGGGATATCTTGTCCACGTGGAAGCTTATCAGGCTGGTAGGAAAATATACTTCTCTACTAAGATCCACCTAATGAAGAATCAGTTTTCCCATGGACTCGTCGTTAATCATCCGCTTGCGGATCGTTATAATACCTATTTATATAAATTAAGGAACGAGATAGAGAAGGTGGAGCTTGACATGATTTCACAAGGCAGACGATGCACGCTGGCCATCCTAAAGGCTGCTTGGCATGAGAACGTCTCAATTTCTTCCACATTCCGCGACTTTACTCTTTCTGTTGTCTCTCGATCTGCTACGCGCAGCCAGCATACAAAGGATAGTTATGTTACGCTTACTAAGGTCGTCGATGATTTCCGGCCAGGTACTACCATTAAGGATATCGATGTCGATTTCATCAATGACTTTTCTTATTGGCAGCAATCTCGTGGAATGTCTCAGTCAACTATATCTGGCCGGCTCAAGTCCATCCGTGCAATTATCAACGAGGCAATAGCGCGGCGGATCATGTCTGCAGACGATAATCCGTTCCTTCATATAAAGATACCGAAGATTAAAAGCCGGGAAGAGGTTCTTACTGCTAACGAGGTAAGACGGCTGGAGAGGCTTCATCTGAATGGTAAGAGTGCTCATGTTCGCGACTGTGCACTGTTCGGTGTCTATACAGGTCTTCGATATCATGATCTTACAACGCTCACTTCTAATATGATCGTTCGTGATCGGGGGAAAATATGGCTGGTTCTTGAGCCTGCTAAGACGTCCCGTTCATCTGGTGTGGTTGTCCGGCTTCCCCTCTCTACCATATTCGGTGGCAAAGCTGTTTCACTTATTGAACGTTACGGAAGTGTGGAACATCTGTCACATATTGGTAACAATGCGGCGGCCAACAGGACCCTGAAAGAGGTGATTCGCAGGTGTGGAATTTCAGACTCCAGACAGATCACGTTCCATACGATGCGTCACACATTTTGCACTTTGCTTTTAGCTAAAGGAGTGCCTATAACGACTGTTGCCCAGCTGGCCGGTCATACCAAAATTGAGCAGACTCAACGCTATTCACATATTGCCCGTTCGATGATCGCAGATGATGTGAAAAGAGCGTTCAAGTAGGTCCTGGGCGGA
>JAILDT010000129.1 GCA_024689085.1 Clostridia bacterium | reverse complement strand
TCAGATTTTGATTTTGAATAAGGAGGAACGAAATGGCAGATTCAATGACAGATGTAATGGAACAGGAAGTAATCGCTCCCGTTTTATCACTGGAATCTCTTGAAAACGTCGAGGATGCGCCGACGGCACAGGCTGTCGCGTCACAGGAGGCTGAGGAATTCAGAATGAAACAGTTCTCCGAGGAAGAGATGAAGCAGATCACCGATTTTTCGGAGAAGATCAACCTGCACGATTCGAATCTCATCATCACATACGGCGCCGGAGCCCAGAAGAGACTGTCTGATTTCTCAGAGTCCGCACTGGAGCACGTCCGCGCCAGAGACATCGACGAAATCGGCGAGACGCTGTCCAAGCTGGTCGCTGACCTGAAGACCAATCCGACAGAAGAGAAGGGCCTCAAGGCCCTGTTCAACAGAGGCGCCAATCAGGCGGAGAAGATCAAGGCGCACTACAGCAAGGTCGAGGCGAATGTTGACACTATCGCCAAGGAACTGGAGAAGCATCAGGAGACGCTCCTCAAGGACGTCGCGATTCAGGAGAGACTTTTCGAGAACAATAAGGCGTATTTCAAGGAACTCACCATGTACATCGCCGCGGGTCGTCTCGCTTTAGATAAGGCTTATAAAGAAGAACTTCCGGCACTTCGTGCAAAGGCAGCAGAATCCGGTCTGGCAGAGGACGCCCAGGCTGCGAACGACTTTGCATCCATGTGTGAGAGATTTGAAAAGAAACTGTACGACCTAGATCTGACCAGAGCCATCTGCCTGCAGAATGCGCCGCAGATCAGACTGGTGCAGACCAACGCGGTTGTGCTTTCCGATAAGATCAATTCCACTCTGGTGAATACACTGCCGCTGTGGAAGAACCAGATGGTCATCGCTCTGGGCATGGCGCATTCAAAAGAAGCCATCAAGGCGCAGCAGATGGTCAGCAACGCCACCAACGAAATCCTGAAGGAGAACGCAGAGATGCTCCACACCTCCACAGTCGAGATCGCGACGGAAAACGAGAGAGGCATCGTGGATATGGAAACCCTCAAACACACCAACGAAGAACTCATTGCTACGCTGGATGACCTCATCAGAATTCAGGATGAAGGAAGAACGAAGCGCAGAGAGGCAGAACTTGAACTGACCAACATCGAGAACCAGCTGAAAGAAAGACTGGCCCAGGCCAGCAACATCAAGGCGTAACGATCAGGAGAGCACAGTAATTTCGGAGAACAATAAATGGCCTTTGAATATGATACAAGAAGAAGAGAAGATCCGGGTGCCAAGAGGCTGACCGCTGATGAACTGCGTTCCATCCGGAATGCCAGGAACAGTCTGGGCCTCAAGTTTGCGCAGTACGGAGCGATCGCAGCAGCGGTACTGACGGCAATGAGCATTTTTGGTACCGGCGGCGCATTGCTGGATGTTATGGTGACCGCCGGACTTGCCGTGCTTTGGATCATCCTGGCCATCCTGCTTCACGTCACGATCAGGCGCAGACAGACAAAGTGGAGCAACTATGAAGCGCTCATCAACTGGGAAGGCAACACTTCTCTGGATTATATTGCCCAGAACACAGGTTACCCAAAGGATAAGGTCGTCAAAGACCTTCAGTTCATGATTGACAAGAAGTTTCTGATCGGTCCGAAAGAAAATCTGGGAGCGTACATCGACATCCACAATGATTTTCTCGTTATGACGGAGTTCGGCACGGGCAAACCGCTCGAACCTGTCGAAGAAGCCGTCAAGCGCAAAAAGGCGCAGGAGAAGATTCGAAACGAAAGCGACAGTATCAAGACGATCCGTCAGGCTGTACTGGAGATCAGTGATGAGGAGCTGCGGGATTGCCTGTTCGAACTGTCGGGCTCCATCGGCAAGATCGAGAAGAAACTCAAAGAGAATCCGGAGCTGGAGAAGATGGATATTGTCCGGAAGTTTGACGAGACGTATCTTCCGAGAACGCTGGATCTGATCGAGAAGTACAGAAAGGGCGACGGATCCCCTGAAACCATGGCCAAGATCAAGGAGACGCTGGCTATCTGCGCGGAGGCGTTCGATAATATCGAGGAGAGTATCTACAACCGCGAGAGCGAAGATACCCTCGCAGACATCGAGGTCATCAAGCAGCTGCTGGCTAGAGAAGGATTCCTGGATTCGGATTTCCAGATTCCTACGCCGAAACCATAAGGTAATACGATTGCAAAAGCAATCCCGCGAGGCTTCCCGGAAGGGAAGCCTCTTTTTGCGTTTTTGCATTATTTATTGTGATAAATCGGTAAAACACATATGGACTTTGGCGCTTTTGCATTATCATGAAGGCACAGAAACGATTGTCGGTAACGTTGCACATAGAACAGGAGGAAATCAAAATGCCAGAGATGAGGGGAACTCCAATGAACTGGAAGGAGATATATAACGAAAGATTAACCACAGCAGAGGAAGCGGTCAAACTGATCAAGTCCCACGATCACGTGATCTTCGGGCATTGCATCTGCGAACCGGAGGGCCTGATCGATGCGATGGTCGCCAACCACGACGCATACCGCGGCGTGCATATCACACACATGGTCTCCCTGGGAAAAGGCGAATACACCAACCCGGAATACAAAGACAACTTCACCTTCGACGGAATCTTCTTCGGAGCGGGAACGCGGAACAGCATCGCCCACGGCAACGGCGACGTTATTCCGGTCTACTTCTCCGAACTACCGATCTGGATGCGGAGAGGCATTCTGAACTTCGACGTGTGCCTGGTCATGGTTTCGCCGCCGGACCAGTGGGGATACTGCAATCTGGGCGTTGAGTCGGGCTACACCTTCCAGGCGGTCCGCTCCGCGAAGACGGTCATCGCCCAGGTCAATCACAACATGCCGTTCGCGTACGGGGATACACACGTACACGTCAGCCAGCTGGATGCCATCGTTGAGATGGACATGCCGCTGCTGGAATCCCAGCCGCAGCCGATTGGCGACGTGGAGATGGCCATCGGCGAGTACTGCGCGTCCCTGATCGAGGACGGATCCACGCTGCAGCTTGGAATCGGCGCTATTCCTGACGCGGTGTTGGCGTCCCTGAAGCATCACAAGCATCTTGGCATTCACTCGGAGATGATCGCCGACGGCGTGCTGGATCTGGTTGAGGCGGGCGTCATCGACTGCTCGGAAAAGACGCTGCACAAAGGTCAGATCGTCGTCACCTTCCTGATGGGAACGAAACGGCTCTACGATTTCGCGGATCACAATCCGATGCTGATGCTGCGGCCTGTTGACTATGTCAACGACCCGACGGTCATCGCCAAGAACAATAAGATGGTTTCCATCAACTCGGCCCTGCAAGTGGACTTCATGGGACAGGTCGTCGCCGCCTCTATCGGCACGAAGCAGTTCTCCGGCGTAGGCGGACAGGTCGACTTCGTCCGCGGCGCGTCGAGAGCGGAGGACGGCAAGGGCATTTCCATCATCGCAATGCCTTCCATTACGGTGAAAAAAGATGGAACGGTCATTTCCAAGATCGTCCCATATATCACAGAAGGCGCAGCGGTCACGACCAATCGTTACGATGTAGACTATATCATCACCGAATACGGCATCGCCAGGATGAAAGGCAAGACACTCAGAGAGCGCGCCCGCGCCCTGATCAGCATCGCGCACCCATCTGTTGTCGACGAACTGTCGAAGGCCTTCGAAGAGCGGTTCAATACGCCGTACGTGGGAGATTGATTCAACATAACATATCCTGTTCAGACGGGGCGGATGTCCCCTATCCGTACCTCGTCGCGCGTAAAGCAAGTACGAATATGCCAAAACGCATATTTGTACTTGCTTTTTTGCATAAGAGTGAGATAATGTACTTAAGTAAGTGCAAAAGCGACACATCGGAAGGAGGCGTCTTATGGAAAAAGCCCTCGATGAGAACATTTACAAGACAATCGTCGAGAGTCTCGGTGTCGAGATTTTCGTCAGTGACGGCGAAGGCAACGTGCTGTTTGTCAATCCGTCGTCGATTGAGATCAATGAGCTGGACGTGGACAACGTGGTGGGCAGGAATGTCCGGGAACTGCTGGAGGACGGTTACTTCGAAGAGAGCAGTACGCTGAAAGTGCTGAAAGAAAAGAAGACCGTGAGCATACTCCAGCATCTCAAAAACGGCAAGCAGGTCATCGCCACTGGCGTCCCGATCTTTGATGAGACGAGCGGCAAAATCCGAATGGTCATTTCGACGTCTCAGGATATCGCGGCAGTCAACGAGCTGCTGGACACCCTGAATAAACAGGAAGAGGAAATCGACCTTCTGAAAAGGCAACTGCAGAAGACCAGCGGTTTCGATGTGGCCGACCCGGCAAGCATCAGAGTCAAGACAGCGATGGAGATGGTGGCGTCTCTCGACATGCCGATTCTCATCTCTGGGGAATCGGGAACAGGGAAACACACCGCGGCCAGATACGTCCATTATTTTGGAAAGCGCAGAGAAGAGCACTTCATTACGGTCAACTGCATCAGTGCGGATCCGGATTTTCTGGAGCAGGAAATCTTCGGCCGGGAAAGCCGTTCCGAAGACGGCAAGTCGGAGCTCATCATTCAGGGAAAGCTGGATATGGCCAATGAAGGGACGCTGGCTCTCAACAACATCAGCTACATGCCGCCGAAGATTCAGTCGAAATTATTCGAGTATCTGGATACGGGAAAGTTTACGAGAGCGGGAGGACGCCGGGAAGTGCGTTCCAGCGCCCGCATCATCGCCATGACAGGCATGGATCTGAAGGCGCTGAGCGAAACGGGCATGTTCATGAAGGCGCTGTATTACAAACTCAACACCATCCCGATCGTGATTCCGCCGCTCAGAGACAGAGTCAAAGATATCCCTTATCTGGCGAACGAGTACGTCACCAGATATAATGAAAAATACAAATCGAAGAAAGTACTGAACAAGGATGCGCTGGGGAAACTGACATCTCACTCCTGGCCGGGCAATCTCATTGAACTGGACCAGGTCATCGAGAGCGCCTACGTCATGACGGAAGGACCGGTCATCCGCGGGGAAACCATATACAGCGTCATTCACGGATCGAGCGACTCGGAGACAAAGAAAGGCAGCGTTTACTGCGAGGATATTATTCCGCTCAAGGAGGCGAAGCGACAGTTGGAGGAACAGCTCGTGAAACGTGCCTACGAAGTTTACAAGACCACGGCGAGAACGGCGCAGGCTCTGGGTGTGAACCAGTCGACCGTTTCAAGGATACTCAGTAAATATGCAGACAGATCAGAATAAGAAAAAACTGCAGAAGACAATCAAATACGGGGCGCTGACGGTCTGGGCGATCCTGATTGTGATCGTCATCGCGAACCGAAACAAAATCACAGTGGATATGATCATCAATTATACGCCGTCGAATCTGTTTCTGGCCGCGATTGTGATGCTTTTGCTGTTTGCGCTGAAAACCATGTCGGTGTTCTTTTATTCCGGCATATTATATACGGCTTCAGGACTCATTTTCCCTCTTCCGGCGGCGGTGCTCGTCAACGCCCTCGGTCTGATGGTGATGATCTCGGAGGGATATTTGAACGGCAGGTTCCTCGGCAGTGACCTGGTTGGCACAGTATCCGAAACGTATCCGAAAATCATCCCCATACTCAAACTGGAATACAAAAGGCCGTTTCTTTTTACGCTGCTTCTCAGGATGATGAAGATTATCAACTTCGATATGGGCAGCATGTATATGGGAGCGACGAAGGCGGACTATATACCTTATGCGGGCGCCAGTTTTCTGACGGTGGTTCCCGAGCTGGTGCTTTTCGCTGTTGTGGGTAAAGGCATTTCAGATCTGCACGCCGGCAATGTTATTGGGGCCGGCATTATCTACGCGTGCATTACGATTGCGTCGATGCTGCTGATCGCCTGGTTGGTGAAGCATCCGGAAAAATATGAATAAAGCCAAAGGTATGATATAATCGGTTTAAGCAAAAGCGGAAGAGGGAATGAGAGGCAGACATGGGAAAGATTTTTTTTACAGCGCTCGCCTTGGCGGCAGCAATGACATTGTGCATAGCCTTTACAGGATGTGGGGGTTCTGATGTTCCGGAGCGGCTGGTCGGTGAGTGGGACTGTGCCCCGCTGGCTTCGGATCAAATGACGGACACCGGTTTTTACGCCCTGACGATCGAGGAGGACGGGACGTTCAGCCTTTACGATAAAACTGCGGGCACCTCGGGCATTTCCGGTACGATGAAGGGCGACGATACGGGCAAGCTTGGCATTCTGGAACTGACCTGTGATGAGGATGCGTTCGATCCTCCGGTCTGCTGGGCGAAGATGCAGACGAAATCGCGTGTGCGGTATAAGATTATGGACGAAAACACCATACGGCTGGGCTATGTCGGCATCTGGCTGATATTCACGAAATAAACGGAAAAGAAAACCCGAGAAAGGACGGTCTTCCCGGGTTTTTTGATACTCTCTTGATGATTTTATACTAGCGTTCCGCCGCCGAGGACGACATCCTCATCGTAGAGCACGGCCGCCTGGCCCGGTGTGATGGCGCGCTGCGGCTCGTCAAAGAGTATTTCGGCCGCATCGATTCCGATCGGATACACGGTGGCCCATTGCTCTTCCTGTTTGTATCGTACGCGGACACGGCAGCGGATCTCGCCTTCCGGCGGTTCGCCGCTGATCCAGTTGAAGTCTGATGCTTTTGCATAGGAAGAGAAGACATCTTCGTTGTGACCAAGCACCACCTGGTTTTTCTCGGCATCGATACGGCAGACGTAACGCTTCTCACCGAACGACTGACCCAGACCTCTGGTCTGGCCGATAGTGTAGTGGATGATACCCTTATGCTTTCCGATGACGTTGCCATCGAAGTCTACGTAATCACCCTCCGGGAATGTGCGGCTGGTGTACTGTTTGATGACAGAAGCGTAGTCGCCATCCGGGACGAAGCAAATATCCTGACTTTCCGGCTGGTCTGCGTTGTTGAATCCGTCGGCTCCCGCCAGTTTCCGCACCTGCGCTTTTGTGAGGGTCCCGAGAGGTAAAATCACCCGGGCCAATTGATCCTGCGTCAGGGTGTAGAGCACATAGCTCTGGTCTTTGGAAGCATCGAGCGCCTTGCGTAGGAGGTACTTTCCGGTTATCGGATTGTGTTCGACCCGAGCGTAGTGACCTGTGACGATACGGTCGCAGCCCAGCGCATCTGCCTTTTGCAAAAGCGCTCCGAATTTGACGTCCCGGTTGCAGTCGATGCACGGGTTCGGTGTCACACCGCGGGCGTATGAGTTGATGAATTTATCGATGACACAGCGTCGGAACGCATTCTGCAGATCGAGTACATAGAAAGTGATACCGAGATGTTCCGCGATTTCACGGGCGTCATCGGCGGCAGAAGGAGTCCCCTTTTTGTCGGAGATACCGACGTCATCTGCATTGAACAGTTTCATTGTACAGCCAATGCATTCGTAGCCGGCTTCCATTGTGAGCTTTGCTGCGACGGATGAATCAACGCCGCCGCTCATTGCAATCAGTGCTTTCATACCGATATCATACCACAAAAAACAGAATCCGGTTATTTGTGTTCATTTTGACAGTTTTTTTCCGGGATGATAAAATTCTATTGGGGTATTGACGTTCAGGATGAGTGTGATTTGCGCCAATGAAAGAAGACGGCATCATGGCAGAACGCAGAACAGACAATGTCCATAAAACAAAAGCAGATGAAGGTTGTACGGGATCCGACGCACCGATCACTACAAGGGAATGGTATGTGATCAACGATATTATTTCTGAAATCTACAAGAGCCCGGATACGACTCAGGCGAGGCGGGCCGTGTTGGACAGAATCGGAGAGCTGATTCCTTTTTCAACGGGCAGTTTCATGCTGGCGGCGCTTCAGGGAGGCATCTTGGATTATTTTGATGGAGTGCTGTTCAACGCGTCTCCTGAGAGTATAGAAGACTATCTCGAGAACTATCAGCATCTGGATCCGATGATTGCCTTTTATTCCCAGAAAGGCGAGATGGTGTATATTGATTCGGAGTATGTGCCGGAATCGATGGCAAAGGCTTCCTTGCTCTATCAGGACTGGTTCTGGCCGAATGGCATGTATTATATGCTGGGAGGCAAGCTGATGTACAATGATATCCTGCTGGGATCTATGTTGCTGGGCAGAGACCGGGATGAGACGGATTTCACGCTCCGGGAAAAAGAGATTCTGCGCATCATCGGGGACCACTTGTCCTATAAGATCTATACGATCTACCCGAATGGAGTGACGAAGCAGGCCGTGGAATTGGGCGGGGATCCGCTGGCGGTGAAGTATGGTCTCAGCTACCGTGAAATCGAAGTTGCGGAGCTCCTGTATAAAGGGAAAACAACCAGAGAAGTCGCGTGCAGCCTCTACATTTCCGAGAATACGGTCAAGCGTCATGCGAGCAGTATCTACAAGAAAATGGGCGTTTCCGGGAAGCCGCAGCTCATTGTTATGATGAGGCAGGCAGGACAGCAGGACATCACATCAGGATAATGTGAGGACCGGCAATCATATGATGATACTAAAGTGTCATTCGAAAGAATGACATTTTTTGATTACTCCGGAGCAAACAAATGGACCTTGTTCGTGAATTGTCGCACAATTACAATTTAAAGAGAAATCATCTTCTACGTTCAACTCTTACAGAAAGGAGAACGCAATGAACAAGAAACTATCCTTTGGAACAAAAGCGGGATATGGATTCGGTATGATCGGCGAATGTCTGGCCATGAACACCTTCTATATCTACTTCCTGTTCTTCCTGACTGACGGCGTTGGCATGGCAGCAGGCATTGCAGGAACCGTAGCGATGATCGCTACATTCTGGGGCGCGTTCACCGACCTGATCGCCGGCAACCGTTCCGACGCAACCAAGAACCCGAACGGACGCCGTCGTCCATTCATCTTCAAGGCAGCCATTCCTCTCGGCATCATGACATTCCTTATGTACACCGACTGGTCTGCTATCCCGATGGGAGTAAAACCAGTATACTTCATCGTTATGGCTGCTGCTTTCTGGCTCTCCCTGTCATTCGCGGACCTGCCATATCAGTCACTGGGCGCAGAAATCACCGATGACTATCACGAAAAGAACCAGATCAGATCTTACGCCAACATCCTGAACTACGCAGGCATGATCCTGGCATCCTCCGGAACACTGACCTTCGTAGCGATCTTCTCGGCAAACGGCAACGTTACCGGTGCATGGTCCAAGGTTGGACTCATCTTCGGCGCAATCACACTGATTTGCTACTGGATCTCCGTATTCGCGACAAAGGGCAAGGAACCTGAAAATCCAAACCTGAAGGAAGCTGCAGGCGAAGCGGTACAGAAGGCAGAAGGCTTCTTCACAATGCTGAAGGGAGCACTCAGCCTCAAGCCTTACAGAAGCATCCTGCTCTACACCATCTTCGGTTATGCCGGCATGCTCCTGTTCACAAGTATGTACATTTATTATCTGAGCTATAACATGGGATGGACCGAAGCACAGTCCGCAACCGTAATGCTGATCTACAGCTTCATGGTAATGGCAGTATCCGCATTCCTGGGCGCAATCAAAGTTGAGAAGAGAACCATCGTATTTCTTTGCACGGTAGGTCTTGGCATTGCCAGCATCATTGCTCACTTCATCCCGATGACCACCGCACTGGTATACATTTACTTCTTCATCTTCGCATTCTCCATTTCCGCTTACTTCGTACAGATCTATTCCATGATCTATGACGTATGCGACGTCGATGTA
>JAILDT010000089.1 GCA_024689085.1 Clostridia bacterium | reverse complement strand
TCGGGTATCCTATGACCGTAAGATAGAAAACCGGAGCCCATTCCGGAGCGATAACACGAAAAAGGAGGATGAGATTATGGGAAACAAGAAGAACGAAAACAAGAACGGAATGATGGAAGTCGTTTTTATTCTGGACAGAAGCGGGTCCATGAGCGGGATGGAAGCCGACACGATCGGCGGCTTCAACGCCATGCTCCAAAAGCAGAAGGACGAGTCAGATAAGATCGTCTGGTCCACAGTGCTCTTTGATCACGATCATGAGGTCATTCACAACAGAGTGCCGATCCAGAAGGTCGAGCCGCTGAATGACAAGCAGTACTACGTCAGAGGCACCACGGCGCTGCTCGACGCCGTCGGCAGGGCGATCCACCACATTGCCATGTGCCACAAGTACGCGAAGCCGGAGGACGTGCCGGAGAAAACGCTGTTCATCATCACCACCGACGGCATGGAAAACGCCAGCAGACAGTATTCGTACCGCAAGGTCAAGCAGATGATTGAACTGGAGCAGGAGAGATACGGCTGGGAGTTCCTGTTCCTGGGCGCCAACATCGACGCGCCGCAGTTCGCCGGCCGCATCGGGATCTGCGCGGAGCGGTCAGCCACCTACATCAACGATGAGGAAGGCATCGAAAAGAACTATGCGGCCTTCAGCCACACTGTGGCGAAGATGGCCCGCATGGAAGCCTTCGAAGCATCCGATCTGGACGAAATCAGGGCAGACTTCAAGAAACGCGGCGGCAGACACTAAAATGCAACAAAGACGGGGCCCAGCGCCCCGTCTTATGTTATGATTATGGTATGAGATTATTTATCGCCATACAATTGAACGACGAAATGAAAGACGCGCTCACGCGCCTGCAAAAGCAACTGCAAAGACAGGGTGTCCGCGGCAACTTCACCCGCCGCGAAAACCTGCATCTGACCCTGGCATTTATCGGAGAGTATCCGGACCCCTATGATGTGAAAGACGTCATGGAGACCATCGACTTCGAGCCCTTCGACATCAGTCTGGACGGCATGGGATCCTTCGGCAGCCTGTGGTGGATGGGACTCAGCAGCGGTGGAAGCGGAGAAGAGAATGTCAGAGATGAGGGACGAGATGCCGGCGACGAGCTGAAGATCCTGGCGAAACATCTGCGGCACGCGCTGGCCGATGCAGGCATCCCATATGACCGGAAGAAATTCTCCCCGCACATTACGCTGGTCCGCAAGCCGACAATGCGAGCTATTCCTGAAGAAGTCCTCGCGGAACTGCCGCGCGCCTCCATGTTGGTGGATCACATTTCTCTGATGCGTTCCGAACGAGGCAAACACGGGATGATTTACACAGAACTATAACAATACGCCGGGATATGGATGTGTTTCGGCGTTTTTTCATGCTCATAATTGCTTTCAACAGGACAATTCAGCCGTATGCTCAACTGATGTGGGGTACGATTTCCGATTTTTATGGGGTACAATACCCCACGGATTTCGCAAATCGTACCCCACATTCAAAATCTAGGCCATCTTTTATGGGGTACGATTTCTGATTTTTATGGGGTACAATACCCCACAGATTTCGCAAATCGTACCCCATAAATAAAAACCGCCGCTCTCAGCGACGGAATCTAAATAGGATAAATGGGTCAACAACCATACAAACCCGCGGTAAGAATCGAATCTGGAGGCTTGTTGAAATCTACATCATTTAGATGCTCCGGAAGTACGGTTCCGGAGCTGATGTGCTGATCACTGCTTATGGTGTCGCTCCAGCCACTTGCAAATGTAGTAGGCTACTACACTTGCTGCGAGCGAGACCAGAAATACAATGGGTAGTTCCATGAAAGTCACCTCCTTTCTGTCGCCAGATTGGAGAGCAGCAACGAACATATAATAACATAAATGTAAATATATTACAATATACTATTGACTTTCTCTTTTGTTTTGTTATAATCATTTCAGGCGAAATGCAATGGGTAGCATGATCGTCACGAGACATCCCCAGAAGTACGGTTCTAGGGATGTTTTTGTATATCCGCAAATTAGTACAGAATGACAGCAAATAGGTAATTGAGAGCTCATGCTTCAGTAGGGTACATTAGTATCAGGAGGAATTATGAATACCAACGATACTAATGACACTGAAGATAGTGACATTACCAACACAACCAACCCAACCGACCTCAACAAGAACTTAAAAACCGAAAAAAAGATCCTGAATCTCTCCCTTGCGGGCAGCATCATCTTCCTGCTGGCGGAGGTGTTCTTCGCCATCTATACGGGCTCAAAGGCCGTCCTCATGGATTGCGTGTACGACATCGCCGATCTGGTCATGATCGGACCATTCATCGTCCTCGTACCGCTCCTGTATAAACCGATGACGGAGCGCAAGCCTTACGGTTTCGCTCAGGTGGAGTCCCTGTTCGTGCTGATCAAGTACTGCATCCTCCTCGGCGTGGACGTAGTGCTCGTACTCAACTGCGTAAAGACCATCCTCTCCGGAGGAAATGAAGTGGACGCCAATGTGCTGGCGATCTTCGAACTGGCCGTGTCCGCTGGATGCGTGCTTATGTACATCGTGCTCACGCGCTTCCAGAAGAAGTACTCCTCGCCGTCCATCAAGGCGGAACTGTTCATCTGGAAACTGGACGCCCTCAGCACCCTCGGCGTCGGATGCGCCTTCGTGTTGAACCTGATCCTCCTCCGGACATCACTCAACTTCATCTGTCCGTACGTGGACCCGGGCATCGCCATTATCCTGGCCATCGTCCTGATCAAAGAACCGATCGAGATGATCATCGACTCGCTCCGCAGCCTGGTGCTTTTCGCTCCGGACGAGGAGATCAAGGAGAAAATCGAGGAAATCTGCAAGCCGACGCTGACCGCGGAGGGTTGCGAGATTACAGGCATTGACGTCATCAAGACCGGCCGCAAAGTCTGGGCCGAAATCTACTTCCTGCCTTTGGGCAACACCATCGACCTGGTGCGGCTCAAGGAACTGCATAAGCAGATCAACGAAGAGGCAAAGGCAGCCTTCGACAGTGTCTACATCGACTTGCTGCCGGACATGGAAGAGTACCGCGTCGTGCCGGCAGAAGAAGCAAAGGCAAGACGTTACGAACTGATTCGCTATCTGGAAGAAGAGGAGGAGCGCAAAGCCCTCAAAGAAGAGCGGAAGAAAGAGAAAAGAGAAAAGAAAAAGGGATAATTAACATAGAACGCCGAAGCATACATGCTCCGGCGTTTCCTCTTTACAACGGGTGTATAATCAACTCAGGATAATAAAAAAGGAGGTTCAGCAAAATGAATAACAGAAATACTTTGTTAGCTGTTATCGTATGTCTGATACTGGCGTTCAGTTTCTGCCTCTATGGCTGCGGCTCATCCGGATCCGATGATTCCGAGGCTGCATCCACATCTGCTCCAGAAAAACACCTGTTAGGATACCCTGATGGCTACGATACTACATCCGAGGGCGCTTCAAGCTACGATGGATGGTGCGACAACGCGGACACACCGTATTTCGCAATCAACGATTACTACAACATGGAGAGCGAGGGAACGCTCCATATTCTGAGTAACTTTGCATCATATGAGCAGTCCACCGAGTACTCCTGCGGACCAGCCTGCGGCGTCATGGTCGTCAACTGGTTCGGCGGCGACACGGAGAAGTACGATGAACTCACGATCTGCAAATTCTCCGGTACGACAGAGGATGCCGGCACGGATGCTGAGGGCATGAATAGTTTCTTCAAGGACGAGCTCGGCTGGTACACGGAGTTCAACTTCTCAACAACGGAGAAGTTCAGCTGGGACGACAGCGAAGATCCGCTGCAGGACTTTGAAGACTACTGCGTAGAGATGATCGACAACGGCGTTCCGATTATGGTCGACTGGTCTGACTGGGGCGGTCACTGGCAGTGCATCATCGGCATCGACACCTGTCAGGAAGATAATTCCGCAGACGACGTGCTGATTCTGGCCGATCCGTATGACACCAGTGACCAGTATCAGGACGGCTACTACACCTACAGCGCAGAACGGTTCTTCTATCAGTGGCATGAAGGAGAGGCCTCGACGTTAGACGGCCCTGCACAGCAACCGTATCTCGTCGCCATGCCGATGGAAAAAGCCGAGGAACTCGGACTCAAGTAAGATAAAGCAAAAGCAACGAGCAAGACCTGCAGGATTCTGTAGGTCTTTTGCTTTACATATTATAAAAAGGAATCTCGCCACCTTTGTCGTATCTGTGATAATGCACGACAATGATAAAACACAGATGATGGGAAAGGAGATTGTATGGTAATACACGGATTAGGCAAAACCAGAATGTACGGCAGCACAGTGCAAGTGGCGGAGGACTTCATGAACATCACGGAAACGGTCCGCCAGGGACTCACCTACCGGTTCGACAAGCAGACGGCGGATGAGTTCATCGTCAGCGCCATCAAGATGGTCCTGCTGAACGACACCGAGCGGCACGACGAAGCCGAGCGCGAGCTCGATGAAGTGATGATGAGGATAGCGGAAGCATAGAGGGGAGTTAAAAGGTCGCCAGACAGGCGACCTTTTTGTTTTTAAAACAGCCTATTCTATAACCAAGGGAAGTATTCTGGACATCAATAGTGCGACAATGCACTTGAAAGAGAGATTAAACTGACCATTCAATTAGCACATCGAACTTCGCATTTTTTACAACTCCTATAACGAGAGGCGATTCAGGTATTGACCTCGTCGTTACAACGAGATGTAAAGTTAGAAAGAGAGGTTTGAGATGTCACTATGGACGATGAAAGATGTTATCAGGATGACAGGTACAACGGAAAATGCGCTGCGGTATTATAACGCTAAGGGCGTTCTTCAACCGACAGTGCGGGA
>JAILDT010000064.1 GCA_024689085.1 Clostridia bacterium | reverse complement strand
TGAACATCATGGACGCTATGAGAGCAGCCAGCGGTTACAGCCCACACATGCCTGTTCCAATCGAATCCAACATGGTTCTGGGTTCCAAGGACCCTGTAGCTATCGACAGAATCGCTTGCGAAGTTACCGGAATCGATACTTCCCAGGTTGACTACTTCAAGGTTGCTAAGGAAGTAGGTCTTGGTAAGTATGATCTGGAAGACATCGAAGTAATCGGTGATTCCGTAGAAGACTGCTTCAAGAAGATGTGGATTCCTTACATCGGCGACATGAGCACAAGATGGCCGGAATATGACGTAAGATGCGACGGCGCATGCTCAAGCTGCCAGGCTCTGCTTGCTATCAACATGGAAGAGCTGAAAGCTGTTGACGAGTATGACAAGAACGCAGGCATGACCATCGTAGTTGGCCCTAAGAACGAAGTCCCTAAGGACATTCCGGACGAAAGAATCGTTCTCCACGGCAACTGCACCAAGAAGTATCTGAAGGATCATCCAAATGCATTCTGGATCCTGGGATGCCCTCCAAACGAACCGGCTCTTTACCTGACAGTTCAGAGAAAAGAGACCATCAACGGAATGGGCGATCAGGAAGACGAAATCATCAGACCATGCATGGCGAGAGATGCTCAGGTATGGCATGATTACGTATTTGCAAAAGCTGAAGAGTACTTCAAAGAACATCCGGAGAGCAAATAATGACCGATTATGTTTCCATTAACTACACTCAGGAGCTGAAAGATCTTCTGAACAGAATATTCAGCGATGAGTTTATGCAGAAGCATACCAATTTCAAGAATTTTGAAGGTTTCCGCTATTCCAGCGCAGTCATGGCATCATGGGATTCTCCGAGACTCGTATATTCCAAGACGATATTCGACAACTTTGTCAAAGAGAGTACGGAATATGAGAGCTGGGACGACATGGTCAGGGCGGCGACGGACGAAGCCTTTGAATAAAAGTTATCATTGTCAATAAAAGTATAGGAGAAAAAATAATGGCAAATAATGGACCACAGCTCCAGTCGGAAAACGCCAAAATGAACTTTGGCAAAGGCTGGATCATCATCTTTTACAGCATGATCATGTTCTGGTTCCTGATCGGTTTCTCAATCGACGGACAGAACATCGTCATCGACAGATTCGTTGAGGCGTATGCAGATAAGTTGGGATATTCAGATCCGACAATGCTGCACGCACAGCTGCTTGAGCTGGCCATGTGGGCTGGATTCATCGGCGTAATTTCCTACTTCATCATTGGACGTGTACTGACGAAGATCGGCGCAAAGTGGCTGTCAGTCGTATGTCTGGCACTGGCCGGCGCATCCTACATTTTCTACGGACACGCAACAACACTGGGAACTTACTTCGTAGGGCTGACACTCGTAACAATCTTCATCAATGCTGCAGGATATCTTGGCGGCGGAAATCTGATTACCCAGTGGATGCCTAAGAAGAAGGGCCTCGCAAACGGATTTACGACCATGGGTCACAACCTTGGTTCTGCTCTGTACGTACCGCTTATCGCTTTCCTGATCGGTGCTTACGGCATGGGCAAGGGCATGACAATCACCGGTATTGCAGCCATTGTCATTGCGTTTATCGCAATCTTCGTCATCAAAAATACGCCGCAGGAAATGGGACAGCTGCCTGATAATGTTACACAGGATGTATATGATGCAGAGTATGCTAACCTGTCAGAAGACGGCGAAGCAAGATGGACTGTAAAAGATCTTCTGAAGACTAAGGAAATGTGGATTGTTGCTCTGATCATCGGTATCAATCAAATGGTTACAACCGGTGTTATGTCACAGCTCGTTCCTAGAAATATCGAACTCGGTTTCGCTCCGGAAAAGGCGATTGCTCTGATGACCGTCTGCGCACTGATCGGTCTCGGTGGATCCTTTGCGTTTGGTATGATTGACCAGAAACTGGGCGTTAAGACAGCGGTTAGAGCATTCCTGCTCTGGTACATGGTAGCACTTGCTGTTAACGTACTGTTCAACAATATGACAGGCGGTTACATCTGCGTAGCTATGATCGGCGTAGCCATCGGCGCTGCAGCAAACTTCATGACCTCGCTGCCTGCATCCGTATTCGGACGTCACAGTTTTGACGTTGTATATTCCATTTACTTCCCAATCATGCAGGTTGTTCTGATGCTGAATTACATCGTCAATGCTACTGCACTGAGAGTTACAGGCTCACTCAGAGGCGCATATGTTGTATTCATCGGACTGCTGATCGTAAACTTCATACTCATCTCTGTCCTGAATACCAGAAAGTACAATCTTGACTATGCGAAGGAAGATGAGATTACAGGTGAACATCACGAAGGTTAATCTAATTACACAGGAAGGATATACATTATGGGTAATGTAGTAATCGTAGCAGCATGCAGAACGGCTGTCGGCTCTCTGGGCGGCATGTACAAAACCATCACATCATTGGACCTGTCTATCCCAATCATGCAGGAACTGATTAAGAGATCCGGCATCGACCCTGAGATCATCGAAGACGTGATCTGGGGCTGCAACTACCAGAGAACATACTTGGAAAACAATCTGGCCCGCGTGGCTGCCTTCAAGGCAGGCCTGCCGGAGAGCGTTCCCGGTATTACAATTCATCGGAACTGCACGTCTTCATTATCTTCGATTCAGTTTGGCTATTACCAGATCAAATCTGGTGAGGCTGACTGCATCATGGCCGGCGGCGCAGACAGCATGAGCACCGCGCCGCACATGGTCTTCGATGCCCGCTATGGCAAGAAATACGGACATATGGAAATGCGTGACTCCATGTGGGATTCCTTCACCAATCTTGGTGTCGGGCCTGCAATGGGAATCACTGCTGAAAACGTAGCAGAGCGCTATGGTATCACAAGAGAAGAAATGGATGCATATGCTCTTCAGAGCCATCAGCGTGCCGTTGCTGCAATCGACGCGGGAAAATTTAAGGATGAAATTGTTCCGATTACTATCAAGAACAAGAAAGGCGACATCGTCTGTGATACTGACGAATTCCCAAGAAGAGACACTTCGCTTGAGAAACTAGCCAAGCTGAAGGCGACATTCAAAGAAGACGGCAAGGTAACAGCAGGAAATTCTTCCGGAATGAACGACGCTGCTTCAGGTGTACTTCTCATGGATGAAGACAAAGCGAAGGAACTAGGTGTTCCGATTATTGCGCGCGTCCTTTCAGTCGGCGCTGTCGGCCTGGACCCTGACTACATGGGTCTTGGTCCTATCGGCGCCTCAAGAAAAGTTCTGGAAAAAGCCGGCCTGACAGTGGAAGACATCGACCTTTGGGAGATGAATGAAGCCTTTGCTGCACAATGTCTTGCCTGCCAGAGAGATCTCGGCATCGATATCGACAAGCTGAACGTAAACGGTGGAGGCATCTCCATCGGCCATCCGGTAGGTGCTACCGGCGCCAGACTGGTTGTTACACTGGTCCACGAGCTTGCGAAGAGAAAGCAGAAGTATGGTATTGCGACCCTGTGTGCCGGCGGCGGAATGGGCGTAGCAGTATTGGTCGAAATGGTTTAGGCGGGAGCAAAAGCTTTCAGAAAGGAACACAACAATGTCCGATAGCAGAAGATTAAATCACAAAGATAAAATTATTATTTCAGCGGCACTGACCGGCGCTGTCACCACAAAGAAAGACAACCCGGCTCTGCCGACGCAGCCGGATGAAATCGTGGAATCCGCATGGAAGTGTTATGAGGCAGGCGCTGCCTGTGTACATATCCATGTCAGAAATGAGGACGATACCGCCAGCATGCGGTACGATCGTTTCGAAGAGATCGTCACGAAGCTGCGCAAGGATAATTTCCCGGCTATCATCAATCTGACCTCATCAGGTGGACAGGGATTCAGCTGGGATGAACGTATCAAGCCATTTAAGGAACTGAAGCCTGAGATGGCATCCTTCGACGCGGGTACCATGAACTGGCTGCACACCGTTGTATTCATGAATGAACCGGGTTTCCTTGAGAAGTGCGGAGAGGTCATGCAGGAAGTGAATGTCAAGCCTGAGATTGAAGTCTTCGATATGGGCATGCTGAACACAGCTAAATACTATCTAAAGAAGGGCATCATCAAGGGACCGGCTCACTTCCAGCTGTGTCTCGGCGCACCTGGCGGCATGGAAGCCACCACGGAGAACCTGGTTTACCTCGTGAATCATCTTCCGGAAGAGTGCACCTGGAGTACATTCGGCATCGGCAGAGGAGCCAATGAGATTTTGCTTTCCGGTATCGCAATGGGCGGAAATGTTCGTGTCGGTCTGGAAGACAATGTATACTATAATAAGGGTGTTCTGGCAGAGTCCAATGAACAGTTTATCGCCAGAGTAGTACGCATCGCGAAAGAGATGGGCAAAGAACCTGCTACACCGGATGAAGCCAGAGAGATTCTGGGAGTATAAGGACAGCTTGGGCGAAAGGTGATTATTATGAACGATGTGATTAAAACAATCAAAGAAAGACGCAGCATCAGATCTTACAAAAATGAGCAGGTCAAGGATGAAGAACTGAATGCCATACTGGAGGCAGGCGAATACGCTGCAAGCGGCATGGGCTTTCAGGCATCCAAGATCGTAGCTGTTCAGGATCCGGAAATCATAGCAATGATGAGCGGTCTCAATGCCAAAGTCATGGGCATGGACATCGATCCTTTTTACGGTGCTCCGACTGTAGTAATCGTATTTGCAGATCCGGAAGAGACGGCTACACCAGTAGAGGATGGTAGTCTGATCATTGGCAATATGATGCTTGCCGCATTCTCAATGGGTGTAGATTCCTGCTGGGTTCACAGAGCCATGGAAGTCTTTGATACGGAAGAGGGAAAAGCCCTCAAGGCTAAATGGGGCGTCGGTGACAGCTATGTAGGAATCGGTAACTGCATCCTGGGATACAGAGACGGTGACCTGCCGGAAGCGCCGGAACGCAAACCTGGCAGAATCATTCGCGCCTGAAGTGAAATAGTTTGAAAGGAGAAACAACGATGTCAGAAATTTATGAGAGACATACACGTGAAGAAAACTACGCTCATACTTACGACTGGAAGAAGCCTTATGACGCCAGTATCTTTGATATCTTCAAAGGTGGAAAGTTTGAACTGCTGGACCTTTCCAATCCATTTGGAAGAGGTAATCCGCTTTGGCCGTCCAACGGAGACTTCCACATTGACAGAGTACAGCATATGCCAATGCACTACAGACTGCTGCAGACATTCAATTCTTTCCATATGCATAACTCAACGCATGCAGACTCTCCGTCACATGTTATCCCAGAGAGTCCATTCACGCATGAACTGCCGATCGAGAACTACTTTGGTGAGGCAGTATGCCTGGATATCCCGAAGGGTAAATGGGAAATGATCACGGTCGAGGAAATCGAAGAAGCAGCAAAGAAAGTGCCTGGCGGCATCAAAGAAGGCGACTGGGTACTGCTGAATACCGGCACCCACAGACGCTGGGGCGAGAACGAAGACTACTTCGGCTTCTCCCCTGGACTCTCCATTGAAGGAGCCTGGTGGTTCGTGGAGCATAAGGTGAAGGGTGTTGGTTTTGATATGCAGGCCATAGACCACTTCCTTTACACCTACGGCGGCAAACACGGTCCGGGACCTTACGTTCCTCGTATTGTGGAAGAATACGAAGAGATGGCCGGACATCCGGTTGAAGAAGATTTTCCTGAGTGGGAACCTTGCCACGATATCCTGCTTGCGCATAATGTCATGGGCATTGAAAACCTGGGCGGCGACCTGGATAAGGTCAAGAATCAGAGATTCCTGTTCTGCGCATTCCCGCTTCGCTGGTACATGGGCGATGGAACAATCGTAAGAGCTGTTGCATTTGTTCCTTCCGACAGAATCGACAGAAGCGTACCGGATAAGGAATATCCATACGGCGTATATTAATTCGTTTCACACCTTATACATTGCTTTCTGTATAAGAAAAACCCCGCGTTCATCGCGGGGTTTTATTCTATTCGGATTCATTTATTTGCTTTTGGAATAATCAATCCCATATTGTTTGATTTTGCGCGATACCGTGGAGGCGTTGACGCCGAGTATCTTACCCGCTTCACGCAGATTGTGAGCGTTTGCAAGAGCGTTCTCGATACGCGCTTTCTCATATTGTTCCATAGATTCTGCCAGAGGAACTTCATTGTATTCCATATTCATTTCTATTCCCATCTCCATGCCCATATCCATGTTATCATCGATGTTCAACAGATTCTGCAGCATCAATGTGTTGACATTACTGGTTCCGGAAGTACAAATCGTCAGATATTCGATGACGTTCTCAAGTTCTCTGATATTGCCCGGCCAGTTGTATTTTTTCATCAGATTCAACTGCTCAGGGAGCAGATGGATCCTGCGTCCGTGATGTTCTCCGTATATGTCGATGAAATGATTACAGAGTTCTTCAATGTCGTCTGTACGTTCTCTGAGCGGTGGGATGTGGATCGGAATGACGCTGAGGCGATAGAAGAGATCACGGCGGAAGGTTCCTTCCGCGATTTTCTTCTTGAGATCCGAGTTGGTGGAGGAAATAAATCTGATATCCAATGGTATTGGCTTCGTACCGCCAACACGGGTGATTTCTTTGTTTTGAATCGCTCTCAGAAGCTTGACCTGAAGGTCCAGTGGCATATCTCCGATTTCGTCGAGGAGCAGGGTGCCGTGGTTGGCCATCTCAAAGAGACCTTTTTTGCCGGAAGCGCTGGCTCCTGTGAATGCGCCTTTCTCATAGCCGAATAACTCAGATTCCAGAAGATTTACCGGAATCGAAGCACAATTCACCTTGACGAAGGGCTTGTCTTTTCTCGGTCCCATCTTATAGATTTCGTCGGCAACGATTTCCTTACCAACACCGGATTCTCCACTGATCATGACGCTGGCGTCAGTCGGCGCGACTTTCTGAATCATATCCCATACATTTTGCAGGGAAGCGGAGGAACCAATCAGGCTATCGGAAAGAATCGGGTCGTCCGCAGACTCATAGAGCTTGATATTATCCTTGTTTTCTTTGATTGCATTTGCTTCATCCAGAAAGCTCTGAAAATCCTTTTTCAGTCCCCGTAAGGTGTGGATCGGTCTGCTGCTTACGACGACCTGATGCAGCTCGCCGTTTTCATCGAAGATGGGAACGCCGACAGTAAACCCGACCTGCGGTTTATCACCTTTAAAGGTGGTGGCAAGACGGAAGGCGCGCTTCTTGTGTTTCAGCACATCCATGGCGGAGCCTCCCTTAAACAGAGTGCCTTCCGATTGGATGTCCTGAATCGTTCTGCCCACAACTTCATCGTAGGAAATGCCAGTGTTGCTCGCATAGGCAGGATTGACATATAATACAAGACCTTCATGATCCGTTATCAGGACACTGTCGTCGAGACTGTCCACAATGATTTTGAAGTCGATGCCTTTGGCAAGAAACACATCCAGGTCGGATGCGATTTCCTGAAGAAGGGCGCTGGAGTCTCCTGCAGGATTGGCTTTTTCCTGTTCCAGCGCTTTATTGATCTTATCCTGAATCTGTTTGATGGCGAGTACCTGATCCATAGTATCCTCCTGGTATTTCTCGCAATACATTCGATTTCTTCACATTATAGCAGACTTTGTTGCAGAATAGCAACAAAATGTTGCGCGTTCTGCTCAATCGGTGCAATAGGATACAGGAATCGCTGTATAGAAGGGCATATCGGCTTATTTCAGGTTGGCATGACATATGCTATAATAATGAGCAGGTAATTCATTTTCAACAAATAGTTATTCTTTAGTATTAACCAAACGGAGAATTATTATGGCAAAGAAAAATGTTGCTGTTTTAGGCGCAGGGATGATGGGAACCGGGATTGCTCAGCTTTTTGCCTCAAAGGGCCACAAAGTTATGCTGATTTATGTCTACGATGATAAAGTAAGAGCAAAACCGCTTGAGACCATGCGCGGCAATCTGCAGGTGCTGGTGGATCAGGGTGTGATCAATCAGTCACAGGTTGAAGAAACCATCAATAACGTCAGCTTTACAGAAGACCTGAAAGAAGCGGCGGAATTCGCTGACGTGATCTTCGAATGCATTGTAGAGAATCTTGCCGTCAAGCAGGATTACTTCAAGACGCTGGATGAACTTTGTCCGCCGTCGACAATCCTCGCTTCAAATACATCGGCGATCAGCATTACTGAGATTGCTGAAAAATCAGTGCATAAGGATAGAATTATTGGAACCCATTACTGGAATCCGGCTTATCTGATTCCGCTCGTAGAGGTGATCAGAACAAAATACGTTTCTGAAGAAACAGAAAAGGCGATGTTCGAGCTTCTGGAAGGAGCAGGCAAGAAGCCTGTGCTGGTCAAGAAGGACGTGCCCGGATTCCTGGCAAACAGACTGCAGCACGCATTGTTCAGAGAGGCGATTTCTATCGTCGAGAATGATATTGCTGATCCGAAGGACGTCGACGATGCCATCAAGTATGGATTCGGTATGCGCCTGGGCGTGATGGCACCAATGGAAGTCATCGACAACGCTGGCACAGATCTGACACTGTCGATTCACAAGTATCTCTTCCCGCACATTGAAAACTCAACAGAACCTTCTAAAATGCTCGTAGAAAAAGTAGAAAAGGGTGATCTGGGATTTAAGACGGGCAAGGGCTTCCAGGAGTGGACGGAAGAAGAAATTGCGGCTTCGAGAAAGAACCTGACAGAAGGGCTCATCAAAGTTGCAAAAGCACTGGACAGACTATAAATAATCAGGATATGAAGAGGGGCAGGGGAGTCGTTTGGATTTTCCATGCTCCTTTTCTGCACATTGTTAATACTTTTCTTCTCTTTGAATGAATGAAAACATTATTATTTGACTGCCGTTCCGGAGCGAGCGGGGATATGACACTGGGAGCCATGCTGTCTCTCGGTGTTCCTTTGGAAACGCTCAGGAAGGGCCTGGCGAGTCTTGGACTGAACGAGTTCGAACTGTCAGTACATGAGACTGAATACAATGGACTGCCTGCGACAGATGTCGATGTGGTCCTTTACAATAAAGAACATGCATGGATCCATCCATACAGCGGGAAATACCGCAATTATGGTGAAATCAAAGAAATGATTCACCGCTCCGATATTTCTGAGCATGCGAAAGAGCTCAGCCGAAAAATCTTTGATATCAAGGCTGAAGCAGAGTCCGAAGCTCATGGTGTGCCCGTCGACAAAGTACAGTTCCATGAAGTGGGCGCTGTGGATTCTATTGTTGATATTGTCGGAACAGCAATTTGTCTGGAATACATCAAGGCCGATACTATTGTTTCCCGGCATGTCCCGACAGGGTATGGAACAGTGGAATGCGCGTGGGGAACTTTGCCTGTTCCGGCTCCTGCCACAGCTGCGATTCTGAAGAATACGGAGCTTCCGCATTATCGCTCTGATATAGAACAGGAACTCCTGACGCCTACAGGCGCAGCGATTCTGGCTGGTATCGTGGACAGATTTGCGGAAGACGATGCTTTTGATGATGCCTGGAATGAAGCAGAAGGGAACATTGGAAGAGGATGCGGAAAGCGGAATACCGGGCTTCCGCCGATGACAATCAAACTAGTGGAAGGTAACGAATCATGGTAATGAAGTATGTGATACCGATTTTTCTGACGGTCATCATAGGTACATGTCTGGCAATACAGCCGATTTTTAATTCAACCGTTCTGCGGTTTACAGGAAGCGTATGGTATGCTGCTCTGTGCAGTTTATCTGTATCGATTTCTATTGTATTGTGTATTTGCTTCCTCAATGATAGATTTGCGACATTACGGGGCGGCGGGGCATTGCAGATTCCGAAATACTATATTCTGGCCGGTATCTGCGGAGTGCTGATTCTGGCGTTTACGGTTTACTGTGTGACGAAAATCGGACCATTGCTGACAGCATCATTAACGGTGACCGTCCAGATGATTGTGGCGACCATAACCGCACACTATGGATGGCTCGGACTGACGCAGGAACCGATTAACTGGATCAAAATTCTTGGTATTGTATTCCTGGTTGCCGGCGTAGTTCTGGTAAAGCTATCCATAAAAGGAGACTGAATCAAGTGACGGGTAACGACTTTCTCATGGAAAAAAGGCTTATGGAGCTCGACCCGGGTCTTCACAGGCGTGTAACAGACTCCTTGTTTACGCTGCGTCATGTTCTGTCCCGATATCTTTTGTATTTTCCGGAATATACTGATCATGCGGAAACTCATTCCATGGCAGTCATCGAATACTGCAACAATCTGATCGGCGAAAAGCAGATTATGAAGATGAATGCAGATGAGCTGTACGTTCTTCTCATGGCCTGTTATCTCCATGATATAGGAATGGGCCTTTTCGTAAAGGATTACGAGGAGTTTTTAGAACACATCGATTTTGGAGACTATTTTGAGACACACGAAAACATAAATGAAAGAGAGGTCATTCGCGCCTTTCACAATGATTTTTCGGCATGTCTTATTGAGAAATACCACGAGTTATTTGACATCCCAACAAAGGAACATGTGTTTGCGATAGCGCAGACGGCAAAAGGGCATAGAAAAGCGGATTTGTACGATGAACAAGCGTACCCGTCAACCATGTCATTTCAAAACGGGAATACGGCTTGTCTGCCTTATCTGGCGGCGATCATCAGAATGGGCGATGAGGTGCATGTAGCAGAGGACAGAAATTCTAAGATATTGTTCAATCCAGGAAAATACAGTACAGAAAAACAGAGACTGGAAAATGAGAAGCACAGGGCAATTAAAAGAATGACGATTTATCCGGACAGGATAGAACTGGATGTAAAGACAAAAGAACAGGATGTATTTGCAGCTGTTTCCAATCTTGCAATCAAACTGCAGCGGACGCTGGATTACTGCAGAAGTGTAGTGGATCATCGTACACCATACGAGATCACCCAGAAAAAAGTGATCATGAATGTGATAGAGGAAGAGAGCTAAATCCAAATCGGAAGAGAAACAACTCTTCCGATAATCATAATTTTGGGAAGAGATGGACCCAAAACTGCAGAAAAGAAGCGGGCATGGCTGATTTTGCCAAACCCGCTTGTACCAAGGGCTTCAGCCCTTTTTTTATTCTATTCGGCGGAAATACCGACGCTCTATTTTTCGATATAAGCGATTTTTTAAACCCCTTTTGATATATATATCTTTGTGTTTCGTCTTTGAAAATCAGTCTGATCGATGTTACAGATTTTCTGGTATCGTCAGTGTCATTCCTGAGTGAATCTGCGCATCCTGGAGATCGTTGGCCTCACAGATCTCGTATACAGCTTTTCGGATATCTGTATCATTACCCGCGAAGTGTTTCGCGATATCCCATACCGTATCACCGGCTGTTACTTCAACCGTAATCTGATCACCTGGCTGTTCCAGCGCTGTAGACACATCATTTCCCGTGACATATCCGAACGTTCCTGCAGCAAGTCCCAATACAATAACAACAAACATGATGAATCTGAACTTTGATTTGATCCTGTACTTCTTCGTTGTCTTTTTCATCTCTCTATTCTCCTTTCCTGCCCTTTTGAACGTTTGTTCTTTTCTGTTGTTTAGAGAATAGCAGAATGTATGTTCGTTGTCAATAATATTTCACGAACTTTTGTTCTATATATTTATTAATGAAGAAATAAGGAATGAATAGATGCATTACATATCGATGAGCTTGTCGTATGCTTTATCGAAGAATGCAATGACCTTGTCTCTGAACAGAAGTCCGACAATGAAGAGAATCACGACGATCACAGCGATGATGATGGCGCTGTGATAGTTACCGTGCATGACCTGCCTCCCTATCGCGATACTGCACATCATGCCTGGTGATCTGCCGATCAGAGACAGAATGAGAAATGGTTTGATATGCATTTTGGAGATTCCGGCTGCATAAGTGCACAGATCCTTCGGGATGCCAGGGATCAGGAATATGACAAACACAATCAGCATCCCCTTCTTACTGTTGATCTGATCCAGCATCTCCGTGATTTTCCGCTGTCCGAAGAGGATGTGCATGGCATCCTTACCGAGAAATTGCGCCAGATAGAATACAATCACGGAACCAAGAAATGCGCCTACAATAGACAATGCAAAAGCAAGCCAGAACCCGTACAGGTATCCGGCTGCGACCTGCAGTGCCTGTCCGGGGATGATACATATAATAATCTGCGCAATCTGCGCGCCAATATAGACAAGCGCACTCTGGGCCTTGTATTGCCGCAGCCAGGTTTCAACATCCCGGATATTGGAAAAGTCCTCTAAGAGCTCATGATGGAAAAAATAAATATAGAGCGGGATTGCTACGATGATCATCAGCAGCAATACAAGCTTCAGAACCGAGGACAGGATTTTCACTTTTTGTCTGTATTCTTTCTTCTCTTGTTTATCCATCAGTCCTTCAGTTCCTGCAATGCCTTGATCACACCGAATTTGGAGTGTTCATATGTCAGTCCGCCCTGGAAATAGACGGCGTAAGGTTCTCTCATTGGAGCGTCCGCGGATAATTCAATGGAGGAGCCCTGCACAAACGCGCCTGCAGCCATCACAACCGGATCCTCGTATCCCGGCGTGTCGACCGGAACAGGTGCAACATGGGCATCGATCGGAGCGGCTTCCTGAATGCCTCGGCAGAAAGCGAGCACTTTTTCCGGTGTGCCGAGTTTCACGGCCTGTATGATATCACTTCTGGTATCTGAAGATCCCGGACAAACTTTATACCCCAGTTTCTCAAATACCTTCGCACATAATATGGCACCCTTGACAGCGCCATTGACGGTCTTCGGCGCAATGAAGAGACCCTGGAGCATCGTACGCGCCTGACCGAATGTCAGACCGCATTCTCCGCCGGTACCGGGTGTCGTAAGGCGGTAGCTTACGTTTTCAATCAAATCTGCTTTGCCTGCTACATATCCGCCGGTCAGCGCCAGTCCGCCGCCTGGATTCTTGATCAGAGATCCCGCCATGATATCCGCGCCTACGTCAGTCGGTTCCTTGACGTGCAGAAACTCTCCGTAACAGTTATCAACGAAACAGATGAGATTTGGATCGATACCGTGTACAAATGTGGCCCACTCCTCGATCTGTTCAATGGTTATGGCTTTTCTCCAGCCGTAGCCCGTTGCTCTCTGCAGACCGACTACTCTGGTGTCCGGTGTGATCGCTTTGGCAAGCGCATCAAAATCGATTTCACCATCCTGCGTCAGCTCTACCTGTTCATAGGTGACGCCGAAGTCCATCAGGGTGCCTTTGCCTTTGCCGCGGATGCCAATTGTCTCTTCCAGTGTATCGTATGGAGCGCCGGTACTGTAGATCAGTTTGTCGTCGGGCCTCAGAACACCTGTGAGAGCAAGGCTGAGCGCATGGGTACCATTTACGATCAACGGTCTGACAAGAGCCGCCTCTGTGTGAAATACGTCTGCATATACACGTTCCATTGCGTCACGTCCGGCGTCGTCGTAACCGTATCCTGTATTCCACGAGAAGTGCCGGTCGCTGATGCCGTTCTTCTGGAAGGCGTCCAGCACTTTGTACTGGTTATAGGCCATGATATCATCCAGTTCATCGAACAAAGGCTTGATTTCCTGTTCGCAGGAATCTACCAGCTCGAGAACCTTTTCTGAAATACCAAATTCTTCAATTAATAGTTTGTTTGTGTTATTATTCATGAAAATTTCCTATTGCCTGACTTGTAAATGCGCTGTGGTTAAAAAATATGATCACCGGCCACTCAGGACGTTCTGAAACCGGATTTTTAGCGAGGAAGCGGTCGTAGTTCTTCTGCATATCAGCGGAAACACATGTGAGACGCGAACGCTTTACTTTTCCCTGCTTTTTCTGCCATCTGAGGACTGGATATCCGTCCGCTCCGTAGTTGTTCTGGGAATCTTCTATATATGCGTTTCCCAGTTTCGAAGCACTGCTGATGAGCGTCGCCTGCGCGATCCGCTGGGTGCCTTCCCGGATGTTCTTGGCGGTTCCGGAGAAATCACTGCCGACGCCTTTGACACCGGAAGCACTCAGATAGTAGTTGTTCCTGATGTACGGGTCATCCGTGGATTCTGATTCATCCAGATAAGCACCGATGATTCCACCGGAGATATCGGAATTATCAATGTCCCCCGTGTTGTAGCAGTCGCTTATTACGAGGCCTTTCATACCTGCAATGCCAATAATGCCGCCGGCGTATCCCCTGATGTTGTCTGTCGGGATCACAGCATTGTTCCTGACCTTCAGATGCCCTGTGTTGTAGCAGCTTATGATCTTCGAACCTCTGGCGTTCATATATCCGCAGATACCGCCGGTTCCTTCTGTACCGGACGAAACAAGACCTGTATTGAAACACCGTTCAATGACAGAATGTTCACTGACAGACCGACCGCAGACACCGCCCGTTCCATAAGTCGTAGCGCCTCTCTCTGAGGATTCAACTTCTCCGCGGTTGCCGCATTTGGCGACCTTGCCCCGGTTCTCGCCAACGATACCGCCGACCTTAAAGGTTCCTGTGACGTCACCGTGGTTGACACATTCTGTAATCGTGCCTCCGTCATTGCGGCCCACGATGCCGCCTGTCATCGCCTTGCCGGTCACGGTCACATAGGATTTGCAGTTCTGCACAACGCCGTCTTTTCCCAGATAACCGGCAAAAGCACCGCATTCGCCACCGCTGGACTTAACAGTGCCCTGCAGTTTCAGATTCCTGACAGTTCCGTCAAGATACCCGAACAGACCTGCATCGCCGCCGTTTTCGTTGAAATCAAGCCCTTTTATCGTATGCCCGTTTCCGTCAAAAGCACCTTTAAAACAGACATCCTCACTCCATCCGATTGGGGTGAAGTTGTCTCTGACGGTAATGTCGCGCCCAAGTTTTATGATTTTGCCTTCAAAACTCTCATAATGGTTGGCACTGTTTGTGTAGTCATCATAACGACTTTCGTTTACCAGGTCCGCTAGACCCTGCAGCTGAATTGCCGTTGTAATCGTATATTCTTTAGAGCGGCGGTGATTGTCGAACCAGGACGTACTGAACGAGGATGTGATGACATCTTCTTCGACATCCTCATTCGGATCATATTCTTCATATTCGATGTAATTACCGTCATCATCGTACATGTAATTGCCATCGTCATCATCCATGCCGCCGGCAAAAACAGGAAGCATGCTTCCTGTGAAAAATATCACTGAAAACGCAGTCAGCGCCAGTATTCTAATGAATTTCATCCTAATCTCTCTCTTTCCGTTCTAGCTCCCATTCCATGTCTTTTACCAAATCCCTTTTAACATTCATCCTGTGATTCGCATAGAGCTGCGTCGTCGTGACCTGCTCGTGATCCAGGAGTGCCTGCACATCAAAGATCGAATTTCCCCGCCCGATCAGGCTGGTTGCCGCGGTAGCCCGGAGCTTGTGCGGACTGTATCCGGCCTTTCTGGATGTCGCCAAGCCGATGGATGTGTATTTTTTGACCAGATCCCGGATGGCCCGTTCCGTCATGCGTCTTCCCTGCAGGGAAAGGAACAGGGCGTCCTCGTGCCCCTGCTGAATCCTCTCGTCGGAAGCCCTCTCGTTTTCAATATAATCGATGATGACCTCTGTGACCGATTGATTCAAAGGCATGATGGCCTCTTTGTCCCTCTTTCTGTAGATTTTGAACTCTCCTCTGTTGAAATTAAAGGAAGAGACGTTGAGCTGCTGCAGCTCGAAGAGCCGGAGCCCATAAGTGATGAAGAGAAGCAGAATGGCTTTGTCACGCTTCTTTGTCTTCTCCCAGAACTGATGCTCCTTTTCCGTGAGATTGGCGCCGGTTGAAACCGCGTCGAGCATGACCATGACCTCATCGTCCTGCAGGGCCTTGATTTCCCGCTCGCTGGCCTTTGGTACGCGGATCGGGTCGAAGCCGTCCGTAATGTTCTTATCGACGAGGCCGTCTCTGTAGAGCTGCTTGAAGAGCACTGAAATCGATGATTTCTTCCTGGCCAGCGTCTTGTTGGTATTCTCATACAATATGACTTCGTTGTCTTTCTCGATGCGGTAGCTTCTGCAGTAATCGATGAACATGTTGACATCGACAGCCATGATCTCATTGAATTCTTTGTTCGTGATGTCCCGCGGCGTTTTCGCGGTGGTCAGCCCGGTCTCCTCGATCAAATACTGACAGAAGAACCGGATATCCGTCAGATAAGCCAGTCTCGTCATCGGCAGCACATTGCCCTTGAGATAAGCAAAAAAGCCCCGCATAAAGGTTGGGAGCTCTTTTTCGATGTCCGTGCACTTAGACGTGACCTCGTGTTCTCTAAGCACGATGTTATCCGGCCGCTCGCTTCTGTTGTGCAGTTTTATAGTCTTTTCTCCAGCCAATCGATCAAACCCCTTTTCGCGTCTTCCTCACACAAGTATTCCGATAAATTCAACATATAGATAGTATCATATCTGCGGAACCATGTTAACTGTCTTTTTGCATAATGTCTTGTATTTTTTTTAATTATTTCAACAGCGTCGTCAAGGGTCGTTTCGCCGTTGAGATAGTCGATGATTTCCTTATACCCGATTCCCTTCATAGAGATGTCATCTGCGGTCAGTCCCATGTCCATCAGAGATCGTACTTCGTCGACAAGTCCTGCCTCGATCAGGGCATCCACCCGTCTCTTGATTCTCTCATAAAGCTCCTCCCGGTCCCTTGTAAGGCAAACCAGCAAAGGGTTGTAGCTTTCGTTCACACGAATTCCGCCGTCGAATGGACGGACTTCCCCCTCTCCTGCCTTCAGACGTTCGATCGCGCGAATCACTTTTTTCACGTTGTTGGGATGGATGCGCTCCGCAGCTTCAGGATCCAGCTTCCGCAGCTGTTCGTGAAGCGCCTCAGGTCCCTCTGAATCTGCCGTGTTCCTCAATTTATCACGAAGATCGGAGTCTTCGCCCGCACCGGCAAAATCCATATCATAAAGGATAGAATTGAGGTACAATCCGGTACCTCCAGTAATTATAGGAAGTCTTCCCCTCGCCAGAATGTCATCGATCGCCGACCGTGCCAGCTCCTGATAGCGCGCGACCGAAAACGGTTCTCTCGGATCGAGAAAGTCGATCAGATGATGCACGGCTTCTTGCTGTTCGGCTTCTGTAGGCTTCGCGCTGCCGATGTCCATGTACTGATAGAGCTGCATGGAATCACAGGAGACGATTTCCCCATTGAATGCCTTGGCGGCTGCGATGGCGTATTCTGTTTTCCCGACGGCCGTTGGGCCGGCGATCACTAGGATGCGTCTGTCTTTCATGATATATGGTGTCTACGCGCGCTTGAACATGCGTTCCAGCTCATAGCGGGTCATTTTGACGAAGGTCGGTCTCCCGTGCGGACAGGAGAACGGATTGTCGCACGCCTTGAGCTGGTCGATCAGAGCGGTAATCTCCCTGCTGTCCAGTACGTCGCCGCCTTTGACGGCTGACTTGCAGGATCTGGTGATGATTTTGTCCAAAACCCGCTGATCGGAAAGATCCGGTCTGTCTGAGAAGGCGCTGAACAGGTCGTTCAGAAAGTCCTCCGCCTCATTGATCTGCATGAACGCAGGGATTTCGCGGACCAGATAGGTCTGATTGCCGAAGAATTCGATATCGTAGCCCATGGCGCGCACCTGGCTGATCCACATATCCTCGGTCGTGGAAACATCAGAGGATACGCTGAAGGAAAGCGGCATGAGCATCTGCTGGGAGTATTTCTCCGAAGCGTGATACTGCTTCATGAGCTTTTCGTAGAATACCCTTTCGTGAGCGGCGTGCTGGTCGATCATGTAGAAGCAGCTGTCATCCTGAGCCAGAATATATGTGTTGAAAACAGCGCCGATGACTGTTAATTCATCAAAATCAAACGGTTGGTTGACGGCTGCAGGGACAGGATCAGGTTTTTCCTGCTCTGCGGCAGTCTCGTTTTTCTCCTGACGCAAAGTTGTCAGGAAGGATTTTATGTCTACTTGCTGCTGAGGGGTCTCTGTTGCTATGGATTCGTATTTGAACCCGTCATCCCGCACATTTAATTCCTGTATTTGCGGCTGTGCAGGCGGAATCTCCGCTTTTGAGACGTCTTTCGACACATCCGGGACAGCCTGCTGCCCCATGAGCGCGCTGCGGATGGCTTCTGTGACAAAGTCCTCCACCTCGCTGTTATCGTCGAACCGGATCTGCCGTTTCGCGGGATGAATGTTGACGTCCAGCTTTTCGGCAGGCATGGCCAGGAACAGGAACGCAATCGGAAACCGTCCCTTGAACATCCGCTCCGCATACGCCCTGTCCAGCGCCCTCTCGAGCACCGAGCTGGCGATGATGCGGCCGTTGACGCAGAAAATCTGCCTGCTTCTGGACGGCAGCGTCTTGTCCGGCGGGGAAACGTGGGCCTTTAAGGTAAAACCGCCGGCGGACTGTTCCACCGGGATCAGCCCCTCTCCGATGTCTTTGCCGTAAATATTGATGATTCCGGCGAGGATGTTGCCTTTGCCCGCTGTTGTGAACACCGTGCTGCTGCCATTGATCATGCTGAAGCGGATATCCGGGTAGGAAAGCGCGATTCTGGAGACGAAATCGATGACCTTCCGTGCCTCAGAAGCGTCGGAGGCCAGGAATTTGTAACGGGCCGGAACGTTGAAGAACAGATCGCGCACGGTTACCGTCGTTCCGTCAGGACAGCCGGTGGCGGTGTTCTCCAGCACCTGGGAACTTTCGACGACCACCTTTCTTCCGGATTTGGAATCGGCGGTTTTGGTGATGAGCTCGACTCTGGAAACGGCGCATATACTCGCCAAAGCCTCTCCGCGGAAGCCGAGGGTCTCGATGCAGTCCAGATCCTTCTCATCGGTGATTTTGCTCGTCGCGTGGCGCCTGAACGCGGTTTCAGCCTCCTCGGCCGGGATACCGCATCCGTTGTCGGTTACGCGAATATATGTTCTTCCGCCGTCTCTGATCTGGACGGTGATGGATGTGGCGCCGGCGTCAACCGCGTTTTCGACCAGTTCCTTGACAATAGAAACAGGCCGATCGATGACCTCGCCGGCTGCGATTTTATCAGCAATGCTTTTGTCTAATAACCTGATCATCAGATGGTCCCCCATTCCTAAAGGTTCTTCTTCAGATCTTCCAGTATCTTCAGCGCCTCTGAAGGCGTCGTATTCATTAAATCAAGTGATTTCAGCCGTTCTTTGATTGGGTCAGGCACCGTTTCAAAGAATGTGAGCTGGGTCTCACCGGTGTTTTCCCTGACGACCTCCACATTGTCCGCCATGTCGCTGCCCAGGCTGTCAAGATGGCTGCGTGCGCTGGTGAGCAGTTCGTCAGGCACGCCGGCGAGCTGGGCTACATGGATTCCGTAGCTCCGTGAAGCGGATCCCTCTACGATCTTGTGGAGAAATACGATGTTCCCGTTGTCCTCGATGACGTCGACGTTCAGATTGCGGATGCCCTCCAGCGTGTTCTCCAGAACGGTCATCTCATGGTAATGGGTGGCAAAGAGCGTGCGGATGTGCCGTTTGCAGACGAATTCCGCCGTAGCCCATGCGATGGAAAGGCCGTCATAGGTGCTCGTACCGCGACCGATCTCATCGAGGATGATCAGACTCTTCGATGTCGCTGAGTTGAGTATGTACGCCAGTTCGCTCATCTCGACGAAAAAGGTGCTCTGGCCCTGCGCCAGATTGTCTGAGGCGCCGATTCTCGTGAAGATCCTGTCGCACAGACCGATGTGTGCCCGCGCGGCCGGAACGAAGCATCCAGCCTGCGCCATCAGTACGATCAGCGCCGTCTGACGCATGTAGGTGGACTTGCCGGACATGTTCGGACCGGTGATGATCAGCAGATTCGCCTTCTTCCTGTCCAGATAAGTGTCGTTGGAAACGAAGACACTGTCGCGCACCGTCTGTTCGATGACCGGATGGCGCCCCTGTTCGATGGAGATGACATCCCCATCGTCGATGAGAGGCTTCACGTAATCGTTCTTCTCCGCAGTCTGCGCAAAAGCTGCAAGCACGTCCAGTACAGCGACCGCGCGTGAGGTACTCTGAATCTCTCCGATGTAGTCCTTGAGCTTGTCACGCATGCTGCAGAACAGCTCGTATTCCAGTTTGTTGATTTCTGCCTCAGCATTGAGAACAAGCCGTTCTGTCTCCTTCAGCTGTGGCGTGATGAACCGCTCGCAGTTGACGAGGGTCTGTTTTCTTATGTAATCATCAGGTACCAGATCGTAGTTGGACTTGGTGACCTCGATGTAGTATCCGAAGACTTTGTTGAACCCCACGCGGAGGTTTTTGATGCCGGTCCTCTCCTTTTCTGTGGTTTCCAGGGACGCGATCCAATGCTGGGCGTCTGCGATGGAAGATTTCAGATTGTCCAGTTCTTCGGAGTAACCTGCTTTGATGAGTCCTCCCTCTTTGATGGTGAACGGAGGCTCGTCGACAATGCCTGCGTCGATCATGGCGCAGATGTCTTCGAGGGGATAAATGTCCTCTCTGAGCTCAGCAATCAGGGCGGAATCGAGAGAAGACAGATCCATTCGTATTTCCGGCAGCACCCTGCAGGAGTTGGCCAGCGCGACCAGATCCAGACCGTTGGCCCTGCCGGTGGCGATTCTTCCTGCCAGCCGCTCAAAATCGTAAATCCTCTTCAGGTTTTCCTTGAGGTTGTTTCTGGTCAGCACATCGTCCAGGAGGACCTCAACCGCGTCCAGCCTGGCGTTGATCATGTCCGCGTTGTTCAGAGGTTGTCTGAGCCAGTGCTTCATGGTTCTGGAGCCCATGGCCGTATGCGTTTTATCGAGCACACCGAGAAGTGAGCCCTGGAGCTTTTTCTCAAAGAGCGTCTCGGTCAGTTCCAGGTTCTTGATGGTGGCCTTGTCGAGGGACATGTGCTGTCCTACTGTGTAGACAGACAGCGTACGGATGTGGGACAAATCGCTCTTCTGCGTATCGTAGAGATAGAGAAGCAGCGCGCCGAGCGCCGTTTCCGAATCGGTCCCCTCTTCGACGCCGATTCCTCTGGATGCGGACACACTGAAGTGACGCTTGATCGTATCACGAAGGGCGTCTGTGCGGTAGAATTTGTCGCCAATGACATTGATATAGGAATCCGTTACGGTCTTTAGGTCTTCCGCGTCGAGCACGAGGGCTGTTCCCTCGTCCAGAATCAGCTCGCTGGCGCCGATTTTGACCAGTTCGTTGATGAGCGTCTGCCGGGCTCCGGAACCGGAGAAAGACGTCAGACAGAGCTCGCCTGTTGAAACATCGCAGTATGACAGCCCGATGCTCTCCCCTCCGGAGAACACCGACGCGATGTAGTTGTTTTCTTTATCGTTAAGGATCGTGCTGTTCATGGCTGTGCCCGGCGTGACGATCTGTATGACTTCACGCTTCACGATGCCTTTCGCAGCGGCGGGATCCTCCACCTGCTCGCAGATAGCGACTTTGTAGCCTTTGCCGATCAGGCGGGCGATGTAGGTATCCGCGGCATGGAAAGGGACTCCGCACATGGGAGCCCTTTCATCCAAACCGCATTGTTTACCTGTCAGTGTAAGCTCAAGTTCTCTTGAAGCGGTGATGGCGTCATCAAAGAACATTTCGTAGAAATCGCCCAGCCTAAAGAACAGGATCTCATCCTTGTGTTCTTCCTTGATATCAAGATATTGCTGCATCATGGGCGATAGCTTTGATTTTGCCAATTTCCTCTCCTTACTTGCCGAGCTTCTTATTGTAAGCTTCGATGCCGAGCTTGATCAGCTCCGCTCCCCTTCTCATCTTCTCCGGTGCGAGAACGTATGCGATACGCATCTCGTCTTTGCCAAGTCCCGGTGTTGCATAGAATCCGCCTGCCGGTGTGAACATCACTGTTTCACCATTGTCATCGAATTCCGTCAGCATGAACATGAGGAAGTCTTCCACGTCTTCGACCGGAAGTCTCGCTGTCATGTAGAATGCGCCGCCAGGCTTCTGGCAGACAACGCCAGGAATCTTGGAGATCTCTTCGTAAGCTGCGTCTCTTCTTGCGCAGTACTCGTCTCTGGCCTGATCATAGTAGGACTTGTCCAGTCTGTAGAGCGCTGCTGCGCCGACCTGCTCCAGCGTCGGACAGCACAGTCTGCCCTGCGCCAGTTTCAGAATGCCACTCATGAGATCTTCGTTCTTGGAGATGACCGCGCCGACTCTTGCGCCGCAGGCGGAGTATCTCTTGGATACGGAGTCGACGAGAATGACTCTGTCAGCAAGATCTTCGAGCATGCCGAAGGAGGTAACCTCTCTGCCGTCATAGGCAAATTCTCTGTAAACCTCATCGGAGATGATCCACAAATCGTGTTCCTTGGCGATTTCGCCGATCAGCTTCATCTCATCAAGAGTCAGGACTCTTCCTGTCGGGTTGCCTGGGCTGATGCAGCAGATTGCCCTCGTCTTCGGCGTGATTGCTGCTTCGATGAGGTCCTTCTTGGCCCATGCATATCCATCGTCTGCGGATGTGGTCAGCGGAACGAGAACGCCGTTGACCTGATTGCAGAACGTGTTGTAGTTGGTGTAGAACGGTTCAGCGATGATCGCTTCTTCGCCAGGGTTCAGCAGAGCAGTGAAGATGAGTGTCAGTGCTTCCGATCCGCCGTTGGTGATGAGGATGTTATCTCTGGTGTAGTGCATGTCATACATGCTCATGTAGTCGATCATAGCATCGAGAAGTTCGGTAACTCCGCCAGATTCCGCATATGCGATAACCTTCTTGTCGAAGTTGTTGATCGCTTCTTTGAAACAAGGCGGCGTCTCAACGTCAGGCTGTCCGATGTTAAGACGGTAAACCGTCTTGCCGTTTGCTTCAGCCTCAAAACCGTACTTGTTGAATCTTCTGATCGGTGAGAACTGCATTACTCCTACTCTGTTGGAAATTTCCATATCATCTGTCTCCTTTGTTTATCATATTGAAAATAATTGTTTTTATATATAAAGGCATGCGCCTTTATCTCAATTCTCTGTGGGAGTCTGCAACGACGCACTCCACATCTATATCATTATCGCATTTTTGCCTCTTCATGAAAAGCAGATATTCGATATTTCCCTTGGTTCCTGTCACTGGCGAATACGTCAGTCCCCAGGCATACAGGCCATTCTCTTCGCCGTAATCCATGACATTGCGGATGACCTCTTTGTGGACTTCCGGATCCCGGACGATTCCCTTCTTGCCGACCTGCTCGCGTCCTGCCTCGAACTGTGGTTTGACCAGACAAACAAGGCATCCTTCCTCCTGCAGCAACTGTGCAACTACCGGAAATACCAGTTTGAGTGAAATAAAAGATACGTCGATGCTGATAAAGTCAACGTCGCGGCCGATTTCATCAACGTCAAGGTACCGCACGTTGCATTTCTCCATATTCACGACGCGCGGATCGTTTCGCAGTTTCCAGTCCAGCTGACCGTAGCCTACATCAATGCAGTAGACCTTGCTGGCGCCGTTCATCAGCATACAGTCGGTGAAACCGCCAGTGGAGGCTCCTATGTCCACAGCTTTTGCGCCGTCAAGGGCGAAATTCCACGTTTTCAGGGCTTTTTCCAGTTTCAGCCCTCCACGGCTCACATAAGGGCATAAATCCTCTTTGACGGCGATTCTGGCGCTCTCATCGACCTGTGTGCCCGGTTTATCGCACAACATGTCGTCCACATAGACCAATCCGGCCATGATGGATGCTCTTGCCTTCTCTCTGGATGGGAAGAGTCCACGTTCTGTTGTCATTACGTCGAGTCGCTTTTTCATCTGGTATTCTGCCGGATCACGTCGGCGATCGCATCTTTGTCCAAGCCGTACTTTTGATAGAGCTGCTCCTGACTGCCGTGTTCGATGAAGCGGTCAGGCCATCCCAGATTGATCACTTTTGTCACACTGTCAGCGGTAAGCGCCCTGATCGACTCGCCTACGCCGCCGGTGACGATGCCGTCTTCAGTCGTCACAATCAGAGGAACAATTTCCGAGGATTCTCTGAGAGCTTCTGTATCAAACGGCGAAATGCTGGCGATATTGACGACGCCCGCGTAGATGCCTTCTTCCTCAAGAAGAGCAGCCGCCTCCAAAGCAGGTTTAACCATGTTCCCAGCCGCCCAGATGTCGGCGTTGATCCCTTCCTTCAATCTCTGTGCCTTTCCGACCTGATTGACTGGAGAAAGCTGAAGATCCGCAGCAGTTCCTCTCGGATAGCGGATGGCGCATGGTCCGTCGATGTGCAGTGACAGTTCCATCATGGCTTCCAGTTCCGGTCCATCCTTCGGTGCCAGCACTGTCATACCCGGCATCGACCGCAGATACACCATGTCAAAGAGTCCATGATGTGTCTCCCCGTCAGCGCCGACCACACCGGCCCTGTCGATACAGAACGTAACAGGCAGGTTCTGCAGACATACGTCTTCGAGAATCTGGTCGTAGGCCCGCTGCAGGAACGATGAGTAAACCGCCACGTACGGTCGCTGTCCTGCTTTTGCAAGTCCTGCAGAAAACGTGACACAATGGCCTTCGGCGATACCGACATCGAAAAACCGCTTCGGGTACTTCTTGCAAAAGCATTCCAGTCCGACGCCGTCAGTCATAGCGGCGCTGAGACCGATGACCCGCTCATCCTTCTCCGCCATATCAATCAGTTTATCGCCGAAAACAGCGGAATAGGACCGGCCGGATGATTTGCCGATAGGTTTGCCGGTTTCGATATCGAACGCGCCGATACCGTGGAATATGTTTGGACGCTTCTCAGCTTTTGAGTAGCCTTTTCCCTTCTGTGTGACCGCATGGACGAGCACAGGACCGCTCAGTTTCTTGGCGCGGTTCAATGTCTCGCACAGTTCCCGGATATTGTGACCATCTACAGGACCGATATACTTGAAACCGAGTTCCTCGAAGAGGATACCGTCGATGACTGCGTACTTGATGTCCTCCATGGCGTTGTGAATCCCTGAAATCACGCTTTCACCGACAACAGGCACTTTCTTCAGCCCTTTCTTAACCTTGGTCTTCATGTGCACGTAGTTTTCCGTACTGGTGATGCGTCCAAGGGAGCGGGACAGTCCGCCTGTGTTCTGGGAGATGGACATACCGTTGTCGTTCAGTACGACAATGAGATTCGTGTTCATGCTTCCCGCATTGTTCAGAGCTTCGTAAGCCAGACCTCCTGTCATGGCACCATCACCGATTACAGAAACAACACTGTATTCATCGCCGCTGAGATCTCTTGCCGCCGCCAGACCGAGACCGAGGGATATGGACGTACTGCTGTGGCCCGTATCAAAAACATCATACTCGCTCTCGCAGGATTTCGGAAAACCGCTGATGCCTCCGAACTTGCGGAGGGAATCGAAGCTGTCCATTCTGCCCGTCAGAATCTTGTGTACGTAGGACTGGTGCCCCACGTCCCAGATGATCTTGTCCTTCGGTGTATCAAAAGAACGATGCAGCGCGATGGTGAGCTCCACGATGCCCAGATTCGAGGCCAGATGGCCTCCCGTCTTCGATACGGATTCTATGAGGAAGTCTCTGAGTTCGTAGGACAGCAGCTCAAGCTGATCGAAGTCCATCGTCTTCAGATCTTCCGGAAAGTTGTGTTCTGATAGATATTTGCTCATGTCAATAAACTCTGGATGATAGTGTTTCCGCCAGTTCGACGAATAGTTCAGCGTTGTCATAGTACTCCGCAAGGGCTTCTTTGGCGGCGTCCGTCAGCTGACGGAGTTTCGCTTTTGATTCGTCCAGTCCGTACAGCGCCGGATAGGTTGCCTTGCTGTTGGCTTCATCATGACCAACTTCCTTACCGAGGAGTTTCTGGTCCCCTTCCACGTCGAGGATATCGTCGCATACCTGAAAGGCGAGTCCCAGATTCTCTGCATAGGTTGTGAGGTTGTCCAGATCTTCTTTAGAGCAGTTCCCCAGCCTTGCGCCGGCTCTCACTGCTCCTACGATCATAGCAGCCGTTTTTGTTAAATGTATGTAGTCCAGAAGTTCTTTTGAACTTTTTTTGTTCTCTGCTTCCACATCTGCGATCTGACCTGCAACCATACCGGTCACACCGGCACCCTTCGCAATTTCATAGGCAGCTCTGATTCTGCTCTTAAGTGCGTCGAAGTTGTCGAAGTACAACAGCATATCTCTCTGCATGGCCTCATAGGCCGCTGCCTGCAGTCCGTCACCGGCAAGTGTGGCGACACCGTCACCATAGACCATGTGGTTTGTCGGCTGTCCGCGGCGAAGTTCATCGTCGTCCATGCAAGGCAGATCATCGTGGATCAGGGAATACGTATGCAGATATTCGAGCGCGCAGGCGTACGGCAGCGCTTCCTCCGCAGTTCCGCCGCAGAATTCACATGCTGCCAGAAGCAGAACCGGACGGATTCTCTTACCGCCCGCGTTCAGACTGTACCGCATGGAGTCATAAAGTGTAATGCTCTTCTGATCAATATCCGGGATGAAATCCATGAGATGTTCGTCGATAAGCGCCTTGTACTCATCAAAAGTCCTGTCAATCATTTCGTAAGTACCTCCACTTTCTGCTGGGCTTCTTCCAGAATCTTCGAGCATTCCTTGTAAGCCTTAAGTCCTTCTTCGTAGTTCTTAATGGCGTCTTCCAGAGAAGTCTCCTGTGATTTCAGTTTTTCAGAAGCTTCCTCCAGCTTTTTCAGTGACTGTTCAAACGTCAATTTTTTTTCTGCCATCTTCGGATCCTCCTCAGTTTATACTGGTGATCTCCGCCCGGGCACTGCCCGAGCCAGTTTCAATCGTAACGTTCTGTCCGACCTTCAGTTTGTCGGCTCTGCTGATCACACTTCCCTTCTCGTCAGTCACCACACTGTATCCTCTGGCGAGTATGGCCTTCGGATCGGCGGCCTCCAGCAGGGCTTTCAGCAGTTCGATGCGGTCCCTTCCTGATGCGATTCTGTTTTTCAAACTGTCTGCCATGGATTCAATGATCCGATCCGCATTCATCTGCTCATAGGCAATTCTTGTCGCAATGCCTTTTGAGAAAACGTTCGGATCCAGAGCGGACAGTCTGTTCTTCCGCAAATCGATCTGACCGATAAGGCTGGACGCGAGTTCCTCTTTCTTGCTTCTGAGATACTCTCTCAGTTCCCCAGTGTCAGGGACTGCCATCTCTGCAGCAGCCGTCGGTGTTGCCGCTCTGAAATCAGCTGTGAAATCGGAAATCGTGAAATCCGTCTCATGGCCGACAGCGGATATGACCGGGATCTCCGAAACGAAAATGCTGCGGGCGACAATTTCCTCATTAAATGCCCACAGTTCCTCCATGGATCCGCCGCCGCGTCCTGTGATGATCACATCGATATCCTTGTAATGCGCATTGATATCTTTGAGAGCGTTGGCGATATCCTGTGCTGCAGCCGGTCCCTGCACGAGGACAGGATACACGAGAATATCCACATAATCGTTTTTGTTTTTGATGGTCCGGATGATATCCCGCACCGCCGCTCCGGTTTCTGAAGTCACGACTGCGATCTTCGCAGGAAATTCCGGAAGCGGTTTCTTGTGCTCCGCCGAGAAAAGACCTTCCTTTTCCAGTTTTGCCTTCAGCTTTTCATACTGGATGGCGAGCTGGCCCTCTCCGTTCACTTCGATATCACGGATGTTCAGGGAATAATATCCGCCCCGTTCGTACACGGAAATATATCCTGACGCGATGATCTCCATGCCCTCTTCCATAGGACAGGTGATCCGTTCCAGGTTGGATGCAGCCAGAAAACAGTTCACTTTGCTGGTTTCGTCTTTCAAGGAGAAATACACATGCCCTGAACTGTGAAACTTCAGGTTGCTGATTTCTCCAATCACAGATACGTTGCCCAGAATAGGATCCGTCTTCAGCACCCGTCCGATGTAGTTATTCAGCTGTCCAACACGGATTGGTTTCAGTCCCATAATAATCTGCTGCCCAGAAGCGCTGTGCCTATAGCGTTGTCCGAAGACAGATCGCCGCCGGCAAAGTATGCGCGGATTCCTTTTTCCCGCAGCCTTTCTGTAATGGTTTCTCTTATAAAACGGCTGGACGAAACGCCGCCGGACATATAAATACGGTCCGTTTCAGCCTTTTCCATGCCTTGAAGAATCATCCGGATCATGGACTCTGAAATCTTCTCAAAGGCCTCTCGAATCAGTGGTTCGACAGGTTCTCCCGATTCCTGCAGAGCAGATACTCTGTTTCGGATCTGCGTATCGAATCCGGATAGGTGCATTGCTGCGTCCGTCACTTTGATGCCGGTCAGCATATCTGTGCTGTATGCGGCAGAAAGCGCTATATCGTCCAGAGCCTGTCCGCACGGAAACGGCAATCCCATAGCGACGCCGGCTCTGTCCAGGACCTGCCCATAGGAAATATCTTTCGTCCCGCCTGTAATCTCTATTTCGTAGAAGGAACGCTCGCCGCAGAGTTCCTCGAATGAAGCGAAGTCTCCTGGCTTATGTTCCTTTTGTGTAATTTTCAATAATTCGCATGTCCCTCCGGAGAAGTGGCATGCGGCGAATTCTCCTTCCGGTCTCTCTGCAAAAGCAGAAAGCACCGCTTCCATATGGCCTTCCTGATGAGAAAAGCCGACGGTCGGCACATCGAGCGCCGATCCGATGGATACGGCACAGCTTCGACCTGCTGTAAAACACGGCATATAGGAGCCATCAACAGCCCTCGGTCTTGTCGAATAGGCGACCGCGTCGATGCTGCCGTCATAACGCTGGCGGAGCAGCGCAAGCAGTTCCGGAAGGTTCTGTACGTGCTGGAACAGCGCTTCCGACTGACGGAGACCCCTCTGCCCTTCCTTCACAGTCAGGAACCGGCGCAGATCAGCCACAATTTTGCCGCCGCTGACAATAGCGACAGAGGTTTTATAATTGCTCGTATCCAGTCCCAGGACATACTTCTCAGTCATCTTTGTTTCCCTTGGTAATGGCGCCCAGGACCCCATGGATAAACCGCGCTGAGTTGTCCGTACTGTATTTCTTCGCCATGTTGATGGCTTCGTTGATGGTCACAGCTTCAGGGATATCATCGCAGTATCTGATTTCCCCACAGGCAAGCCGCATGATGGCCAGATCAACTTTTGGCATCCTGCTGGTCTTCCAGCGTGACGCATATTTGTTGATGTCCGCATCGATTTCCTCAAGATGAGTGACAGTCTCGGAAAGCAGATTCCCCCCTCTCACAGCATGGTCGCCCGGAAGCCTCTCAGAAGCCAGTTGCTGGGCTTTCTCCTGATCCAGTGACTTCTGAGCATCCATTTCGTAGAGGATCTGCATCATGATTTCGCGCGCGTCATTTCTGGTCATTTTTCTTCACTCCCTCGACATGGATATTCACAGCGTTGAGTCTCATGTTTGTCATGCTGCGGATTTCATTCTTCACGTTCTCCTGGATATCCCAGGCCGTCTGCGGAATCTTGCAGCCATAGGAAACAATCACGTGAAGATCGATATCGATTTCATCGTTGTTCCTTGTCACTTTCGCACCTTTGGCGACCAGTTCCTTACCCCGTATACTCTTGCTGATCGTATTTGTAATACCACCGGCCATTTCCGCAACACCGTCCGTCTTCAGGGTCGCATTGATGGCGCATACCGCCAGCACGTCATCGGATACCGTTAAAACTTCTTCATCTTTATCCTTTTTATCCTTGTCCTTAACTTTAACTTTATCCTCCGCCATTATTCCTTATCCTTATCTTCTTTTTCGTTGATCTTCATAATGACTTTCTCAATACGTCTGTCTTTCACGGAATCGATGGTAAATTCAAGATTCTCCCATTCCATTTTCTTGCCCAGATCGTCTTCATCCGGTATCTCGCCGAACATATCGATGATGAATCCGCCGATGGTTTCGGAGTCTTCGGATTCCAGATTTGTACCCAGTTCTTCGTTGATATCGTCCAGATACATGCTTCCTTCGATGAGGTACAGATTCTCACCGATCTTGGTCAGTTCCTGCTCTTCTTCATCATATTCGTCATCAATCTCTCCCATGACCTCTTCGATGATATCTTCCATGGTGACGATACCGCAGAATCCGCCGTACTCATCGATCAGAATGGCAATCTGCTGCTTCGTCTTCTGCAGTTCAAAGAAGAGCGAGTCAATATTCTTCGTTTCAGGTACGAAGTAAGGCGTCCTCAGAATGGATCTGATGTCAACGTTGTCGAAACCCTGCTGTCTCGCCTGAATCAGATAGTCTTTGATATTGAGAATGCCGATGATGTTGTCGTTGTCATCCTCATAAACCGGGATACGGGAGTACTTCAGGCTCATAAGCTCATCGATGTACTCTTCCGCCGGATCGTTGATATCAATTGCAAAAACATCCGTCCGCGGCGTCATGATTTCATAGGCAAGGATATCGTCGAAGGCAAATACGCCAGTGATCATCTTCTTGCCTTCTTCCTTCAGTTCGCCGCTCTCCTGCCCTGCTTCCAGCATGTCGACGATGTCCTCTTCCGAGTACTCGTTGTCGTTGAGATCCGCTCTCTGACGGAATAGTTTCAGGAAGAGGATCGCCAGTCCTGCGATACATGCGGTGACAGGTTTCAGGATCACGCTGACCACCTTAATGGTGCCCGCTGTGGTCATGAGAACTCCTTCCGCGTGCTGCATGGCGATTCTTCTCGGCAGCATTTCTCCCAGTGCCATGAGTATGATCAGGGAAATGATGAACACGATGAGAAATGCGACGATCATCGATGCCGTCTCCGATTCCCACATAGCCATGAACTTTACGTAAAGCGGAATGCCGATCAGAACCATGCAGATCAGGCAGTAAATCATGTAGATGATGACATTCAGCACTCTGGTCGACAGTTTATAAACCGATGGGTTTTCCACAACCGGGAGTGCTGCTTTTGCTCTGCCATTGCCGTCGTCGGCCAGCTCCCTGAGCTTTGTCTTGTTGGATTCCGATATTGATTTGCGCGCTGCAGCGAACCATGCGTTGATGATGATGAGCGCCAGGCCTATGATCACGCCCCATAAGGGAAGCAAAGGACCCTCTGACATCAGTTATTTCTCCTTTCTGAGCATGTACATCTCAGCCACCGGCTGAGCCATTTTGATTTGTAAAATCTGCTGCGGATGCGGTGCCGAGGAAACGGCGTTTCCCTCCTCATCCGACATGTAATCAAGTTTTTGTGTGAAAGCGGCGCCATCCGGTCCAAAGACCTCGATGGTATCGCCGATGTCCATTTTGTTCCGCTGTTCCACGACAGCGATACCTGTCGCAGGATCATAGTTTTTGACCAGTCCTGTGAAGGCATAGTCACGGATGTAGGAACTGCTGCTGTATTCCTGGGCGCCACTGTCCGGTTTCCGGAAGTAGAAACCAGTGGTGAAGTCACGATGGCTGGCCTTGCACATCTCCTCCGCCCATGCCGGATCGTACCGATAGCCTTCCGGGTCCTTATAATAGGCGTCCAGAGCTGTACGGTAGGCCTTGATGACGTGGGCGATATAGAAGATGCTCTTCATGCGCCCTTCGATCTTGAAGGAATCGATGCCGGCTTCGATGAGTTCCGGCAGATGCTCCAGCATGCACAGATCTTTGCTGTTGAAAATGTATGTGCCGCGGTCATCCTCTTCCACCGGCCAGTATTCGCCAGGCCGCTTTTCCTCCTCGACTCTGTATTTGTATCTGCATGGATGAGCGCAGGCGCCTCTGTTGGCGTCCCGGCCCGTCATAAAGTTGCTCAGGAGGCATCTCCCCGAATAGGAAATGCACATCGCACCGTGTACAAAAGCCTCCAGTTCCGTGTCTTCCGGCAGATTGGCTCTGATCTCACGGATCTCGTCCAGACTCAGCTCCCTGGCCAGAACCAGACGTTTTACGCCCTGTTCTCTCCAGTAATTGGCGGTCAGATAGTTGGTCGTATTGGCCTGTGTAGAGAGGTGAATCTCCGCGTCCGGAATCTCAGCACGAAGAAGCTGCATCACGGCGGGATCCGAAACGATATAGGCGTCCACAGGGATCGCCCTGATCTCCTTTAGATAACTGCGCAGAGGCGCGATGTCCTCATTGTGGGCGTAGACGTTGAGCGCCAGGTGGCACCGCACGCCGCGGCTGTGAGCGTATGCGGTCCCTTCCCGCATTTCGTCCGCGGTCATGTTACCCGCGCCTGCCCGCAGAGAAAACATCTCGCCGCCAAAGTAGACTGCATCAGCGCCGTATTCCACTGCAATTTTCAGTTTTTCCAGGTCGCCGGCCGGAGCCAGCAGCTCAACTTTCTTCATTTTTCTCTATCTGTGTTTTATCGATCAAACTGATAGAAACGCCATCGCCAACTGGCAGTACGGCAGTATCTGCGTAGTCCAGACCATTGATGTATGCAATGAATTCCCGCATGCGGTTGATCGACGTCCTGTGTTTCCCTTTATTGTCATATTCATCCGACGCGGTCATCCCTCTCATGAGAACGTTATCGCATATGATCATGCTGTCATCTTTCATCAGAGGCATCGCCAGATCCCAGAATTCCCGGTAGTGGCTTTTGGCAGCGTCGATGAAGAGAATATCAAAGGATTCTGCTGTGTCGAGTCCGATGAGAACCTCACGTGCGTCGCCAACAAGAACTTCCACCCGATCCGCAAACCCCAGGTTATCGATGTTGGTGCGGGCTGCTTTTGCGGCCTCTTCATCCGATTCGATGGTCAGTACGCTGCAATCACAGCAATCTGCAAATACACACGACGAATAGCCCACTGCAGTACCGATTTCCAGCACGCGAGCAGGCTCTTTCAGCCGCATAATGACTTTGAGGAGTTTTTCCGTGTCCTTCAGAATGATTGGAACATAATGCTCTTCGGCGAATTGCCGGAGTTCCTCAAGTCTTCTGTTCTCATTAACATAAAGGTTGTCAATGTACGATGAAATTATTTCATTGGTAATGTTCATGCAGGTTATGAGCTTCTACTGTTCCAGATCCTCCTCTGTCCATGGA
>JAILDT010000021.1 GCA_024689085.1 Clostridia bacterium | reverse complement strand
CCTTATGGGGCTTACCGGAGAACTGAAACTTCTGGAAACACCAAAAGAAGAGCACGTCAGAAAAGCGGAGCGTGTTCTTGCAGATCTTGGTATTTCTCATCTCAGGGACAGAGGTTTTGGTCGTATTTCAGGAGGCGAGCGGCAGCTCGTGCTTCTGGCAAGGGCCATCATACAGAATGCGAAAATACTGGTCATGGACGAACCTACGGCGAATCTTGACTATGGAAATCAGTTCAGAGTTATGGAACGAATCAGAGGATTGGTTGAGCATGGTTACACCGTCATCATCTCGACGCATAATCCTGAACACGCTCTGCTTTTCGCAGAGAAGGCCTTTGTTCTTCAGAACGGAGAGGTCAGGGCTGCAGGTCCGTCAAAGACGGTTCTTACGGAAGAGCTGATGCAGCAACTATATGATGTTGAAGTCCGGCTGATCGATACGGAATTCCGCGGCGAGGACGCCAAGGTGTGCATGCCGATCAGGTCGACGAAATAAGTATTTTTACGAAACAGAGACAAGAAGGAGAGAAGAGGATGAAACGTGTCATAGCAATTGTTTTGATATTGACCATGATGGTTACTTTGTCATTTACAGGGTGCGGAAACAGCTCGGATTCCGCTCCGGCGAAGGAGACAGCGACAACAGAGGTTCAGGATGATGCGGGAAGAACCGTGGAAGTGCCTGGTGAGATCAGCAGAGTTGCTCCGGCAGGCGCTGTTGCGACGATGTTCATGATGACCATCGCACCGGATATGCTAGTTGGCGTATCAGCACAGCCGACAAAGGAACAGGAAAAATATTTCCCGAAAGAGATGCTTGATCTTCCGGAATTCGGACAGTTCTACGGAAGCAATCCGAATCTGAATATGGAAGCGTTGATAGAAGCCGATCCGCAGGTAGTCCTCGATATAGGGGACAAGAAACCGACCGTGAAGGAGGATATGGATAAAATACAGGAGCAGATCGGGATTCCGACGCTGTTCTTCGAAGGGACGCTGGAGGAACTGCCTAATGCTTACAGACAGGTGGGAGAACTCCTCGGCAGGGAAGAAAAAGCCGAAGAACTTGCACAGTTTGTCGAAAAGACACTCGCCATGGCAGAAAAAAACAGTGCAAAAATCAAGGAAGAGGACATGCTCAGCGTCATGTACGGAACGGGCGCTTCCGGGCTGGAAACAAATGCAGCAGGATCGTCACAGGCACAGGTGATTGATCGTATCGGTGCGAAGAATGCCATTGTTCCGGAAGAGGTAACCGATAAAGGCGGCGGGACGATTGTGAGCCTGGAAACCGTCTATAACGTCGAACCGGATGTGATCATTCTTGCAAAAGGCGGACCATATGACGAAATGGCGCAGAGCAAGGAATGGGGAGGCCTGACCGCCGTAAAAGAAGGCAGATATTATGAGATTCCAAACGACCCATACTGCTGGATGGCATATCCTCCGTCGGTGAATATGGTGCTGGGAGTATGGTGGCTCGGACAGCTGGTATATCCGGAGGAGTATTCGGATTATGATATCGTTAAAATCGCGCAGGAATACTACGATAAGTTCTGGCACTACGATCTTTCGGAAGAAGAAGCAAAGGAAATGCTCGGAAAATCCTATTTTTCGAAGTGATTGTCAGTTGTGAAATCAGATACAAACAGGAGGTCTTTATGATCTCCTGTTTTTGTGATAACATAACTATGTATGTGGTTTGACAAAGGTTAAGGAGTAAAGAATGGCAATCACGAGACCGGGCGGGTTCGACGTGACGGACAAAGCCCTTGAAAAAGCGAATTACAAGATGGGAAGCCGCATTCTGGATATCGGATGCGGGGAAGGCGATACCGTCGATTACCTGAACAGGATGGGTCTGAAGGCGGAAGGCATCGATATCAATCTGGCGAAGATTGATACAGCCAAAAAGACGTTCCCCGGCATCGATGTGAAGTTCGGAGACGGCACGTTCCTGGACGACTACATGTCCTACACCTTTGACGGAATCATGATGGAATGTTCCCTGAGCGCTATGCCGCAGCCGGACGAGGCGCTGCACGAAGCGTATTGTGTGCTGAAGAAGGGAGGCAGACTCATCATCACCGACTACTATGAGAAAGATCCCGATCCGCAGAAGGTCAAGGCGGTCGCCATGGAAGCGGCCCGCCAGGCCAGACTGCCCCACAATGAGGGGGACTGCGATGCAGGAACGCCGAGTCACTTCACGAATTTCTGCTTTGAGGGTGCTTTCTATAAAGAACCTCTCATCAGAATGATTGAGGAAGAACTGGGGCTTCACGTACTGTCCTTTGAGGATGCAGGCGTGAACGTTGATACAGACAGCAACAAACGCGATCTGGGGTACTTCATTCTGGTAGCCCAGAAGCCGGTCATGTAGCCGGAGGGTGAAAACGATGGCATTGGATTTAGATAACTGGACAGCAGAATATCTGAGCGAAGAACTGGCCGATAGAGACGACCTGGGCATGATGACGTTGCGGCAGGCAATCGATTTGTACACCAGAGAAAAGCTCACGGCGATTCTGGAGAAGACGGGCTGCGAGAGATGGGGTGAAGTGCCCTTTGCCGAAGGGTGGCAGAGTATGGATCCGCAGCAGGAACTGGGTTTCTACATCGGAAGTATGCGGATGGTAATCGATGAGATGGATACCGTCCTGTTGCTGATGCCTTTGGAAGAAAGCTCGTCCGGCAGTCTGTTTGCGCAGGCGGCCGAACGGATCGGTGCAAAAGCAATCGCCTACGGGGAAGCCTTTATGGAGAAGGAAACCGGTGGCCGGGAAGAATCGGATCGAATCCTGCAGCTGATCAGAGAAGAAGGCGTTACCAGCGTAATTGCTTCGCCGACCCACATGGTGGCGCTGGCCAGAGCGGCAGCCCGCCAGGCAGAAACAGGTGCAGACGACATTTATCTGCGGAGCATTCTGTTGACCGGTGGATTCGCACCGAACAAAACGGTCATGATGCTGGAGGAAACCTTCCAGGCCATGGTCTTTGAGTTCAGTGACATCCCTGCAGCGGGGCTTGGCATTGCGGCCAGCTGCGGCTACGGCAAGGGCAGTCACATCCGTGAGGCGGATCTGTTCATCGAGCTGATCAATCCGGTGACGGAAGAGGCGGTCCGATTTGAATCGCCGAAGACGCCGGGGTTCAGTAACTACGGCGAGATCGTTCTCACCACCCTGAACTGGGAAGACGCGCCGCTGGTCAGATTCAGAACAGGTTATTACAGCCGTTGGATCTTCGGCGTCTGCCCGTGCGGCAGCCAGCTGAAGCGGTTGGATAAAATCATACCGGGGGAAGAGAAATAGAGAGGAAACAAGATGGCAGATAAGATTTCATACATCGCGAGAAAGTTCATCGAAGAGAACGTTCCCTTCGTCATCGCGGAAGTCATTGAGACCAAAGGAAGTGCCCCGCGCAAGCGCGATGCAGTCCTGCTCATGAACTTCGAGGAGAAGACCTGGGGTACCGTAGGCGGCGGACTGCTGGAAGCGGAGACCGAACGCCACTGCAGAGAACAGCTCAAGACAAAAGAACCGCTCCGCACCTACGAGTTTATTCTTGATGAAGCAGCGACAGGCGAGGGCGCACTGGAGATGGGATGCGGCGGTGATGCGACAATACAGATCCGTTATGTGGACCCACAGAATCCGGGGACCTTTGTGGAGGATTTCAAGACGTCTTCCCAGGCGTATATCTTCGGCGGCGGTCACGTTGCGCTGGCGTTGGACCCTGTGCTCCGGCACATCGATTTCGAGACGGTCATCATCGACGATCGGGCAGACTACGCTAACGCAGAACGTTTTCCGGCATCCAGAACCATCGTCTGCGACAACTTCGACCACTGCTTTGAAGAGATCGAACCAGATGAAGACAGCTTCCTGATCATCGTTACAAGGGGTCACAGAGGAGATCTGCAGGTTTTGCGGCAGGCCCTCAGAAAACCGCACGCTTATCTGGGTATGATCGGCAGCCGCCACAAGAATCAGATCCTGCGGGAACAGCTTCTGTCGGAAGGGTTCACCCAGGAAGAACTGGATAAGGTCTGTGCGCCGATCGGTCTGGATATCAAGTCAGAAACGCCGGAGGAAATCGCTATCAGCATCGCCGCGGAGATGATTCTGGTCCGTGCCGAACACAATGAGGCTGCTGCGGCTTTGCGCCATGCGGAAGGAATGGGGAAGATTCACGAATAAGAGATGAGAATTGGCTACAACAGAGAAAAAACAGAACAATATGATAAATGCTTCGGCGTTGTGATCCTGGCAGCCGGGCTGTCGTCGCGGATGAAGGACTTCAAACCGTTGCTTCCTGTCGACGGGCGGCCAGCTATCGAAGGCCTCGTGGAGACGGCAAAAGCGGCAGGTCTGACGGACATCACCATTGTGACAGGCCACAATCGGAACGCCTTAGCGGAAACGCTGCGGCATCTCGGCGTCAGCGAAGCCTACAACGGAGATTACGAGAGCGGTATGTTCTCTTCCGTTCAGGCAGGACTTGCAAAGGCAAGACAGTCTGGGAAGGAGGGCTATCTTCTGATGCCCGTGGATTGTCCGCTGATCAGCGTCAGCGTCATGCGGGCGGTCATGGATAAAGTGACCGAGGCAGGCGAAACGAGCAGTGATGCTTTTGCAGTGGCGCTCTTCGAAGGTAAGAAGGGACATCCGCTGTACATACCGGCGGCCCGCATCGATGAGATTGTAAGTACCGACGGGCAGGGCGGACTGGCTGCGATTACCGACAAATACGCAGACACCATGATTCGCGTGGAGACCGGTGAGGAAGGATGCCTTCTGGACATGGATACGCCGGCGGGCTACGCGGACATTCAGAAGTTCGTCGCGAAAGGATTTGCCCGGGAGAAGCTGGAACTGCTGACCGCGCGGAAGCGAATCATTCTGGTGCGCCACGGCGAGACCCGGCAGCATGAAGCGCCGATGTTCATCGGGCAATACGACGTGCCTCTTTCAGAGGAGGGACGCGTTCAGGCGGCGGAGCTCGGCGAGAGGATCACGGAGCTCATGGCAGAAGACGTGGAAGCGGAACTGCTGGGCATGGACAAGTTCGGAAAGGAGCCGATGCCGGCCATCGAGCGGGTCTACGCCAGCGATCTGTCACGGGCGTCGGAGACGGCGGAGATCATTGCGGAGTCCATCAACAAAACCTATCCGCAGCTGGCGGAGATACTGGGTAGCCCGGTTCGGGTCAGATATGATGCAGGACTTCGGGAAATCAGTCTCGGTGACTGGGACGGACACCCAATCAGCGAAATCGCGAATACGTATCCGAAAGAATACGAACGCCGCGGACGCGACATCTTCTCATTCAAGATGCGCGGGGCAGAGAGTTTTTATGATATGCAGTACCGGGTCAAGGCGGCCCTGCGGAATATCCTGCGGAACGATGACGCGAAGGATATTATCATTGTCGCACACAGCGGCGTCATCCGGGCGCTGGAGAACAATATCCTCGGCAAGCAGGTTGACGACGACTGGGATCCGGTTCCGAAGGGCGACCTGCGTATGCTGGAGCCGTTCCCGGAACAGCAGCGTGAAAAAGTCCACGGTGACAGGCCGATGAATATGAACGACCTGACGATGGAAGCCGTGTATGAGATGTATGAGTGATTCTATGGAAAAAATACTTCATATAGCAAACGAAACAGAAACAGAAAAGCTGGGCGAGAGAATCGGTCAGGCTGCAGTGCC
>JAILDT010000013.1 GCA_024689085.1 Clostridia bacterium | reverse complement strand
TCCAGTTGCTCTCTCTGGTGGGCCGGGAGATTTGCCATATCTTCGTCCGATATGCCTTTTACAACCGTGTCTACAAACAGTTTGATTGCAGCCTCAGTTTCTTCCGCCGAATCCCCTTTTGTCCATCTGTGTGAATCTTCTCCCGGATCCGGCAAATTGCCAATGTGATCCTTTGGGAAGTTGAAGTAAAAAGAGTGCATGTTTCCTGCCACACATGCACCCCGTACAATCCGGTTTTCTATAAGTTCTTATTGTTCTTTGTGCTCAGTATTTTCTTTCTCTTCAGTCTGGTTCAGCTTTGTTTCCTCTACATAACCAGCTGTAATAATACCAGCCGGAATTGCTATGATCAACATCCCGAAAAGTGTTGAAATCGTCGTAATGATTTTCCCTACCGCTGTCACCGGAACGATATCACCATATCCGGTCGTCGAAAGCGATACCGTTGACCAGTAGATTGCGTCGATGAAATCATCAAAAATCTCCGGTTCTGTCTGCAGCATCAGCATCGCTGTAACGACAATATACCCCAGCGCAAGCAATATCACTGTCAGCAGTGCTCCACGTTTCTTATACAGGACCCGTTCCAACATGCTCAAATGTGTGAAATACCGGAAGCTCCGAAAGACACGGAATACCTTCAGTGCCTGAATCAAACGCAGAACACGGACTGTTTTCATTCCGCTGTACAGGAATGTAAAGGATGGCAGGATCGTCAAAATGTCCAGTATGGCCATTGGCGAGAAAGGGTATCTCAGAAAGGATGTCGCTCCTTTCGCCCGGAAATAGTAATCCGCCGTTCCCCATCGAAGCAGGTAATCCAAAATGAAAACCGATACTGTGATTCTGTCGAGCCAAATCAAAACCGCAGTCTGTTCTTTGAACAGCAGCGGAACGAGGCTGAGACAGATCACGATGATCATCGTAACATCATAAATCTTGCCATACATTGATTGTTCCGCGCCTGGCTCGATCAACCGGAATAGTTTTTCTCTCATTTTTGTTTCCAATCCCTTCTGTCAACATTTATCATTCAATCATCTTTTCCCTAAGGCATCCCGATACCGCTCCAATTGACTCTGCAGCGCCTCTTCTGTACGGAAGGCCAGCAGGAATCGGGCTTTCTCTTTCTGTTCTTCCCTCTGCCTTGCCAGGTGCGCTTTCAGTTCTTCATAACGGATTATGATTTTGTTTTCATCAGCAAACGCACGCAGTTTATTCGCTAATTTGAAGGAATAGCCGAGATCTACCGCAAACACACCGAAGAACATACCGATAAAAAATGAAAACGTTAAATGCTGAGATAGCCATATGATGCCGTCCAGTACGTACGGATTGATCACGAAGTAATAAAAACATCCCATGATCCCCCACGCCAAAGAATACTTCGGGCAAATCACTCCTTTGAAATTTAGTTTCTCGGAGGAATAATCCCATAGTTTCATATTAAAGAAACGAGTGAAGATCAGACCGGCAATCAATTCGATCACCGTCATGACGAGGGTCATGATAATAAGAATCGTCACCGTGTTCATCCAGTCGATCCCGGTCATCTTCTGCTCCATCAGCAATTCTGAAATCAGATACATACCAATGAGCCCCAGCCCGTAGATAGGCAGCCATGGTCCGACAAGAAATCCCGGATTGATCCATTTTCGTTCCGGATTGTTCTTTGATATATACCGCCGGAAAAACAGTTCAATTCCCCAGCCAAGTACACATCCTATAAAAAAAAGAAACGCAAAAACAAGCAATCTGTTCATCTTACACCCATTGCCTTCATCATTTTTGTTCTGTTGTTCTCTGTTCGTTCAACAGAAAGTCTTCCGTGATTCGTCGAAGCCCTTTCTGATCTTTAATGGTGACGGTCCCTCTGCCTGTTTCGAGCAGACTGTCTTCTGCGAACCGTTTGATGATACGTGCCACCACTTCTCTGGCAGTATTGATCTCCCTCGCAATCTGCTCGTGGGTCGCATGGACGATGTCTGCCTGCTCTCCTGCCTGTCTTTCTTCTGCGTGGTTCAGCAGATACGCCGCCACCCGCTGATCGATACCATAAAACACAATCTGCTGGAATGTCCACATGACATCAGAAAACCGCTGCGTCAGAACTTCGTAAATAAAACTCCGCACATAGACATTGTTCTGCTTCAGTCCCGCCAGCACCGTTGTCGGCACGATCAGGATGCGGCTGTCTTCCTCCAGTACCATCTGGGTATCAAAGGTGACCTGATACATGATGCATGACGCAGTCAGCACGTCGTATTCCCCTTCCCGGATATGGTACAACGTGATTTCACGTCCTTCTTCGGACATCATATATGCGCGCACAGAACCTCCCAGAACGACGATCAGACCCAGACAGTCACCCTCCATCGCATGGAGGATGCTGTCCTTTTTGTAGTCGCGTATGACCGCATAGTCTGCAACGCGTTCTTTTTCTTCGTCTGTCAGTTTGTCCCAGAATACCAGTTGTTCCAGCTGATATCTCAACTCTGGCATCATGTGTTTCTTCCTCTCGCGCAACCCACTTTTTCGTCCGGCAAGCCGGGACCCGCACATCAGATGAACAGATTGACGTTGGATTCTTCCGCCGCTCCAAGATATGTCCCAACACCGCCGATTTCAACGCCGTCAATGAGTTCCTCTTCACGGATACCCATGACATCCATGCTCATGGAACAGGCGATGATTTTCACCCCGCTGTTCATGGCTTTCTTCATCAGATCTTCCAGTGAGTCGATATTCTTATCCTTCATAATACCCTTCATCATCGCTGTGCCCATGCCGCCCATGTTCATCGTGCTCAGTTTCAGGTTCCGCGGTCCGCGCGGCAGCATCATGCCGAACATTTTCTCCATGAAGTTCTTTTTGATCGGCAGCTTCTGCGCTTTTCTCAAGGCGGTCAGACCCCAGAAAGTGAAGAACATAGTGACCGGTCTGCCCATTGCCAGCGCGCCGTTGGCGATGATGAATGATGCCAGCACCTTATCCATATCACCATCAAAGACGATGATGGTCTTGCCTTGAGGGGTGTCAACGACTCTGTTTCCCTCTGCCGGAATGCCCCCGTCCAATGGGATGCTTTGCTCGGCACCCTTCTGAATGCAGGCGATATACTCTACCCCTTCTTTCTCATTAGAAAGCAATGTGTTACCGGTTCTCCTGCACCAGGCGATGATATCCCTGGAAAACCCCGGATCTGATGCGGCCACCTTCAGTATATCACCATCTTCCATATTTTCAATGTTCTTGTATACCTCCATGATCGGCCCCGGGCACTGCATGCCGCAGCAGTCCAGAGAAATCTCCTTCGCATTTTTCATATCTGCTCCTTTCATGAATCCGCCGACCGCCGCGGTATCGGGTTCAACAGCCTCTGCAGCTTTTGCAAAAGCCTCCGGCCCGGCATGGGTTGATGCGTAGAAACGTACGCCTCCCGGATACACTGAGACATTCCCGAACCCGTTCTGCATCAGTATCCTCGCTGCGTTGTAGGAACGCACTCCAATGGCGCAGAACGTAATATACGCTTTGGACGAATCCAGCTCATCAAGCCGTCCGCGCAGCTGATCCAATGGGATGTTTACTGCGCCGGGGATCTCATAGGCCATAAGCTCCGCTTCTTCACGGATGTCCAGCAGAACGGCTTCTTTGTCTTTGTCCGGCGCATCCCAGTCACAGAACCGGACCACGCCGCGGATGATGTTCTCCGCAGTGAAACCGGCCATGTTCACCGGGTCTTTGGCGGATGAGTAAGGCGGTGCATACGCCAGTTCCAGCGATTTCAGTTCCTCGATGTTCGCTCCCATTCTCAGTGCGACGCCGATGGTGTCGATTCTCTTATCAACACCTTCCTTCCCGACGATCTGCGCACCGAGAATCCTGCTCCCGTCCAGCGCAAAGATCATCTTCAGAATCATAGGCACCGCGCCCGGATAATAACCCGCATGGTGATTCTGCGTGATGATCAGGGTCTCATAGTCGACGCCCTTCTGCAGACCTCGTTTTTTCAGAGTCTTCTCATTGCTTCCTGTGGAAGCTGCTGTCAGGTCGAAGACTTTCGCTACAGAGGAACCTTGCGTTCCCTGATATGTTTCATTGCCTCCGGCAATATTATCCGCGACAATTCTTCCCATTTTATTCGCCGGCCCGGCCAGCGGAACCATGGTCCTGTCACCGCTGACGATGTCCGTTACCTCAATGACATCACCTGCTGCGTAGATGTCCGGGTCAGATGTTCTGAGGTGGTCGTCCGTAACAATGCCGCCCCGTTCATTGAGCGTAAGCCCGGCTTCTCTCGCCAGCTGACTGTTCGGTCTGACGCCGATGGACAGAATCACCAGATCAGCCTGCAGTTCTTTGCCGCTCTTCAGACGAACTGTGACGCTGTCATCTTCATTGTTTCTAAAAGAATCGACGCCGTCTTCGAGATGAAGTGCTACGCCGTTCTCCGCGATGTTTTCATGAAGCAGTTTTGCCATCTCCGGATCGAATGGCGCCATGACCTGATCCATTGCTTCTACAAGGGTGACATCCAGTCCCGCGTGATGCAGGTTCTCTGCCGTTTCGATGCCGATGAACCCGCCGCCGATGACGACAGCACTCTTCGCGCCGGCCTGTGCATCGACCATATCCCGGATCTTATCAGTATCCGGAACGGTCCATAAAGTCGTGATCCTCGGATGATCAATACCCGGTATCGGCGGTCTGACCGGTGATGATCCTGTCGAAATGACCAGTTTATCGTAGGGTTCACTGTACTCTTCCCCTGTTTCGCTGTTTCTGATCGTAACGGTCTTGTTGACGCGGTCAATGCGGACCGCCTCACTCCCCGTACGAACATCCACGTTAAACCGGTTCTCCATGGTCTCCTTTCTGGTGACCAGAAGCGCATCTCTTGATTTGATCACGCCGCCGATGTGATACGGCAGTCCGCAGTTCGCGTATGATATATAAGGCCCTCTTTCAAGCAGTACGATCCGGGCGCTTTCATCCAGCCTTCTCAGCCTCGCAGCGCAGCTTGCTCCCGCAGCAACGCCTCCTATGATTACAGTTTTCATCGTTTTTTACCTCTCCTGTTATCCAGCGTCTGTTTGTTGATTTCTCCTACAGCATTGCCATGATGTTTGCTTTTGGCTGAAGCCCCATGGTCTGGTTCACGATCTGTCCGTCCCTAAAAACGATCAGCGTTGGAATGCTCATAATGCCAAACTGTCTCGCCAGTTCAGGCTGCTCATCCACATTGACTTTGCCGACCTTGATGACGCCTTCCTGTTCTGAAGCGATTTCCTCCAGCGTCGGTGCCAGCATCCTACAAGGGCCGCACCAGGTTGCCCAGAAATCCACCAATACCGGTACTTCTGATTCTATTACTTCTTTCTGGAAATTGTCTTTCGTTACTATGATTTCTGCCATGATTGTTCCCCTTTCCTCTGTCTTCTAAACTTATCTTTGACCGTATTATACTCATTCCGTGAGGGCCCTTCTGTGATAAAGTCACAGAAGGGCAAAAAAAAACGATTGTACTGCAACAATCGTTTCTGTTCGCTCTGCAGGGCTTTTCATATCTCTGTCAGTCAAGGATTCTTCCATCTCTTGAAACGATGACCACCTGCCACGGAATGAATTTGCCGCTGTTGCGCAGTGCATTCTCAGCAGCTCTCTGGAGTCCGCCGCAGCATGGCACTTCCATGCGCGCTATGGTTACGCTCTTGATGTCGTTATTCGTGAGGACAGCAGTAAGTTTCTCAGTATAATCGCCTTCGTCGAGCTTGGGACAACCAATTATCGTGATCTTTCCCTTCATGAAGTCTTCATGCATATTTGCGTATGCATACGCGGTGCAGTCTGCCGCGATCAGCAACCTGGCGTCGTCAAAGAAAGGTGCCTTCACAGGAAGTAACTTTATCTGACAGGGCCACTGCCCGAGCCTCGATGTCTGTCTTGCGTTTACCGGAGCCTGCTCTTTCTTCTTCCGGCTCTCCATAACGGCTGCCTCATCGTATGCCGGCGCCTCTCTTTCCTCAAATGTGATCGCTCCGGTCGGGCAATTAGGCAGACAATCCCCAAGACCATCGCAGAAATGTTCCCTTACGAGTTTCGCCTTGCCATCTATAATCTCTATGGCGCCTTCATGACATGCTTCTGCACAAAGACCGCACCCATTGCACTTTTCTTCGTCTATGTTGATGATTGTTCTGATCATATACTGGTTTCTCCTAATCGTTTCGGCTTGTTCTTATAATTGAAGTGTAGTATTATTGCAGACAGAATTATGTGGCTATAACCACATTTTTAAAATTATGGAGGGTTCTTATGATGATAACAGAATTGAAGGAAACTGCGCTTTTTCGCGGTATGTCAGATGATGAGATCGAAACGGCTCTTTCCTCTCTCCGGGCCCGGGAAAAGCGATTCCTCAAAGGTTCTTTCATATTTCACGCAGGCGACACCACTTCGAGATTTGGTATCGTATTGGATGGAAGTGTGACCATAGAGACCAATGATATATGGGGCAACCGCACGATACTGAGTCATATCGGAGCCGGACAAGTATTTGCTGAGACCTATGCCTTGCTCAGCAATGAACCAATGCTGGTCGATGTCAAAGTAAATCAGAACAGCAGAATCCTGTTTCTGCATGCACCTGTACAGGATGCCGGACTGAATCCGCAGAAACTGTGGATGAGCAGAATCACGTTCAATCTCCTGGTGATTTCCTCTTATAAGAATTTCCAGCTATCGAGAAGAAGCTTTCATACATCTCCAAAAACGATCCGCGGGAGAGTCATGTCATATCTAAGTTCAGTATCCCTGCACAGCGGAAACAAAGAATTTGACATACCTTTTGACCGCCAGGCTCTCGCCGACTATCTGAATGTCGAACGGACTGCGCTATCTAAGGAGCTGGGTAAAATGCAGAAGGACGGATATTTCACCGTCCATAAAAATCATTTTACAATTCATTCATCAATAGAACAAATGATATAGCGGGGTTTTTCATTTCTGCTCCTGATACGGTTATCCAAAAGTAAACCCATACGTGCCGGATTTCTTCTCATTGCAAAGCACATGAGCCTCCTTTAAATCAGCAATTGCTTCACGGAAGTCTCTGACAAATGATTCCGCCAGATTAAACGTCAGATCTGCGCGGCATACAATCCTCTGGATAATCACATCCTCTGCGCCTTTCGGAAGAGGGTACGTAGGAACCTGCCATCCATACATGCGGAGACGATCGGACAAATCATACATGTTCCAGACGACCGGCGTCCCATCCTCATATTTAGCATCCTCTTTCAGGCGATAGCAGACAATTGGCGTTCGATTGCCTTTGTTGTAAATATCAAACAACCCTGTCTCCTCAATCTTCTCACCGATATGATACGCACTTTCCTGAGTCCTCAGATGAACCAGTTTGTATCCCTCCCATCCGAGCCGCAGAAAGTTGTAATACTGTCCGACAATCTGACTGGCGCTGCGCGAAAAATTGATGGCCATGGTAGGCATCTCCCCTCCCAGATAGCTGACCTCGAAAACCAGTTTCTCCGGCAGATACTTGCGGTCACGCCAGACGATCCAGCCAACGCCTGGATACGTCAATCCGTACTTGTGTCCGGAAGTAGAAATCGAGACAACATTCGAAAGCCGGAAATCCCATTCCATTTCCGGTTCTGCAAACGGTGTAAACATGCCGCCGCATGCAGCGTCAATGTGAATCACCAGCTCGGGACAGTTTTTATGCTGCTTGTTATACTCTGTAACGAGAGCGTTCAGGCTTTTGATATCATCATATTCCCCGGAATACGTTGATCCCTGAATTCCCACGATTCCGATGGTGTACTCATCGACGTAATCCATCACGTGGTCCAAATCCAGAGTCAACTGTTCTGCGTTCACAGGCACGATGCGCATCTCTACATCCCAGTATGTGCAGAACTTCTCCCAGCAGACCTGATAAGCGGAGCTGATAACCAGATTCGCATCCTTTGATCGCACATCCATACCCAGTTCCTTGGCCTGATTTCTCCATCGGAATTTCATCGCCATTCCGGCCAACATGCATGCTTCACTCGAACCAACTGTAGATGTCCCCAGATACTCACATTTCTTGGGCACGTTCCAGAGATCTGCCAGAATATTGACGCAACGATTTTCGAGTTCCGCAGTCTGCGGGTATTCTGATTTGTCAATGGCATTCTTGTCAAGCGTCTCCGCCATTAAATCGACGGCCTGCTTTTCCATCTTCGTCTGACAGAATGTCGCCAGATTCTGTCTGGCATTGCCTTCATCTAAGAGCTGATCTTCTATCAATGCTTTCGCAAGGTCCGCATCCATGGACAGTTTGCGCAGTTTGTACTTCGGAATCATCGCTTCTCTCTTTTTGATTCCGTATCCAATCACAATGCTTCTCGCCTTCTCCAAGGCGTCTTTGTTTTTTTCTCCGTAAAGCATGTCCCCCCTCCTTAACTTCATCCATTTAAATGATAAAAGAATTATAGCACAAAATAGAGAAAACCATGCATAATATATTGAACAAAGGTTAGACGCGGGGCTGGTGGCTTTTGTCATCATATTTCACAGTTCTTTCTTATTATCGCGCATTTCCCCGATTATGGTATACAGCATTCCTGTGACTACCAATACTGCTCCTGCCAGAAAAATAAAGGTTATCTTCTCATCAAGGAGCACAATTCCAAGAACTGCTGTTGTAAATGGCATTACCGGATAAAACAGTGAACATATGGCAGCCGGAAGTCTTTCTAAAGCTTGATTCCACCAGAGATTTGACCCCGCTGTGCATATCGTCCCAAGCCATAGAACGCCTATAACCGTCATCCAGCTGAAATGGTCCATATTAATGCCCTTGATTGCGATTTCTATTCCTGCTGCCGGGATGTTGAACAATACTGCAATACTTGTGATTCAAATAGTTTCACTTTATTGAATCACAACCCCCTGCAAATCGCAACGAAAAAGAGGCCGTTTCGGCCTCTTTGTATCTGAAGGAGAGCGAATGGAACGAACTCGCTGGATCGTTGTTATTATTCAGATCGTGCTAGCTTTTTCTTCCATTCTGCCCCTGGACGGAATGCGTCTGAAACCTGTTTCCCTGCATTTTTCCTTACTGGTTGGATTCAATGATATCGTCCAGCGTCACATGCTCATTGCGAAATTGAGCTGTACCAGCTTCCAGCGGCATGTGGATGGCGTGCTGCGGGCAATTGTGAAGGCAGGCATAACACACCTCACAGTCACCGGCAAATTCTACACTCTCAGCAGTGACTGTAATATTATCTGCCGGGCATACTTTCGCGCAGATGCCGCAGTGGATACAGTCATCATTGACTGTGTACGACAGTGCTGTATCCTTCCTCAGCCACCTCTCCGCCAGTTTCTTGTGATACATAGACATCTGCGCTTTTGTGATAGCTGTGATCTTGACGTCAACAGTCTTTCTGGCCGAAATATCAGCGCAGACAATCTCAAGCTGCCCCTCCACATTCTTCTGTGGAAGCGTATCGATCTGCTTCTGCATATCAAAGTATGGAATGAATTTATCCACCATCTGGACGGCATTCACATAGCTGAGTTTCAGTCCGACTTCCTCTGCTGCCAGCTTCGCGTGTGCGAACGCCTCTCCGAAGCCTTCTCCATACGTATAAATAAAGAAAAAATAGTCTGTGCGGATACGGGCTTTTCGCATAAACTCCCGAACCATCATCGGTATTTCCACGTTGTAGACCGGGCATACAATGCCAACAGCTTCATCCTCTAGTTCAATGGTTTCCTGCCGCATCAGACGCGGGATGGAAAGCAGCGTCCCGCCGATCTTCCTGGCAACATACAGACAGTTGCCGCTGGCGGTAAAATAACAAGTGATCATAGTTTTTTCCTGCAGTTTTTCAGCCTAATTGGTCAATCAGATATTTTTCATATCCATTATACATAGTTATTGTTCCAATTAAATGAAACGATAATAGCAAATCCTCTCATAATGAGAGGATTTGCCATCAAACTATCACTTCATTGATTGTTTGTTTCGTTTTAGGCTGGCAGAGGACACGGGACTTACACGGCGGGGTCTTTACTGCTGCCCAGGCGGCTGCATACCGCCACCTTCTGAGCCTCCCGGCATCTGCATGCCGCCGGAGCCATCCCCGTCTGGTCTTCCGAAGCTGCCGCTATCCTCTTCGCTGTCATCGGATGCAGGCACGAGGACAAGATCTCCCTCTGCCAATCCGCTCTTGATTTCGATATAGGAATCGTTCGAAACGCCTGTTTCAACTTCTACCTCCTCGGTATCCGTCAAATCCGTACCGTCCCCATTCACGACTGTTACGCAGCTCGTTCCATTGGTGATATGCACCGCAGATGCAGGTACGCCTATTACATTCTCCGCCTTATCAAGGGTGATCTCTGCCGTTCCCGTCATGCCGAGTTTCAGCTTACCATCGTTATCGAACACAACCTTGGCGCTGAAGGTAGACATGCCTGATGTGTATTCCCCCTGCTCGCTGACATAGGACACCTCGCCAGTATATGTGCTGCCTGTTGCTTCAACAGTCACCTGCGCCGATTTCCCTTTTTCGAGCAGGGAAACCTCGTCTTCTCCTACAGAGAGTTCGATCTGCAGTACGTCTGTCCCTGCAATCGTCACATAGTGGTCACTGGTGAGCTGGTCTCCTGTATCCGGCAGATACCAGCTCTCGATGACGCAGTCATACGGTGCCTCCATCGTATAGCCGTTCGTATATGTGAGAATCGTATCGCCTTCGCTCACCGCATCGCCTTCTTCCACATTGATCTTCTTGAGATAATATGAGGTGTGCGGCTCCACATTCTCCTCCAGCGTACTTGTGATTTCACCTTCTGAGGAAATCGTCTTCTCGATTGTCATAGTCTGCGCTTCCTGAACCGTCGCCTCTGATGCTTCTTCCTCCGCTCCGCATCCGTGCAAAACCACGGCAAGCCCTGCCAGAATCACGGCTGCTCCCGCGCATGCTATAGCTATTTTTTTCTTTTTTGATGATTTCTTCATCGTTACTCCTCCGCGTTATGCGTAACGTATATCCTATATATTCTCACGTCCCCGTTGTCCGCGGTCACACTTATCATGATTTTGCTTATATCCGCGGAGACGTCTTCTTCTCCTGTTATCTTCACCGTTGCACTGTCATCGCATGCTGTAGCGCTCACCTCTAGTTCTGTCACTGAATCCGGCACATTCACGAAGTATGTGTCCCTCGTCTTATTGAACTTCTGTGTGAAATCGTAATCGGAAACAGATAGTTTCTCCAGATAATTATCTGCTGATCCCGCATATGTCACCGATGACGTGGTACTCGAAGTACCTGACGCAGTCGCTCCTGCCAATCCTGCACCCGCGCCGCCAGACCCGGATTTGTTCTTCGCCGATGTATCCGGCATCCCGCCGGTTTCTTTGTTGACAGTCTCTGCCTCCTCTGTTTCTTCTTTTGTATCGTCTGCAGCAGTATCGTCTTCAGCAGTGTCGTCTTCAGCAGGTGTTACCGTGAACGAGAAACTTCCGGAATCGCTCGAAACATCCCCTGCTACCGAAACGCTGACTGTGAACGTGGTCTCCTCCGTAACTTCTCCCGGATAGATGCGTCCACTAAACGATGTCATCCCATCCAGATCTGCAGATTTGACGGTTATACTTCCACTGACTGCATTCACGTTGGCATTGACGTTGTTTACTGTGACTGACTCCGGCGATGGAGATACACCGATGCTCACGCTGTATTCCGTACCGTATTCCTCTTTGTTCTCCAGATTAACTGTGAAACTGACACTGCCTCCGGACTCTACGCTGCTCTGTCCCCCAGACACAAGCCCCGAATCTGCGGACACAAAGGCAGCCGGGATAAGCAGCGCCATGCACGTCGCCGCAAGCAGATATTTCCATTTGTTTTTTAATCCATGTTTCTCATGCTTTTGCTTCTTCATCATTCATACCTCAATGCCTCAACTGGTCTGAGCGACGCAGCTCGATACGATGGGAATATTCCAAAGATCAATCCTACTGCCACGCTCACTGCAAATGACAGGATAATCATTCCAATGCCGGGCGCAAACGACGCACCTACCGCTACCGCAATCTGTCCCCCGACAAATCCGGCGATGATTCCGATTACACCACCGGTCATACTGAGCACCAGCGCCTCAATCAGGAATTGATATAAAATATCTTTTTTCTTCGCTCCCAGCGATTTCCGAATCCCGATTTCCCGGGTCCGTTCCGTTACTGAGACGAGCATGACGTTCATGACACCGATGCCTCCGACCAGCAGAGAAATCGCGGCAATTCCACCGAGCAGAAGCGAAAGGGTGTTGTTGATATCCTCCATCGCCTCGAGCATCATCTCCTGGGTGGATACGGAGAACGCGTCTTCCCCGATTCCGCAATTAACCGAGAGATACTGCTCCAGTGCGTTTGCGGCGCTGTCGGCTTTATCCTCATCCACCGCACGCACATATAAACTGGTTATGGACGTGTCCTCGCCCAGATATCTCGCCGTGCTCACCGGAATCAATATGGTTTCATCAACGTTATTTCCCATAGACGACCCCGTACTTTTGAGGACCCCGATGACGGTGTAATTATCTCCGCTGATTTTTATCGTATCACCGACCGGATCTCCCGACCCCCAAAATTCCTCCGCCACATCGCTTCCGATGATGGTGACTTTAGTAGAGTTATCGACATCGATCTTCGATATGTCTCGTCCCGATGCGAGGTCGTATCCCATCATCGATCGATACGTTTCACTCGTACCGACGATCGACGCCTGCTGCGATACATCTCCATCCTTACTGAGTGAAGAAGAAATCATTATGTAAGGCGATACTTCCGACACCGAACTGAGATTTTTCATCTCCTGCACCTCATCGTAGGAGAGCGCATTGTCAGAATCGGTGATACTGACCGTTATAATATCCGTTCCAAGTGACGCCACCTGCGATTTGACGCTGCTCGCCGCGCCGTTTCCGATGCCGACGAGGATGATGACTGAAGCGATACCTATCACTAGTCCTAATATCGTAAGACCCGATCTGAGTCTGTTCGCCAATATGTTCTTCCAGGCTAATCTTATCGTGAGAGGAATGCTCATTGTTTCTCCTCCTCTCTCAAAACGCCATCCTCAATATGAATGATGCGCTTCGTCTGCTGCGCGATTCCAAGATCGTGGGTAATCAAAACAATGGTTTGCCCTTCTTCGTTCAGTTCGAGCAAAAGCTTCATAATCTCTCTGCCCGTACTCTGGTCGAGCGCTCCTGTCGGTTCATCTGCGAGAATGAGCTCCGGATGTCCTACCAATGCTCTGGCGATGGCGACCCTCTGCTGCTGCCCGCCGGA
>JAILDT010000125.1 GCA_024689085.1 Clostridia bacterium | reverse complement strand
GAAAAAAGTATATCAAGAGATCGCGACAGAACTCGAAAAACAGATTAGGTGGTCAGGAAGAGAGCACGTCCGTCGACGATGGTTCACGGGCGTTTACGAACGTCACCGATACGGACACGGAAACGGAAACGGAAACAGAGACCGAGACCGAGACCGATGTGAGAGTGGGGTGGTATTAGATGGATATTAAAACAATGATAGATGCAATACCGCAGGAACTGTCTGATTATAGCGAGGCCGGAGATTACATGAAAGACGGCCGGCTGTACTGCGGTAAGTGTAACACGCCGAAAACGGACCGCATGACTTGGGGACCGCTCGAAGGAAGAATCGTGCGCCATAATTGCAAGTGCGAATCAGAGGCGTACAAGGCCGAGCAGGAAGCATCTGAGCGTCAGGAATACTTCAACAAGATCATGCGCCTCAGAAACTCCGGCTTTCCCGACGCGGAGATGTCAAAGATCACTTTTCAGCATGATGACAAGAGCAATCCAAAACTGTCAGAGATCGCTCACAGATATGTTGATAATTTCGCGGAAATGAAGAGGCAGAACAAGGGCCTGCTGTTATACGGCTCAGTTGGTACCGGCAAGACTTTTATTGCCGCCTGCATTGCTAACGCCCTCATAGAAAAGGGATATCCGTGCCTTGTGACCAATTTCGCAAGGATCATAAACGGCGTTGCCGGTACGGCCCTGACCGAGAAGCAGGAATACTTCGACAACCTTAACAAGTACGATCTGTTAGTGATAGATGACTTGGCGGCAGAACGAAACACGGAATACGTGAACGAGATCGTGTTCAATGTGATAGATGCACGATGCAGAGCCGGAAAGCCGGTCATTGTGACAACAAATCTGACAGAATACGAAATGAAACATGCCGCCGATATCAGGAAGCAACGTATTTACTCAAGATTGCAGGAGATGTGCGTGCCGGTATATGTCGCAGGACGCGATAAGAGAATACAGATGCAGAAAGACACCAGCGCCGATGCAAGGGCAATGCTGGGCGTGTAGGCCATCGCAGCGACATAACCATGGCGTGATTATGCCGTGAAAGAAAGGGGGTGTGACCCTATGGCGAATTACGAACCGAACCTTGATAACCTAAAGCCATTCAGCGAAAGAAGCCCTGAGGAAAGGCGAGAACTGGGCAGAAAAGGCGCGCTCAAAGCAAATGAAGTGATGCGCAGAAAGAAGTCGATGCGTCAGGGATGCGAGATCGCGCTCACGATGCCTCTCAAATCAATCGAAGAGGCAGAGCTTGTCAGCGTCGAGGATATCGCGTCTTTCGTGGAGGCAAAAGGGAAAAACGTATCCGTGCAGGATGCGATGATACTGAAACAGATCCAGCTCGCGCTCGCCGGTTCTCACAGATCATTTGAGATTATCCGCGATACAGTGGGCGAGAAGCCGAAAGAGAGAATCGAAACAAGCACGGAAACCCTTGATAAACTCGACGAAGTGTTAGCCAATATTGGAGGCGTTATTTAATGACAAATGAAGAACTTGTCCTGAAGATACAGAAAGGCGAAAAAGAGTGCATGCCTCAGCTTTGGGATCAGGTCAAGATGTATATCACATGGAGCGCAGAACGATATCTGAGAGGATATCCAAAGCATTACGAACAACTGAAGACGGACTGCGTGCAGGCCGGTTATTTCGCAGTCGTGAAAGCGGTCGATGGTTACAGCGATAAGTACGGACCATTCACAAGCTATCTGAAATGGCCCTTGCGGAATGAGTTTAGAGAAGTCATTTACTCCGGCCGAGGACAGAAAAAAGAGAGCGATCCGCTGAATGATGCCTTGTCGCTGGATATGACAATCATAACAACAGACGGCGAGGAAACAACGATAGGCGAATACATTTGCGACAAGGAAGCCGGCGAGCAGACCTGCTACACGATCTCGAAAGATCAGGCGCGTTTTGAGGACAGCGATCAGTGGCAGACTGTACGTGCGTTCCTTGAGAGAGGACTGAAACGGACCGAAAGCACCGGCGAGAAATTGCTCTTATATATGCTGGAAAACGACTGCACTTATAGAGAAGCAGTGACCGCCTTATATGGCGATGATGCAATATATAGCGATGCTCTCAGAGGCCAAAAACGGGCCGCTCAGGAGCGATTAAAGCGATATGTGACGAGTAACCCTAAAGAGGCGAAAAAACTCAATATAGATCATATTACGGCCAATATTACGACCAGTCACGGCCTAAGGCAATACGGTCTTGAATCGTTCAAACATCGCGGCGAACTTGGATACACAAGCGCTGTTGAGATGATTGCGCTGGGACTCAATTAAAACCTCCGTTATACGTTTATAAAAAAAGAAAGGAAAAAACCATGTTAGAAAACGCAAAGAAAGCCATGCAGAGATTCCACGAAAGCATGGAGAAAGCCGAGGCAGAAAGAAATGATGCGCTTGCCTCATTGAAAAAGGATTTTGAAATCAAAAGCACAAAAACCGGTGGATATTATGTACCGCAGAAAACAAAGGGTACAAAAGCGTACAATGACAGATACGTTGCAATACTGAATGATTATGAAAACGTCGTCATGGAAAGCAAGGAAGCATGCAGAGCTGACGCTGAAGCGGCACTCGCAAAGGCAAAGGCCGACATCATTATCTTCACACAGAAAGCGCCGGCCGATAGCGTGATGAACTCGATCGCTGCGCTGGAGGGTGTAGGCGCTAACCACATCACGAAAGAAGAAGTCCTTATGCTTATGGAGAGTAACAAGACCTATCTCGGATGTAAGAAGCTGGCGCAGATCGCAGAGGATGCAGAGCTGGACGTGTTCATTTACACGCTTGCTGATGCGCTGGACGTGCTGTATGTCGCAAGGAAAGATGTCGAGTGGTTCTTCAATTATTATTCTCCTGACAGTTACAGAACCCTTGCAACGCTTGGCGATAAGTCATCTTTTGCAAATGCTGACAGATTTCTTGATGCTTTTATGGCCGGTAATTTCGTAAAGGGTAACGCGCACTCATGGATCGATGAAGTTAGAGAGGCAAAGAAAATCGATGCGGCAGAAAAGAAGAAAACCGAAGAAGAAAGAAAGGCAAGTGAGGCCGAGATCGAAGCAAAGGCAAATCAGATGACCGAAGCTGAGAAGCTGGCGCTATACCTCAACTAAGAATTAACGTTTTATTAACTCACAAGTTACAAAAAGCGTTAATTAACTAATCCATCAAAACAAAAGTTATTACAAGTCACAAAACAACACAAAACCTTGATAAATAAGGCTTTATGGCGGAAAGTGTTGATACTGCAACATTTGTGAAACCTCCGTCAGTATCAATCACGAGGTCAGGGGTTCGATCCCCCTATGCTCCACCAATTTGACCCTTGGTCGAACACAAAGAGATCCTCGAGTTCAAGCGGCTCTACGCCGGTGAGATTGAGCTCAATGAGGATCTTTTTATCGTTTTTGACGACTTTACGAACGAAGGCGTCAAGGATCCTCTGTGTGTGCTTTTCGGTATCATCGAATGAGAAACCGGAAAGAAAAGCAATGATGCCGTCCTTCAATGCCTCCGGGTCTTGAAGCGGATCAGGACGGCGGTCTCCGGAACTGATAGCGATCTCAGCGCGCAGCTCCTCGCGTTCAGCCTCCAGCTCGTCCAGTTTATTGAGCAGGGCGTCAGATCCGGGGCGCTGCGACAGATTATAGACCAAGGCATCCAGTTGTTTCTCAATCCGTGCGAGTTTCTTCTCGGGCTCCATGGCCGCCGCCGGCGCATCTTTCTTTTGATATTCGCAGAGTTTCTGCACGATCATATCCAGTGCATCTGGATCCAGAAGGGAATCGGCGACTTCAGATGCAATGAAGGATTCGAAATCACGTGCTGGAAGATTAGGGACATCGCAGTCTTTCCCGGTACACTTGTAGTAGTAATGTTTCTCTCCGGTCTTACTGGTGCCGGACACACCTTTGTAATTAGAACCGCAGCATCCGCAGAACAGCTTCCCCGAGAGGTAGTATTCTGCACTCTTGGCATGCGGCTTGTGATTCTTTTCTATTTTTTTCTGAACCATATAAAACAAATCCTCCGGAACGATGGCGGGCATGCCGCCCTCAATAACAACGTCGGCCCATTTATACTCCCCGATGTATCGCTTGCTCGTCAAGAGCTTCCTGACGGCGTTACCGTTGATTAAATTACCTCTGCCGGTACGAATATCATGCTCGCCGAAATATCGCGAGATATCGGCGAATGTGGCTCCCTCAAGATACATCTCAAAAGCATGAACCACGTGAGGGGCGACATCCGGATCGATCTCGTACTGCTGATCCGCACCGACGCGGTACCCGATCGGAGCCTTCGACCCTGTCGATTTCTTTTTGTATGCAGTATCGTGCATGCCGCGCAGGATCTTTCGTGACAATTCTTCGGAATAGTACTGAGCCCATCCCTCCATCAGCGCCTCCAGAAGGATCCCTTCCGGACCTTCCGGGATGTTCTCTGCAGCATATCTGATCTGCACGCCGCAGTCCTTCAGCTTGCGCTTGTAGATAGCACTGTCATATTTGTCGCGGCTGAAGCGGTCGGTAGTATAGACAACGAGCACATCAAAAGCGCCGGCTTCCGCGTCACTGATCATCTTCTGGAACTCAGGACGTTGATCTGTACGGCCGGTGATATGCCGGTCAGCATAGATGCCGACCAGCTGCAACTTATTCTTTTTTATGTACGCCTTGCACTCGCGCACCTGACCTTCGATAGACTGATCTGTCTGGCCGGATCCAGCAGAGTAGCGGGCGTATATTACTGTTCTGTTCATTTTCATTCTTCGAGGACAAGGTCATAGAATACTGATTCGGGCATGACGGCGATATCGTAGCCTTCAGCCATGAGCTTCTCGGCCTTCTTTTGTTTTCCGCTCTTCCCGTCCTTTATGGTCGAACAATAATCATTGTTGCCAAGAATCAAGTAATTCGTCTTTTTGGTGACGGAATCGCCGACCTCACCGCCGAGATTAACAACAAGCTGCATGGCGTCTTTGCGCAGCATACGTTCGAGCTTGCCGGTAAAAACGCACATGCGACCATATAGAGGATGCGACGGGTCAAAGTCATCGCAGGCAGGTGTGATGTTAGAGATATCAATCCGACGGGATGGCTTCGGTTTGCAGTATTCGATGAAAGCATCAAAGGAACCGTGTTCGGCCAGGACATCCTGCTGCAGAGCCTTGAATATTTCAAACGTAGCCTGGCAGTCACCAAGAGCACGATGCCGTTCGAAGTCGCCGACATCGTATCGTTCAACGAGATCTTTCAGGCGATGGTGTTTGAACTCGGGATGGAGTCTACGAGACAAGCGCATTGTGTCAATGTAATCGTTCGTAAAAGTGATACCGAGAGGTTCGCCAAAATCATAAATGAAATTCACATCGAAATTAACATTCTGTCCCAGGACGATAGAATCACCTATGAAGCGGACATAATCCGGGAGAACATCCTCGACTGGTCGCGCGTCCTTCAAATCCTCATCGGTTATCCCAGTCAGTGCAGTGACAAAATACGGGATCGGCTCGGTCGGGTGGACATACTCACAAAAAGAATCTGTGACGGATCCGTCGACAACCTTCAGAGCACCAACCTCAATTATTTCGTCGAAGTCAGTAGAAAGTCCCGTTGTCTCAATATCGATAACAACATACTCAGAAGGGAACGATATTAGGCTGGTTCCCTTGTTCTCGCGGGATGAAGAATAATCACTCATAGCACACCTCCATTCGTCTATGCGGATTCGCTCACACTATCCGAAACATCAGCTTTTTTATATTTATCGCCAAGCAAAAGACCTTTAACAACGCCAAGAGCCTGTCCGCGATCATAGCCATCGAGCTGGCGGAACAATGCCAGAAGCTCATGCTCTTCGTCAGACACTTCCACGCTGCGGGCTGGAGAAGCCGTATCGGCTCCGCAGGAGAGCAGATACTCCTCGGACACATTCAAATATTCAGCAATCAGTGAAAGCCGATCAGGCGGGAAAAAGCCTTTGCGAAGTCGGCCAATATATCCGTTTGAAAAACCGAGCTCCTTTTCGATTCTTGAAAGTGGGATCCGGCGATCTTTGAGTATTTTTTTTACAAATTCAACAGTATCCATGAGCATCCTCCAATGTTTTAGACGAAAGGCTAAAAAATGTTATTGACAAAGTAGATTTTGCCCTATATACTGATTACAGTATTTAGACAAAAAGCTAAATACAAAAGCGACGATTGTCGAACAATGGGCACAATCTACAAATAATGTGTGTGGTAACTCTTATTTTAGATTATGCCCGAAAGAAAATCAACAACATTTAGATAACTTTCTAAAAAAGGAGGAAACAATGATCTACGAACGCATCAAGGCTGAAGCGGATCAGAAGGGGCTGACGATCTCAGAACTGGAGAAACAGTCTGGTCTTGGCAACGGAGTGATTGGCGGATGGAGAACCGCATCACCGAACGCCAGGAAGCTCGAAGCCGTGGCCGACACGCTGGGCGTATCCGTTGACTATCTGCTCAAAGGAAAGAAGGAACACTAAGATGGCAAAGCTCATTATCAATCCAGAAAGAGAAGTCACGATCGAAGACGAACTGATCGAGAGAAAAGCGCTGGGAGTGCTCCTGGGGTACGTTAAGGAAGCCATGGAAGCAAAAGCGCAGCAGGAAGAGAGGAAAGAGTCATGAAAAAGTACAGAGTGAGAGAAGGATCAATCATGGACTGGCTCAGGATGATCATGGTCAGTGCTGCATTCTGGGCAGTGATCGGAATCGCAACCATATCAGCATATCCGATGTAAAGGAACGATGAGACTGAAGGGAGTGCCATTTTGGATGGCAGACCGGGAACACGACCTGCAGACAGAGAATGCCAGACGGATAGAGAAACAGCTCAGAGGCAGGATGTGCCCATCACTTAGAAACGTGATCAGAAAAATGAGAAAGGACTATGCGAGATATGGAAAACAAAGAAGCAATACTCAGATACCTGCTATGGGCTTTGCAGCAGACAAGACACCTGAACGAACTGCTGGATCTGAAGTACGATCCGAAGAACGAGATCGTGGAGGCATCGATTAGAACACACAGCGGAATCTTCCGGAAGAAGATAAACGTCGCGTGTGACAGCGGCATCGCGATGATTAAAGACGTCGTCAAGGCGCTGGAGTAACGATGGACGACTATTACTATACCTGCCCGTTCCCGAAGCCGGGGAAACCGAAAAAGAAACGGCCACAGAATGGATACAAAGACAAACCGAGCAGAAGGTGCTGGTATTGCGGCAGAGACTATGCGGAACGTCACGAGGTATACGGAGGACCGTTCCGGGAGATCTCGATAGAGATGGGATTTCAGGTCGATGTGTGCCCGGAACATCACAGGATGCTGCACTCGAATGGAGACGCCTGGGCGAAGGTCGAGAACCAGAAGTGGCGGATGTACTACCAGAACAAATGGGAGAACGAGCAGATCGCAGACGGAATGGATCCGGAAGAGGCACGGGACCGATGGATCCTGATGATGGGAAGGAATTATCTCTGATGTATAGATTCGAAACCGAGAGACAACAGCATATCGAAGAGTACGGATCCTTCCTGTACTGCCCGAAGCACGGCAATCTGTGCTGCTATATGGAGAACGTCTGGGAGACAGGAAAAGACTGCGGTCGCATGCCGTGTATCGTAGAAGATCCGGAGCACAAGAAGCTGCAGGAGCGGATCCGGAGGAACGTGGCCAGACGCCAGGGAAAAACGAAAGAGGAAAAGCAGGACAACATCCGCAGGCAGACAAAGACATGGGAGGAGCGCCAGCTTGAGAAGATCCACAGACTGGAGGCAGAGTCCCGGAAAGCATACAGACGTAACCGGCCAAAGGTCGGAGAAGATAAACTGCATCAAGCAATAATGTTGCGCGCAGAGCTGCGCAGAAAGAAGGAGGAGTAAATGAGCAAAGTGAAAAAGATCTATCTGTCCGGGCCGATATCCGGACGCCGCGACAGAGACGTCGCGAAACATTTCAACAGAGTCAAGTGGCTGCTGGAATACGAGGCGGAGGCAGCGCAGGCGAACGTCCAGATCATATCGCCAGCGACGCTGAGCATCATGGGACTTGAATGGGAGTCATACATGAAGATCGCCAGAGCCATCATCGAAGACCCATCCATTGACGCGATCTGTCTGATGAAGGGATGGGAAAAATCTGACGGATGCAAGAGAGAAGCCATGTGGGCGGCGGCTGCAGGAAAGACGTTCATTCGTGAACCGGGCGCTGCTGAGGCATAGAGAGGAGTAGGTAAATGATAGAGATCAGAATCGAGAACATCAGCCCGCATCCGAAGAATCCAAGAAAGAACCTCGGAGATTTGACAGAACTCACAGACAGCATCAGGACGTTCGGCGTCCTGCAGAACCTGACGGTCGTCCCGCGCTTTATTGCATACGAAGGTGTGCCTTATTGGGAAGAATATACATGTGTGTGCGGCCATAGGAGACTCGCGGCAGCAAAAGCAGCGGGGCTGGAGACAGTGCCGTGCATCGTAGCGGAAGACATGGATGAAAAAACACAGGTGTCAATCATGCTGCTGGAGAACATGCAGAGAAGCGATCTGACCGTGCAGGAAGAAGCGCAGGGCCTGCAGATGATGCTGGATCTCGGAAGCAGCATCGCAGAGATTGTGAAAGAGACAGGACTGTCAGAGACAAAGGTACGCCACAGAATAAAGATGAATGAACTGGATCAGGACCTGCTCAGTTCTAAATTAGATGAGCAGATAAACATTAACGATCTGATCAAGCTGGAGCAGATCCGGGACATAGACAAAAGAAATGAACTGCTCGAAATGATGGGTACGCACAACTTCGACTGGAGATACAGAGAGGCCATGAACAATCAGGCGAAGCAGGAAACAGCCGACCTGATCCGGGAACTTCTGCCAGGCGTAGAGTTCGGAGATAAGTACTACTGGAGCTACAACACATATGAAGAATTGAAATTCGGAGCAACAAAAGACGAGGTGAAAGAGTTTGTCGAAGAACTAAAAGCAAAGGCGGCAGAGCTCGACAGACCTGCACTCATCGCAGAAAAAAGCGGAGCCTTCGTGATCGCATTCGAAAAACAGTCTGACGAAGTATCGGAAGAGAACCGGGAATATCAGAGACAGCGTGAGGAGAGAGACAGGAAGAATGAAGCGCTCAAAGAGATGCGGGATAGAGTCATCGAATCATGGTCTGACTTCATGCGGGAAGTGTGTAAGCACAGCGAGACCTGGTTCGGAAGCAAGCAAAATATTATTCTGGACACGCTGATCGAGGGTACATGCGGAGAAATAAACAGCTATGCGGATATAGAACCGGAAGAAGTACGCGACATGCTGAGGCTGAAAGATGATGCGCCTGCCAGCACACTGATAAACAGACGATGGGCTACGCTGGCGGCCATGGCTTACGATGCGGTAGCTCCTGGAAGATACGAGACCACATGGAAGTACTCGGATCAGACCTACAACGAAGACGGTGCGGAACACTACATAGCGGCCGCGGAATATATCGAGCTGCTCGGGTACAAAACATCGGATGAAGAAATAGCCTTCATCGGCGGGACCAGCGAGCTCTATAGGAGGGATGAGTAATGGATTCGACAGGGAAAGATTATAGAAGATTTTTGACACGGCAAGTCAAGGCGGCCGGCGAGTACATCGCAGAGCATGCGGATGAGCTGGTGGACAATGCGATGCTAAAAACAAGTCTTAGTATTTTTATTGATTTTGAACCGACGGAATTTCCTGTCATTCGTATAACACAAGAACATGCGATGGAAAATGTGATCGAAGTAATAATGGAGAACCGAAAATCAGATGAGTAAATGGATAAAAACAGATGCGCTGCTGCCGGCCATGTCCGCTGTGGACTGGAAGTGGGAAACAGGAGAAGTGGCCGGGAAGGAATCAGAGGCGGTACTTTGTCATCATCATGACGGATCATATCCGGTGCCGTACTGTATCGCCCAGCTGATAGAACTTGACGGCGACGTTCCGAAGTGGAACGAGATAGAAACAGGAGATGTGATCGAAGACGTGATCGCCTGGATGCCGATACCGAAGTATGAGGAGAATGAATAATGATACGATCAATTAACGCAGACGCTCTGATTGAGTGGATGAACAGGCATGAATTGACTGAGGATGGCGGTATAGATTTCAACGAACTCGAAGAACATATAAACAAAATGGCAGTTGTTCGCGATATAGAACCGGAAGACACAATCGCGAGACAAGACGCGATAATGGCAATTTGCAGAACTTGCACGGATGATGGGAAGTACTATCGCGATTGCAAGATGTATCAGATCGGGATCTGTGCAGATGTCTATGCAATCGAAGCAGTTCCAAAAGCTGAAGTGCCGGCAAGGTGCATAGCAACTATAAGTGTTGACAAAGACAAGTTAGTGGAAACGGTCATGAAGCGACTTAAAAAAGAGGAGAAACCAGGGAAATGGAAACATATCAACGTAGTCGTTAATAACGAGTACGGAGAGATAAGAACAAGCCACACATTCGAATGCAGCGAATGCAGATACGAAGGCGATCCGGATATGAACTACTGCCCGAATTGTGGAGCGGAGATGGCGTGATGATCAGCCTCATTATTGGACTCGTCATAGGAATATGGTTCGGCGCGGTGATGGTCGTGGGTTTGGTCGCGGGGAAGAAGGAATAATGGAGCACTTTATTGAATGGTTGGTTTTGGTAGTCCTTATATCGTCCATAGCGCTAATTATCCAAGGCATTGCTTGATAGAAGGAGGAAACCATGAGTGGAGGAAGTTACGGATATCATTACAACACAATCGATAATGAGTACGTGGGTGCGATGTATGATGCAGAACTCGATGAGATGATGAAAGATCTTGTTGTTGTTCTACACGATGTTGAGTGGTGGCAGTCGGCAGACATAGGTGAGGAAGACTATAGGAGGACAGTAAAACTATTCAAAGACAAGTGGTTCAATGGGAATCGGAGCGAACGACTCAAACCGATAATAGACAGAAAGATTGA
>JAILDT010000077.1 GCA_024689085.1 Clostridia bacterium | reverse complement strand
GCTTGTGTCAAGGGTTATTCGCACTTTTCCCGCATGAAACCGAACAACGCCTCGCCGCCTGAAATGTCATAATTACCGTCCCCGTAGCATAGCAGTCCGGTTCCCTCGAATCGGTACCCGTAACTGCTCCCATCCTCAAAGGCAAAGGTCACGAAGTGATAGCCGTCGGTGACGGATTGATCACTCTCGCCTGTCACAGTAATATTCTTCAGACCTTTGTAGATGGTGCGGATCTCGTCCTGGTCGGTGGTCTCATAGGGTTCGTTGGCGCCCATCTCATCATAGAGGATGGTGGCGCTCACGATGGTGCCTTCATCAAAGGCGGTCATAAGCTGCTTCGCCCCTTCGGATTTGTCAAAAACAAGGATCGGACTGGAGCCTTTCAGCACTTCACCGATTTTCGGCGTACCGTCATCATCCAGATCTCCCCCTTTGCCGCCATCGCCGAAGAATCCGTTCGGCATCCCGACGGCAAGAAAAAGGAGCAGACACACAAGCATGCATCCTACGAGAACGATCCCTGTTTTTGATACTCTACCCTTCATCTTATTCCTCCCTGCATCTCAATACCCCTTGCTTTTGCTTATCCTTCCAGCTTTGCAGCCGCTTCATCGAGCCAGTCGCCTTCGAAGGCCTCAATCATGCCGCGGTCGCACAGCGCCGCCAGTTTCGGATCGATCGGCAGCTTTGCCAGCACATCCAGATCGAATGCTTTTGCAACTTCGTCCGCTTTGCTTGGTCCGAAGATTTCGTGTTCCGCACCGCAGTCCGGGCACTTGAAGTAGGAGTAATTCTCCACGATGCCGAGAACCGGGATGTTCATCATCTCAGCCATCTTGATCGCTTTTGATACGACCATGGAAACAAGGTCCTGCGGTGAGGTTACGATGATGATTCCGTCAACAGGGATGGACTGGAACACGGTCAGCGGCACGTCGCCTGTTCCCGGCGGCATGTCGACGAACAGATAGTCAATGTCGCCCCAGAGGACGTCCGTCCAGAACTGCTTGACGAGTCCCGCGATGATCGGTCCGCGCCAGAGCACCGGATCGCTGTCATTCTCCAGCAGATTGTTTACGGATATGGTTCTGATTCCCGTTGCGGTCGGAAGCGGGAAGATGCCGTCTTCGCTTCCCTCCGCCTTTTCATAGACGCCAAACGCTTTCGGAATCGATGGACCGGTCACATCTGCGTCCATGATGCCGACTTCATGTCCGCGCCGGCGCATGTTGACCGCCATCATGGAAGTCACCAGTGTCTTGCCGACGCCGCCCTTGCCGCTGACGACCGCGATGACTTTGCCGACATGGCTGAAGTCGTTGGTCTTCTCAATCAGAGACGCAGGATCGAAACTGCCGCAGGATCCGCCGCTCGGGCAGCTGCTGCAGTCATGGGTGCAAGTTTCCGGAGTCGGATTTCCGCCGCCGGTTTCATCAGGACTGAATTTCTTTAAGTTTTCAAACATTCTTTTCACCTCTTGTCTAGTAGTTTCTATGCTTTCACGTTTCGTGTTATTCCACCGTGCCCAGCGCCGTATAGCAGGCGTCCTGCAGCTTCTCTTCCTTACGCAGTCTGTTGCGTACCGGCTTCCAGACCGGTGCGTGGAAGAAGCATTCGTCAGTTACACTCATCATATATGTAAAGTCTTTGCCCGGAATCGCGATGGCGATTTCATCTTCAGGTCTGAACTTCCTCTGTGCGATATCACTGCCTGTGATGACCGCCCGCGGTTTTTCTCTGCGGCTCTCGTCCAGCGGGATGCGCACCAGAGACGCGCAGCCGGCCGCCGTTGTCGCAATCACCCGGTCGTACTCCGGCTTATCGTAACCGTGCAGCACGATGACTGCCGACAGCTGATCCGGATTGCAAAGGCATACTACCACGTCGCAGTCAAGCCCTTCTCTATACGGCTCGAACTTCAGCCCATCGTAACGACCGCCTTTGCCGTCCTCCATGACGTTCTTCGGCAGACCCTCGTACAATCCGTAGGCTGTCGCCTCATCACATTTGAAACGCTCGCCGTCCGGCGTCCACTGAGCCTTGGAACCTGTTGTCAGGAACTTGCCGAAACCGCCCGGAATGCACGGCAGTTCATCCTTCAGACCGCTGTTGCTCTCGAAGCCTTTGCATCCGCAGTAACCGAGACCTGTGACGATGGTCTCGCCCGCCAGGATCCTGTCGAAGAGCCGGAAGAAGCAGCCGAAGGTATGCGTCGGCGTTTCATCCTTCAGATACACACGGGTAATGGCCATGACCTTGCCCTGCAGGGCGACCTCTTTTTCAAATTCTGCAAAACTCATCTTGTTTCTCCTATCTGCGCAATCAGCGCCGGAACAATAGTTTGAAAATCGGACACGCAACAATCATGGCGCCGCCAATGATCGCACCCATTCGTACCGCCCGCATGGACCCGTACGAAATCATAATGTAAAGCATCTGCCGCGAAAGAACGAGGCCGCTGCCGCTGGAGTCGACCGTCGAGTCAATCATCATCGACAGGGCGTAGAAAAACGCCGTTGTCACCAGGATCATGATGCCGGCCAGCAGCATGCCAAACTTGCTCCGCCAGTATAACGCGAACAGCAGGATGCACGCCAGAATGGCGATGCCTGCCGCGCCGTACCTGACTTCGTTGGAGGTGGCCGTCCGGGCAATCTCGATCTGGTGCGCCGTATCTTCATCCACAAAGGATGTCAGGTCCATCTGATCCAGAACATAGTTGATGCCTTTGGTCAGGTTCGGCATGGCGGCATTGAGCGCCGCGTCGAACATGGCACGTTCGCCCTGATCCATGACAATGATGCCCTTCTCCAGACACTCGTCCATGCCTTCACTGAAGGCGGCATTCAGATCGTCCGTTCCGATCTCCTCCATCTCCTCGCCGTAGACCTGGCTCTGGAGACACCGCGCCGTATACGCGGTGAAGAAATCTGTCATTGCGTCAGATTTGAGGATGGCCTGCATGGTCTCGCCATACACGCCGCCCAGATTGATCGTGTTGTGTTCTATGATGTTATCGGTCAGCATGCCGACCGCATCTGTCTCTGTGATGGCTTTTTCCACCGCCCCCTCGGAAATGGACTCGGTCACCGCGTAGGAGCCGAGAGCCAAGGCCGAGCTGGCGAGAAGGATGAGCGTCAGCAGAAAACCCAATAATCCTCTTATGAATCTCATAACGCCACCTATTATAACACAAAACCCTCAGGGCAAAACAAAAAGGACCTTGAAAGGTCCCTTTGTTTTTGTCATTCTCGTTCGCCGATTAACGCTTGGAGAACTGGCTTGCTCTACGAGCTTTCTTGAGTCCGTACTTCTTTCTTTCCTTCATACGGGAATCTCTCGTCAGGAATCCAGCTTCTTTCAGAGCCGGTCTGTACGCTTCTCTGTCAGCTTCGCACAGCGCTCTTGAGATACCGTGTCTCAGGGCGCCTGCCTGTCCAGTGTAACCGCCGCCTTCAACAGTGGCGATGACGTCGAACTTGCCTTCGCATCCTGCGATCTCGAACGGTCTTCTGACCTCTCTCTTGACGATGTCCAGTGCCAGGTACTCATCGAGAGGCTTCTTGTTTACGGTGATGTTTCCGGTGCCAGGGACGAGTCTTACTCTGGCGACTGATGATTTTCTTCTACCTGTTCCGTAGTACTGTGTCTTTGCCATGTTCAGATCCTCCCTTCTTACTTAATATCCAGAACTTCCGGCTTCTGAGCTGCGTGATTGTGCTCAGGGCCTGCGTAAACCTTTAACTTCTTGTACATCTGTCTGCCGAGCTTGCCGTTTGGCATCATGCCCTTAACTGCATGTCTGACTGCCTCAGTCGGGTGCTTCGCCATCATGTCTTCGAAGTTCGTCTCCTTGAGTCCGCCCGGATAACCAGAGTGTCTCTTGTAGATCTTTTCCTGCCTCTTCTTGCCTGTGACTGCAACCTTCTCGGCATTGATTACGATGACGTAATCTCCGCAGTCAACGTGCGGCGTATAGATCGGCTTGTTCTTTCCTCTGAGAATCGCGGCGATCTGTGATGCCATTCTTCCCAGATTCTTGCCCTCAGCGTTGACGACGTACCACTTACGTTCGACCTCTGCAGGCTTCGCGATGAATGATTTTGTTGACATTTCGTCTTCCTTTCTGCCTACTGGGTTTGTCTCCAAACTGGTTCGGTCCTGCCTACTCGGTTGGCTGCCGCTGCCTGACGGCTTGCCGCTCCCAACTGTTTCGGCGACTAAAAATAATTTCTAGTGTGCTCGCTGCCGGACCGTGATGGCCCTGCTCGCACAAAAACCGCGCCGCTACCGCGACACGAAGTAAGTATACTCGCAAAACCCCTTGATGTCAAAGGGTTTTTGCCAATAAAACAGCGGTCCGGAGCGGACCGCCGTTGTGTTTCATATATACGGCGCTATCAGTGCCTGTGTCCACCGTCTGCTACGTTCGTTCGAACTTCCGCCTTGGCCAGCATGAGCTTGGCCTTCTGCATCTCTTCCGAATCTTCTTCGGCATCAGGATGCTTGCCCAGCCAGTCTTCGACCTTGGCTTTCTCGCTCAGAACGCGCTCCATGTCGATGTCTTCGGACCATTCGACCGCATCCGTGTAGATGACGATGCTGTCCTTGACGTCGATGAAGCCGCCGGCAACCGCGGCGACGCGCCATTCGTCCTTGGCGGCGCCTTTTTCCTGGATCCAGAGCTCGCCAACATCAAGGAGCTTGCACGCCCAGACGTGGCCCGCCATGAATCCTTCGTCTCCGTCCAGGGTCGTAACGATGACGAGTTCGACCTCGCCACGGTAGAACAGCTTGGACGGTGTTATTACTTCTAATCTTACGCTGTTAGTAGCCATATCTTAACCTCAACTATGACCTCGGGCTATGCGCTCTTGCTTTTGCTCTTCTCGAACTTGTCGACGACTTCGTCGATGCTGCCTGCGAACAGGAACATCTGCTCCGGAATATCGTCGTGCTGTCCTTCGAGGATTTCCTTGAAGCTGCGCACGGTTTCCTTGATTGGTACGTACTTGCCTTCCATGCCAGTGAACTGTTCCGCTACGCTGAACGGCTGTGACAGGAAACGCTGGATCTTACGGGCTCTGTTTACGATGAGTTTGTCGTCGTCGCCCAGTTCGTCCATACCCAGAATCGCAATGATGTCCTGCAGCTCCTTATATCTCTGCAGTACTTCCTGTACGCCACGGGCCGTGTTGTAGTGGTCTTCGCCGAGGATCAGCGGATCCATGATTCTGGAGGTGGACTCCAGCGGGTCTACGGCCGGATAGATGCCCAGCTCAGTGATCGCTCTGGAAAGTACGGTCGTCGCATCCAGGTGGGCGAAGGTCGTGGCCGGGGCCGGGTCGGTCAGGTCGTCCGCAGGTACGTATACAGCCTGTACGGATGTGATGGAACCCTTCTTGGTGGAGGTGATTCTCTCCTGCAGAGCACCCATCTCAGTGGCCAGTGTCGGCTGGTAACCTACTGCGGAAGGTACACGTCCGAGCAACGCCGATACTTCGGAACCTGCCTGGGTGAAACGGAAGATGTTATCGATGAACAGCAGTACGTCCTGATTCTCCACATCACGGAAGTACTCCGCCATTGTCAGGCCTGTCAGGCCGACTCTCATTCTGGCTCCAGGTGGTTCGTTCATCTGTCCGAATACCATGGCCGTCTTATCGATTACGCCTGACTCAATCATCTCGTAGTACAGGTCGTTTCCTTCTCTTGTTCTCTCGCCTACGCCGGCGAATACGGAGATACCGCCGTGCTCTTTCGCGATGTTACTGATCAGCTCCTGAATGAGTACGGTCTTGCCTACGCCTGCGCCTCCGAACAGACCTACCTTACCGCCTCTGGTGTAAGGTGCGATCAGGTCGATGACCTTGATGCCTGTTTCGAAGATCTGGGACGAAGTGTCCTGTTCTTCGAAGGAAGGCGCCGCCTTATGGATGGCTGATTTCATCTCTGTCTCGATGGCAGGTTTGTCGTCAATCGGTTCTCCCAGTACGTTGAACATTCTTCCCAGAACTTCCTTTCCGACTGAGATCGTGATCGGCGCTCCCGTATCAATCGCGTCCATGCCTCTCCTGAGTCCGTCCGTCGAGGAAAGGGCTACGCATCTGGCAACGTCATCTCCCATATGCTGGGCGACTTCCGTAACGATGGTCTTCCCGTCGAAGTCAATGTTGACTGCGTTCAGCAGTTCCGGCATCTCGTCCTCATTGAACTTTATGTCGATGACAGGTCCGATGATCTGATGGATTTTTCCCTTGTTCATTGTTTTCTCCTTTTAGTGCTGCGCTTCCGAACCGGCAACAATTTCTATGATTTCGTCAGTGATTGCAGACTGACGCGCCCTGTTGTAGTTCAGGTTCAGGTCGTCCAGCATCTCTCTGGCGTTATCCGTCGCGTTCTCCATGGCCATTCTACGGGCAGCGTGCTCGCAGGTGGCGGACTCAACAACAGCTGAATATATTTTCGTTTCAACGTATTTCGGAACAAGATAGTTGAATACGGCTTCCACGGAAGGTTCGTATTCAACGAACTTGCTGACCGTCATGAAGTCCGGATCCTTCTCGACCTGGAACGGAAGGATGGTCTCATTCTTGACCTCCTGCTCCATAGTGCTGATGAAGGACGTGTAGATCAGGATGACCTCGTCGATCTCCTTGTTGTCGTACATCTCAAGAATCGGCTTGGACAGTTCCTTGGTCTCCAGGAAGGAAATGCTCTCCGGCGGAGCCAGGTACGAACTGTGTACGTTGTAACCGCGCTTCTCGAAGTACTCCTTGCCTTTGCTTCCCACCGCTACGATGACCGGCGGTTCCCAGTCTCTGTCAATCTCTCTCTGGGCTTCTCTGATGATATTGGTGTTGAAACCGCCGCAAAGGCCCCGGCCGCTGGTAATCACGATGTACAGCGTCGTCTTGATCTCTCTGTTTCCTGCCAGATATTCCTGCGGAATCTCCGAGCCCGAGTTGAACAGCTCCTGTATCGTGTTCGTGATGAAGTGAGAGTTCTCGTTCGTCTTCTCGAAGATAGCCTTCGCCTTCCTCAGCTTGCCGGCTGAGACGAGCTTCATGGAGTTGGTGATTCGCTCAGTGCTGCTTACGGATCTTATTCGCCTTTTGATGTCCTGTATGGACTCAGTCGCCATAAGTCACACCTCCTCTATTCGCTGTCTGCGGCCGCCTCTTTGCCTGGCTCCTCCACCTCATCCGGCTGCATGATTGCAGCGCCGATGGCGCGGAGATACTTCTCATTGAACTTCTCGATGGCGGTCCTGAGGGTCGCCTCTGTCTCTTCGAGAATCTTGCCTTCTGTCTTGATGCTGCGTCCGACTTCCGGATATGTGGTCGTCATGTAGTCGAGGAATTCCGCTTCGTAATTCTTGACGTTTTCCACGCCCACGTTCTCCAGATAGTGATTGATGGCGGCAAAGATAATCATGACCTGGTTCTCAACTGGCAGCGGCTGATACTGCGGCTGCTTCAGAACTTCCATGAGGATTTCACCGTGATCCAGTCTCTTCTTCGTCTCCGCGTCGATATCGGAGCCGAACTGCGAGAAGGACGCCAGCTCTCTATACTGGGCCAGCTCCAGCTTGATGCTGGATGCGACCTGTTTCATCGCCTTGATCTGGGCGTTGCCTCCTACACGGGATACGGAGATACCGGCGTTTACAGCCGGTCTCTGTCCTGAGAAGAACAGCTCCGATTCCAGATAGATCTGTCCATCCGTGATGGAAATAACGTTTGTCGGAATGTATGCTGAAACGTCTCCTGCCTGCGTCTCGATGATCGGCAGCGCGGTCAGTGATCCGCCGCCCTGGTCATCGGACAGCTTCGCGGCTCTTTCCAGAAGTCTGGAGTGCAGGTAGAATACGTCGCCCGGGTAAGCTTCACGTCCAGGCGGTCTTCTAAGCAAAAGTGACATGGCTCTGTATGCCACCGCGTGCTTGGATAAGTCGTCGTATATAATCAGGGCGTCCTTACCGTTGTCTCTGAAGTACTCGCCCATGGCGCATCCTGCGTACGGTGCGATGTACTGGAGCGGTGCGGCGTCAGACGCGGTCGCGCTGACGATGATGGTGTAGTCCATCGCGCCCTTGTCTTCCAGTGTCTGTGTCAGCTGTGCTACGGTCGACGCCTTCTGGCCAATCGCGACGTAGATGCAGATGACGTCCTCGCCCTTCTGGTTGATGATCGTGTCGATGGCGATGGCCGTCTTACCAGTCTGTCTGTCGCCGATGATCAGTTCACGCTGTCCTCTGCCGATCGGAATCATGGAGTCGATAGCCTTGATACCCGTCTGCAAAGGCTGGTTAACGGATTTTCTCAGCAGTACACCCGGCGCAATGACCTCCACCGGTCTTCTCTCTTCCGTGTGGATCGGACCTTTGCCGTCCAGCGGCATACCAAGAGCGTTGACAACACGTCCGACGATACCTTCGCCTACCGGTACTTCTACGACCGCACCAGTCGGCTTGACGATGTCGCCTTCCTTGATGTCTCTGTCAGAGCCCAGGATTACGGCACCGACGTTGTCCTCCTCCAGGTTCTGGGCCATTCCGTAGGTGTTCTCCCCGAACTGCAGCAGCTCGCCTGCCATGCAGTTCTCCAGACCATAGATTCTGGCGATACCGTCACCTACCTGAATAACGGTACCGAAATCGGAAACGTCCAGCTGACTCTTATAGTTCTTTATCTGTTCTTTTATGACCGAACTGATTTCCTCAGGTCTCAAATTCATAACTTACTTTCCTCCCTAAGATAGATTCATCTGACTTGCAAGCTCGTCAAATTTCTTTCTGTATGACGCGTCTATGATCTTGCCCTCGACAAGAATCTTGAACCCCGCCAACAGTTTGGGATCTATTTCATTCACTAGCTTAACATTCATCTGCAAAAGCTTCGAAGTCTGCTCTTCGAGTTCGGCAAGTCTCTCATCGGACAGCGGCTTGACTGTGTAAACCGTTCCGTAAGAGAAGCCTTCCTCGTGCTCGATAAGGCCTTTGTAGACTTTGATGATTCTCTCGAAGTTCATCGTTCTTCTCTTATCTACGAGGATGTAGATAAAGTTGAGAAGTTCTTCGCAGATCCTGCCTTCAAAAATGTTCTTCAGTACGTCCTTCTTCTCTTCTGCGGATACTGCAGGATAGTTGATAAACTTGTGCAGGTCCGGCTCATCTTTCAGGATCTGGACGACGGCCTGCGCTTCATCGAGAATCTGTTGTTCTTTTCCTAAATCGCGCGCCGCCTCCATGAGGGCGGTGCCGTATGTCAGATCAACTGCTAATTCTGCCATTTCGCGCTCCTCGCATCCTCAATTGCCTGATCGATGATGGCGTCCTGTCCGACGTTATCGATCTCTTTACCGACTATCTGCTCTGCTGCAAGCATGGCAATAGAAGCGATCTCCTGCCGCATTTCCTCCATGGCCTGGCTCTTTTCGAGCTCAATGGTCTTTTCGGCTTTGGCAATGATGTCGCTCGCCTGCTTACGCGCTTCTTCTATGATGATCTGAGCCTGTGCGTCCGCCTGCTGCTTGGAAGCCTTGATGATCTCGCGGCCTTCCTCTTCCACGTTGGCGATACGCTTGCTGTAGTTGGCCATCTTCTCGTCGGCCCTCTTGTTCACGGCCTCCGCTGCGTCGATGGCATCCTGCACGGCTGCGGCTCTGTCATCCATGAATTTCTTTATCTTTTCCCAGAAGAACTTCCGAAGTATGAGATACAGGATGAATACATTGCAAAGGATCATCAGTGACGACCAATTGAATTCAATAAGCCCCTGTGTCATTTCCATGGCTGTTCCTCCTTCCTTAAATCATACGAGCAATAACTTCTGAGAATCTAAAGAAGCGGATTCGCAAACAGAAGCATGATCGCGATTACCAGCGCGAAGATACCTGCTGTTTCTGTAAGAGCTACGCCGATCAGCATCAGCTTCAGAAGTGTACCCTGTGCCTCCGGCTGACGAGCCGTACTCTCTACTGTCTTACCTGCATTAAAACCGATACCGATTCCTACGCCGGCCATGGCTATCATTGCCAGTCCTGCTCCCAGTGATGAGAAAGCAGCGATTAGTTCTGCGCCTGTAAATCCTGTCATTTTATTCTCCTCCTTAAATCATTTGATACTGATTTTGTATCTTTCTATCTTAACGCTGTTCGCGTTATTAACTCTCTACCGGATGTCTGCCGTTGTCGATGAATACCATTGTCAGCATGACGAAGATGTACGCCTGCAGTATCGGCTCGAACATGTCGAACCAGAAGTTCAGAATCAACGGCCAGCCAATCTGGAAGAATGGTATGATGGACTCTCTTGAGAAATCCGGATCTGCGAAAACGTTGATCAGAGCTGCAGAAGCAGTCTGCAGTCCGCTGTAAACCAGAGCCATGAGTATTACGCCCGCGAGAATGTTACCGAAGAGTCGGCACGCCAGCGTAACCGGGAACATACTGTCACTGATGATGTTCAGCGGCAGCATGAACGGATATGGTGATGAGAGTTCTTTAATGTAGCCCTTGGCTGTCTGCGCCTTGACCGCATTGTAATGGATCAGCACAAACGTTACGAGCGCCAATGGGAACGTACAGTTGAGGTCGGATGTGGTAGGTCTGAGATCAAGCAGCCCGAGCATGCTTCCCAGGCCCAGAAATACGATCAGAGTCCCGCAGTATGGGGCGAACTTCTCAGAGACATCGCCCATTACGTCCTTGACCATTTTGTAGACAAAACCTACGAGCAGCTCACCCAGCAGCTGTGCGCCGTGAGGAACTGTCTGCATCTTTCGTGTCGCCAGGAATGCGAAGAGCAGTATTGCGAGACTGACAATCAGACTCCAGCATACTGTTTCGCTGATAGGAACATCGCCGATCCTGAAAATGATCCGTGGTCCTAATTCCATTCGCTGTCACCTCCTTAGAGTGTCGGCCAGTCGTCCTCGTCGTCATATACGCTCAGATCGTTCCATTCTTTTGGTTCGGTCCAGTCGTTGAGAGGATTCTTCTTTTTCTTGATGAACTTATACACGATGCCGTATAAGAACATGATTCCGAAATGTATGGTGACGAAGCCGATTCCGCATCCGAAGCCGCACGGAAGGCTGACCTTGATGCATACGAAGAATACAACTCCGTACAAAAACAGTCTCACGATGTATCCAAGCAGAATCGGCGATTTCTTCGACTCCTCCATGAGCGTCTCGCCCGTCTTCACAAGAATGATGAATCCCAGAATGGATACTGCAGTGCCGGCGGCAAGGCCGACCGGGAACATGACGTTCGGTCCGATAATGAAAAGAGATACCACCTCCGCCACAGCCGCCATGACTATGGCGTATATGATTATCTCATTCCTGAACTCTTTAAGACTGGTCACTAGCCGTCCCTTTCCCTGTCATGAAACTAGTTTTTTAGTTAGTTATAATTATACATCATTTTGCTATGATTTCAACATCAAACCGGTCGTTATTATTATAACAAACGCAATACTGTCAAGGCACGCAACGTTTTAACAAATTTATGTATTTCCGCTTTTTTGTTCGTTTTTGTACTAGTTTGCGGTTTGTTTTTATCCACTTGTTTACAGGTCTTTGATGACGACGTTGACCCATTTCCTTGAGAGAAAACGCACCGTCAGGATGATGCCCTTTATGACCTCACCGAAGCGGACAGCCAGAACCGCGAAGTAAATCGGCCACCCTAGTTTCAGCGCAGTAATAAACGCGACGGGAACGCCGTATAGCCAGACCGGGCCTACGTCGGCAAAAGCCGCAAACTTTGTATCGCCGCCGCACCGCAGTATCCCGACAACGATCGTCCCGTTGAAGACGTCAAGCCAAAGCAGGCAGGCATAGACGATGAACGTCTTCCACGCCATGTCCGCCCCTGCCGGAGTGAAATTAAAAAGGCTGAGTATCGGTTTGCCGCAGATGAGGGAGATGCCGCCCATCACAACGCCGATGGCCAGCGCGAGCAGAAGAAGCTTCTTTCCCATTTCATAAGCTTCCTCTTTTTTTCCTTCCCCCAGTTTCTGCCCGATCATGATGAGGGCTGCGTCGCCTACGCTGAACGCAAGCATGGAGAAAATATTGCTGATGGTGTTGCAGGCCTGATACGCCGCGCCCGCCGTGACACCGATTCGCGCAAAGGCTGCGACGTACATGGCTGTTCCCAGTCCCCAGAGCGTCTCGTTGATGGTTGTTGGAATGGAGTTCCTGACAATTCGCTTCGCCAGTTCTCTGCTGTATCCGAAATACTCGCTGAGTTCTCCTTTGATGATGTTGTTCCTCGCAAATACAAAGAACAGCAGGATCGACAGCTCGACCATCCTTGAGAATACTGTTGCCACCGCTGCGCCCTGTATTTCGAGACGCGGCAGTCCGAAGTGTCCGTAAATCAGACAGTAGTTCAGGAACGTATTGGTGCAGAATCCCGTCACGCTGGCAATCAGCGGGAGGTGTGTCTGCTGGGTGGCACGAAGCGCGATGGTAAAGCTCTGTGTAATCGGTATCAGAAGGAAACAGAAAGAACCCGTACGAACATATGGGATACCGGCTTCGATGACTTCCGGAATATTGGTGAATATCTTCAGCACATGTTCCGGCAGAAAAAACGCCACCAGGAAGAACAGGCATCCCATGCAGAAGTTGACCGTCAAGGCGAACCCTGTGGTTCTTCTTATGTTCGCGTAGTCATGGGCGCCGAAAAACTGCGCCATAAATGTAGCGTTACCGCTCGTGAATCCGAAGACCAGCATCCAGAAGATAAAGAAAATCTGCGCGGAAACGCCGACTGCGTTCAGCGCCAGTTCGCCCAGCCCGCCAATCATCAGATTGTCAATCAGATTCAGGCTGGACGCAATCAGACTCTGTAAAGCAATAGGCCCCGCAATGAGGCCTACTCTCTTCATCATTGTTCTGTTGTCCAGGGTGTTCAGATTATCTGTCATCTATTCTTCGTCTTTGATTTTGACAGCTTTTGTTGTTGCTTTTGCGTCCGGCGCATCAGGCAGCTCCTTGAGAATTCTGTAACCCTTGAGGCTTACCTTGTTCGTTCCGGTATCCGTCAGGATGACGCCCAGGATGAGTGCTGCAACGAAAAGCAGTCCCAGGCATTCGATGTAAAGGCCGCGGCTGTAGAGAATGGCGGTGATGCCCATGATGCCGCTGAGGCTGTACATGAGAGATACCGCGCGCCGCTGTCCGAAGCCGGCCCTGAGAATGCGGTGGTGCAGATGTTCCTTGTCCGCCGTACCAATGGACTGGTGGCGGACCGTCCTTCTGATGATCGCCATAAGCGTATCGAAAATCGGAAGGCCGAGCACCAGCGCCGGAATCACGACGACCACCAGGGTCGCACTCTTGACCGTTCCGAGAATGGACAGCGCTGCCAGGGCAAAACCGAGAACCTGCGAACCGCTGTCGCCCATGAACGTCTTCGCCGGATGGAAGTTGAACGGAAGGAATCCGAGGCATGCTCCGGCAAGGATCATCATACACGTAGTTGGATAATACCATCCGTGGATATACGAAACATAGGCGATAGACAGCGCTGAAATGGCGCTGATTCCGGCCGCCAGACCGTCCAGACCGTCGACGAGATTCACCGCGTTGGTGATGCCTACGAGCCAGATGACCGTTACGATGTAACATACAGCGATGCCCAGATCCATGTTGCCTTCACCAAACCAGTTCGTCACAAACTCGATTCGCAGCCCCATGCCAAAAACAATGGTGGCCACGACAACCTGTCCGGCGAATTTGATGATCGGTTTCATGCCTTTGATATCATCAATCGCGCCCAGAATATAGATAAGGGTGCAGCCGACCATGATCTCCGCCAGATGCGGACGGCCCTGCGCAAATATTGCAAGTCCAACCATGATTCCCGCATATAATGCTATGCCGCCGAATCTCGGCATAGGTTTGTTGTGAACACGTCGCTTGTCCTTCGGTACATCCATGGCGCCTACCTTCGGCGCGAGGATAATAGACAGCGGTGTAACGAACGCCGCTACCAGACCGGCGATAACAAACGGTGCCCACAGGTCAAAACTTGTTGCGGTCAATTTGTCTCTCCCAGCATTACTATTTTCAGTCCTGCTTCTCTCAGCATCTCAACAGCCAGTTCATCAGGATAACCTTCCCTGACGACGATTCTCTGTATCCCTGCGTTGATGATCATCTTGGCGCAGATGACGCATGGCTGATGCGTGATATAGATCGTGGCTCCTTCCACGCTCTGTCCCAGCGTTGCCGCCTGAATGATCGCGTTCTGCTCCGCGTGAAGCGCTCTGCAGAGTTCATGCTTTTCGCCTGACGGAACATCCAGCTGTTCCCTGAGGCATCCGCCTTCTCTTTCACCGCAGTGGGCGATACCTCTCGGCGCGCCGTTGTATCCGGTTGCAATGATGTGCTTATCCTGCACGATCACAGCGCCCACCTGCCGTCTCAGGCATGTGGACCGTCTCGCCGTCAGCGCTGCAAAATCCATAAAATACTCGTCCCAGGAAGGTCTTCTATCCATGTTCTTGTCCTCTCTAATAAAATACCTCCGCGAGATAGAGGCCGTTTGGCGGAGCCGTATGCCCTGCCGCCTGCCTGTCTCCCGCTTCGATGATTTCTCTGATATCCTCCGGCGCACGTTTTCCCTGTCCAACCTCAACAAGCGTTCCTGTCATGATGCGGACCATATTATAAAGGAACCCTTCGCCTTCTACGGAGAACTCGATCCGCCCGCCGGCTGTCTCCGTCACGCCCGCCGCGAACATTCTGCGCACCGTCGTCTCCCGCGGATTTCCGCCGGAAGCCTCGAAGGACTTGAAGTCGTGTTCGCCTTCGAAGTATTTGGCCGCTTCATTCATGGCGCTGACGTCGAGACGCGTTCCCACGTGATACACGTAGTTGCGCTCGAAGACCAGCGACCGCTGCGCTTCGCCTGTCAGCGATTCGCCTGCGCAGACCTTGTAGATGTACCTCTTACCTTTGCTGTTGAAGCGCACATGAAAATCGGGCGGCACCTCTTCCGCTTTCAGGATGCGTATCGGGGATTTCGCGAAACCGCCCCGTCCGCTTTCGTTTCCTTCTCTGGCGCAAAGCGCGTTGTTCACAACCAGCGCGATCTTCTCCGTGGGGATCCCGAGATCCGCCTTAAAAGAGGCGCGCTGTCCGTACGCATGGACGCCCGCGTCGGTTCGACTGGTTCCGCTGAGCAGGATCTCCCGGTCAAAAAGACGGGTCATTGTCTGCTCCAGATAGCCCTGCACGGTCCTCTCGCCGGGCTGTTTCTGCCATCCGTGGAACGTGCTGCCGTCATATGCGATTGTAAGAAGCACATTTCTCTCCATACATAGTTTATTATACAGTATGTCCGCCGTTCAAGACAAGACCGATATCGGCCCGCAGCGCTACCCCGCAAAGTCCATACAGGCCTCTGCCGGCAGGACCTGCGAAAGCTCTCCTGTAATTTTGCTGTAATAGAGAAGATTGTCAGACAGCACATCTTCGGGGCGTACGATGACGCGGTTTGCCTCAATCACCATCTGCCGCAGACGCTCCGGATCGGGCACCTGACTCTCCCGCATGATGATGAACTCGTGCAGCGAACTTGGGATCGCGTAATACCCTTCGTTCAGAACGTGGGCGATCATATCCTGTGTTCCGGGATAAAAAAGAGCCGCTGCTCCGTACATCTGTCGGTTCGTCGATAGTACGAAACACGTCTCCTGTTCGTCTGCCGAATCCAGCAGCCTGCTGACAGGGTCGAAGGAAGCGGCATGGGTTTTCCACGCGGTTTCAAGTGCGGCGTCGAAGAGCTCGTCCATGTTGTAACGGTACTCTTCCGCCATGTCGTTCGTGACAATCGTGCTGAACAGCCCGCCGTCCGAGGAACCGATATGCACCTCGCAGATCAGCGCGTATCCATGTCCGACCTCTCTGTACGGCACCGTTTTCAGAAACTGCCTGTTGTAGTCCATCCCCAGAAGACGCACGCCGACTTTGCGCCTGATGTTGCGATACTCCAGGTCCGGGATCTCTGTCGGCATCGGCCCGTTCGCCAAATTGTCACGGTATGCATGCGCCAGACCCGAAAACAGTTCCTCTGTTCCTACGCCGCTGGTATACGCGGTGAACATCTCGTCCAGATAATAGGTCGGCGCCGGTTCTTCTCCCTTCTGGAACGTCAGCCCATGCAAAGACTGATCGTTCATCTTCATGAGCTGCGTCGTCTGGATCCTGACCTGATCGTCGCCTTCCTCACGCAGGCACTGCAGAACCCCCTCCGCCGCGAGCGCAGTAAACTCATTGATATTCATTTGTAATCTCCTTTCCTCTGCCCCTTAATCGTTTTATTGTGACCGCCGCACGTGAGCGCCCCTGTTCACGCGAACGGCATCATGATGAAAATATAGGCCATAGCGCATCCGCATAAATACGGACCCAATGGCTTCCTGTCGCTTTTGCGGTATCTGCCGGTCGCCAGTCCCGCTGCCGCGACGAAACCGCTGATGATCACTGCCGCCGCAACGGCCGCGACGGTGCCGTTGATGCCCAGCACAAGTCCCATGGCCGCGCAAAGCTTCACGTCTCCGAATCCAAAAGCATCCTGCTTAAAGATGAGTCTGCCCGCAATGGCACAGAGCAGCATGAATCCGCCGCCGATCACCATACCGAGCAGCGGCTGCCAGAAGCCGTCCAGGTGATCCCACGCCCCGGACACGCTCAGTCTCATCCCCGCATCGTTCCTCCACAGAGGCGCGAACCCGATCGACGAGAGCGCCAGAAGCAGCACGAACTGATCCGGTATGATCATGAATTTCAGATCCGCCAGCGCGATGATCAGCAGAATCCAGCAGGCGATCAGCCCTGCTGCCGCCAACTGCGTGGTCGCTGTCGTAACTTCCGGATACACGCTGAGCATGCCGTCCTCATACTCAACGAGCGACAGCCTCAGGCAAAGGCAGATGAAGCCCACGGAGTAGACCCAGCGCCACGGATTCTCCTTGATGCGTTTCTCGCCCTTCGCCAGTTTCGGGTTCAAGGAAGGATCCTCGCCGTACTCACAAAGCCAGCTCGTCGGCATATGATTGAACACATACACTGCCGCCGGTCCTGCGAAGAAGCCCAATAATATACTTGTCGCTATTTTAATGATTAGAATCGTCATATCATCATATTACCGTTTTATTCTATCAATGTCAATATATTCCATTGAAACGGCTTGGCTGTGTTTGTATAATGGATTTCGGAAAGTATAGATTGTTAGGCTAGGAGGCAAAAGAAACAATGGACAGCAAGGAATATATTAACGGTTATATCGCCAGAGCGCGCAAGGCGCAGGCAGAATTTGAAAAGATGAGTCAGGAGCAGGTCGACAAGGCAGTCCAGACCATCGGCCGCGTCGTATATGAGAACGCCCGGTACTTCGCCGAAATTGCAGTCGAAGAGACCGGCATGGGAAACGTAGAGGATAAATTCGCCAAGAACAAACAGAAGGCCGGCATCGTCTGGAACAACCTGCGCGGCAAAAAATCCCGCGGTATTCTGGAGACGAATGAGGAAACGGGCATTACGACGGTTGCGAAGCCAATGGGCGTCGTTGCTGCGATCACGCCGTGCACGAACCCGATCGTCACGCCGATGAGCAATTCCATGTTCGCCCTCAAGTGCGGCAACGCCATCATCATTACGCCGCATCACAAGTCGGTGAAGTGCAGTACGAAGGTCGTTGAAATGATGAACGCCGCCCTGGCCGAGCAAGACTATCCGGAAAACCTGATTCAGATTCTCGATGAACATTCCAGAGAGAATACCAAAAATCTGATTTCCAGCGCCGACGTGGTTGTCGCCACGGGCGGAGCAGGTATGGTCAACGCCGCCTATAGTTCCGGCAGACCGGCTCTCGGCGTCGGCGCCGGCAACGTGCAGTGCATCATAGACGAAGGTTACGACTACAAGGAAGCGGTGCCGAAAATCATCAAGGGCCGCTCCTACGATAACGGCATCATCTGCTCCGCGGAGCAGAGCGTCATCTGTCCGGAGGCGGAATTCGAGGACATCCTGAAGGAATTCGAAGCCAATGGCGCAGTAATTGTCCGCGATAAAGAAGGCCTCGAGAAAATCAGAGGCGCTCTCTTCGAGGACGGCAAAACAAACCGCCACTCGGTCGGACAGAACTGCCAGAAGGTCGGAGAGCTGGCCGGTATGGACATCCCGGCGGACACCAAAGTCATCGTCGCCGTCGCGGAAGGCACCGGCGCGACGGATGCGCTGGGCGGAGAAAAAATGGCGCCGGTCATCAGCGCCTATGCTTATAAGGATCTGGACGACGGCATCCGCATCGCCGCTGAAAACCTGGAGCGCGATGGCAAAGGTCACAGCGTCTCCTTCCATTCGGACAGCGAAGAACACATTGCGAAGGTCGCGGAGAGCCTTTGCGTTTCCAGATTCGTTATCAACCAATGCAGTTCAAACAGCACCGGCGGCTCTTACTTCAACGGTCTGAATCCGACCAACACCCTCGGATGCGGTTCCTGGGGACACAACTCCATCTCTGAAAATCTCAACTATACGCACCTTATGAACGTATCCAGAGTCGCCCGCTTCATGCCGGACAACTACGTGCCGACGGAAGAAGAACTCTGGGGAGAATAAACCATCTGATGAAAGACGGCAAAATTACAAAACAGATTTCATTTTGTTTGCTGACGTTCCTGCTTGGCTTCGCCGCCGGCGGGATCGTCTGGTTTTTGCTGCAGGCCATGCAGATCGGAATCGAACTGATCTGGACGTCGCTGCCAAGCGCCCTGCATCTCACGGGAAGCTCAGCAGTCACGCTGATCTACAACCTGATCGTCTGCTTCATCGGCGCAATCCTTATCGCGCTCGTGCAAAAGCATTACGGCCCCCTTCCGGATACTATGGAAGAGGTTCTGGGCAGCGTGAAACGCACCGGCACCTACCCGCACGATACGCTGCACCACGTCGCCGTCGCAGCCCTCCTCCCGCTGATCTTCGGCGGCGCGCTGGGACCGGAAGCGGGTCTGACGGGACTTGTTGTCGGCATCTGTTACTGGATCGGCGACAATCTCCAATACAGAAATGAACAGGTCTCCGCTCTGGCCGAGGCGGGTTTTGCCGCCATCGTCGGCGTCATCTTTGGCTCCCCGCTCTTCGGCATTGCCCACGCCCTGGAACCGGACGACAAATCAGAAAACTACCGCCAGAAGCTGTCCGGAAAACGCGCACGCATTCTCATCTATTGCTGCGGCGTACTCGGCGGCATGCTGGCCTTCTATCTGCTTGGGACACTAACCAGACGATCAGCAGGTCTTCCGCGTTTCCACGCCCAGCATGCCATCGGCATCGATCAGTGGAAGTGGCTGTTGCCCTTGCTCGCCGCGGGGATTGTGTTCGCCCTCTTTTATCTGACAATACAAAAGCTTACCCGCAATCTTGCGGATAAGCTTTCTGGTCATTTCTTTCTCTGTTCCTTTATTGCGGCTGCAGCCGTCGCCATCGCCGGCGCATTTCTGCCGATGACGATGTTTTCCGGAGAACATGATCTCAAAGTTCTCATTGACAGCTGGCAGTCCACGTCACCGGTTGTGATGATCCTCACCGCCATCGTGAAGCTCGCGCTTGTGAGTCTTTGCATCAACTTCGGCTGGCGGGGCGGAAGCATCTTCCCGATCATCTTCAGCGGTGCGCTCCTCGGCTACACCTTCGCGCTCCTTGTCGGCATGGATGGGGCCTTCGCTGTCGCCATGCTGGTTTCCGCGATGTACGCCTACATCATGCGCAAGCCGGTGGCCGTGGTGATGATCCTGCTCCTCTGCTTCCCGGTGACTTATATCTTCCCGATTGCGGTTTCCGCAATCCTTGCCTCTAAAATCCCTACCCCTTTCCATCGTTAATTAATCTTCGACGAAATCCGCATCGATGTCTCCGGTATCCGTCCTGAACATGAGCTTGTTCGGCGTGCCCTTTGCGTAGAATTCCTTCGGTTCAATTTCGTCTTCATTGACTGAAATCTCCCCAGTGTTGACCGAAAGATCCATTTCAAACTGGCTCTGCGGCAGAACTGTCGCGAACTCGATATCTCCGGTCGTCGTTTCTGCGCTGATTTCTCCGACGCATTCGCTGATATCAATATCGCCTGTGCCTGTCTTCAGCGCCATCTTGCTGCTGACAACATCGTCGGCATAGATGTCACCGGTGTTCGTTTCCACGGCAATCTCGCCGCCTTCCACGTCTTCGATTTCAATATCTCCTGATTCCGCGTTGATTCTGGTGCTCTTGCTCTTAACACAGACGATTACGGTGTCTCCGTACTTGCCGTTGATGTGAATTCTCTCAAGCTCTTTGTCTGAGCAGAATACTACAACGTCCGGACTTGGGTCCTCACCTGTGAGGTTAACCTCAGCAGTATCAATGCTCTCAGAGCTGCCTTTTATCTTTAATACCCCGTTTTCATTCGTAACTTCCGGCGCACCATTGCCTTTACCCCATTTGACTGCGACGGTTCCGGCAGTTCCTCCGTAATACATGTCTTCAATGAAATTCGGAACGGCTTCTTCATCCAGTTCTTCTCCCGGAGAGAGCACGACGATATCCATGCTGCCTTCCGCTTCGATGGACTGAAATTCTCCGACGTTCATCACGTTCGTTTCCGTTGAATTCGGTCCGACGTTCAGCCATTCATGTTTATCCGCGACTTTCTGCAGATCATCGACGCCGCCGGCGGCGTAGCCCGCGAAGGTCATCACGATCCCCAGTACGCAGACTGCTGCGCATATTATGAAAAACTTTGCCAGCTTACTCATTTCCTTCACCCCCTGTTAACAACATCTGATCTGCTTCCGCCTCTGCGGCGTCGGCCTCCATCTCCCTTATAAATGCTTCCTCGTCTTCATCCGGGCGGTTCACATACACCCAGTCTTCACTGGCGGATTTGTCTTCGGCCAGTTTCCTGATTCTGTGTTTTTCTCTGCCCTTCCGGATTGTCTTTGCTATGGCGATGACCGCAGCGCGGACTCCGATGTAGAGCCCTGCTCCTGCCGCAACTGACGCCGCGAGAACGATCAGTCCGATTCCTATGACCATGATTCCCGATGAAACCGCGTCCGCCATTGCGACGACTCCGAATACGACACATCCAAGTCCTGCGACTGCCGATCCGATGATTCCTGCCGCCAGGCCTACCGCCACACAGGCGAGTCCGAAGACCACCCAGAACGCGCAGATCGCGAGAGGAATGGAAACCGGTGCGGAAACGATTCCGATGATGACCCACCATGCTGCCGAAAGTTTTTTCTTTGTCGTCGGCTTTTCGCCCAGCAGTGTCTCATCTCCGTCCAGAAGCCTTGCGGCGTAATCCGCTCTGATCTGCGCCGCGATCCGCTTCGGACTGCCGAGTTCCTCCAGGATCTCTTCTTCCGTTTTCTCTCCCGACTCCAGCACTTCATCGAAGTACTCTTCATAAAATTCAGTTGCTGCAACGATCTCTTCCGGCGGCAGTTTCCTGAGACCTTCTCTCAGCGTAACAATAAACTCCTGCCTAGTCATTCTCGCCACCCCTTTCATCTTCTACCATAAGCTTTTCGATTGCCGTCTTGTAATCGTTCCACTGCTTTCTGTACTCAAGCAGCTGTGCCTCGCCTTTCTCAGTGATAGAGTAGTATCTGCGGTTTCTCCCCTGATAAGGCTGATCGTAAGTCCTGCAGAGGCCTTCTTTCTGAAGTCTTCTCAGAACCGGGTAAAGAGTCGATTCCGAAATCACGATCGCGCTCTTCATCTCCTGTGTAATCTCATACCCATATGTGTCCCCTCGTTTCAGAATTGCCAGGGCGCACGCGTCGAGTAAGCTTGATTCGATCTTAAAAGCCACTTTGCGCCTCCTTTCTTTGTGCAATGTTATTTTTCGTTTAATACTATACGACGTATAATATTGTTTGTCAACTACTTTTCGAAAACTTTTTAAAAATAATGCAAAAGCAGCGAAACCCCTTGTCCCCCTTGCCTCGACACGGGATCGGTTGCTTTTGCATCTTATGTTAAAAAAATAACAATTTTCTATTTACTCTACTTTCCTGCGGGTGTAGAATAGAGGACAGTAAAGGATGAAAGCAAAATCCGGGAGGATAAAAGTATGTATAAAACATCATTATTGGGAAAGAAGTATCAGGAAAAACTGATTACGGCGGAACAGGCCGCCGAGATGGTTCACAACAACAACCGTATTCACTTCGGCCTTGGTCTGGGAACCGTCAAAGACATCGACAAAGCGCTGGCCAAGCGCGCGGATGAGCTCTGGAACGTAGAGATCATCAGCACCGTCGGCGTGAGAAACGCCCCATTTGAAACATATCTGGCAACGGACGACAACAAGAAGGTAAGATTCTCGTCCGCCCACTTCAGTTCCTTCGACAGGGAAATGTGCAAGGCCGGCCGCTGCTGGTACATTCCGATGATGTTCAACGAACTGCCTGTCTACTGGCAGCACAACGACAGCGGACTGGACATCGCATTCTTCCAGGTCGCGCCGATGGATGAACACGGCAACTTCAATATCGGTCCGCAGGTCGCGGACATCTGGGGCGTTATCAAGAGCGCTAAGAAAGTTATCGT
>JAILDT010000067.1 GCA_024689085.1 Clostridia bacterium | reverse complement strand
CTGCGCATGACGGAATCAGAATCCGTTGCCTTACCGCTTGGCGATACCCCATCACTTTTTGGGGTGGATAGTGGGATTCGAACCCACGCATAACGGAGCCACAACCCGCTGTCTTAACCACTTGACTATACCCACCACAATCAGTTTGATCGGTTTGACCGATATGGAGGCGACACCCGGATTTGAACCGGGGAATAAAGGTTTTGCAGACCTCTGCCTTACCACTTGGCTATGTCGCCACATCAATGCCGATTATCAGTGCCAAATTATGTAGTTTTTGTTTTTATAGACCACAGAGCGCATTGCTGCGCTCTGCAGTCGTTCTTGGCGATCCGGATCAGGCTCGAACTGACGACCTCCAGCGTGACAGGCTGGCATTCTAACCAACTGAACTACCGGACCGTATTGGTGGGAGTTACAGGGCTCGAACCTGTGACCCCCTGCTTGTAAGGCAGATGCTCTCCCAGCTGAGCTAAACTCCCATGGTAGCGGCGAGTGGAGTCGAACCACCGACCTTCCGGGTATGAACCGGACGCTCTAGCCAGCTAAGCTACACCGCCACAGCGACGCCTCGACTTAGCCGCCGCAACAAATATACTACCATCAGCGTATATCGATGTCAAGAAATATTTCAGGCCTCTTCCGGCGCTTTTTTGGAGTCCGTTTTCGCCTTCATGAAGGCCTTGATGTACTCGGCAGATTTGTCCTCGATATCGATGTCCGCCGGGTCAAGGTCATGCCCCGGCTCCACCTGCGCGAGGACTGCTGCGCCGCGGACGATGTTCGCTGTCAGACGCGGATTCTTGGTAAGGAGCGGTCCCAGTACGCCCGTGTAGATGACGCTGCCGCTGACTGCGCCTTCATCCCCTGTGCCGTGATTTCCTCTTCCGTAGACAATGGTGCCGAACGGCTTCTGCCCATCGCCAAGTGTAACGTCTGCCACCTGAATCTGGTTGCCGATCACATCCAGTCCGTCTTCTGTTCTGACCCAAATATCGTCGCCCCAAACGGAGTCCCGCTCTTTCCAGGTCATATCTAAGAGACCGGTTCCTTTCACAACGCTGCCATCAAGCATCTCAGTGCTCTTCGCCAAAGCCGCGCCGCTGCTTCCGTTTGCAATCAGGAATCCGCCGCGGCTGATGAACCTGCGGATGTCTTCCTCCTGTCGGATCAGCGCCTGGGAAACCTTGTCTGCGCACTTGAGTTCCCCCGCCGTCATATATACGATATGCGGCCAGTTCCAGTCTTCATCCGCTCTGAGATTGTCGCTTCTTCTGATTTCCACCGGTATATTCAGCAGGTCGCACATGTGCAGGAGCGCCATGACGTCTCCTCTGCCACCGTGAATGTTCAGCACGTCAGGATAGAGCCACAGGATATGCAGACATCTGAATCCGCTCTCTCCTGTCACCTCCGACGCGTTGGTCAGTGTCTCGGTTTTCCGATCGAATTTATTTCTGATTCTGTTGAGTTTGTCGAATTGATCCATTTTATAGTACTCCGTGACCATATGGCCCATTACTGCAGGCTCTTGACGTAATCTGCCAGGGCTTCGTACTTGTGAAGCCATGTAATCAGATAAACGTTGTCGCAGTCGTATTTCTCCAGTTCACCAATGATGGTTTTATCGTCGTTGGTCGGCAGCACCGTAAGCTTGTCTCTCTCAAAACCATCATAGAGCATCCTCAGTCCTGCGTCGTACGCGACGGTTCCTGAGAAGCAGATGCACCGCTTGATATTCGATGCAATAAGCCTGCGGAAATCGCAGTCGAAGGTGTAGAAGGTGTTCGTGTAATGAGGATCAAAGTCCACCAGCTCGTCCAGACCCAGCAGGAAGATTTTTTCCGTCGTATCGTCGGCAATTACATTCAGGGCAGACTGGACTGTCTCCGGATTCTCCTGTTTCATGCGCAGGTACTTGATCTCCTTTGTGCCGACCTTGATGGTTTCCATCCTTCCGCCCTGCAGCGCGAAGTCCGCAAAGGCACTGCTGATATCCTCATCGCTCACGCCGAATTCAGACGCCACGGTCAGCGCCGCAATGTAGCAGTACAGAAAATACGGCGTGCTGTATTTGAAGTCGTAGGTCTTGCCGCCGCACTGGAAGGTTTTGCCCTCAAAATCGATGTCTTCCGCCTGGTAGTTGTTGTCCGCCGTTCCGAATCCACAGGTCGGGCAAGAGAAACTGCCAATGTTGTCGATGTTGTAGTAATTGTAAACAACAGCCTCATGGCAGATCGGGCACGGTGCTGTGACAGAGAAGAAGTCCTTCTGCTTATCGAAGGACGATGCGTTTTTATCCACACCGTAGGTGACACATCTTCCTGCCTTCGCGCCGAGGCTCAGGGCATTCGGTTCGTCACCGTTCACATACACGGTCATATCCTCATTGATGATGGACAGAATCTTGCGTCGGATGATCTCCGGCTCGCCGTTCCGCTGCACCTGGTCCTTCTGGATGTTCGTCACGCACAGATTTCTGGCCGGCAGCTGCTTGTGGATGATCGGCAGAAACCGCTCGTCTGTCTCCATGAGGATTACGTCAGCCGTGAGTCTTCCGGAAAGATCGCAGTTTTTGAGCAAGGAAACGATGACGCCGCCGATAAGATTGGCGCCCTCCAGATTGACGGCAACTTTAAGTCCGGCCCGCTGGAACACATGGGCCATCAGATTGGTCGTGGTGCTTTTGCCGTTGGTTCCCGTGACAAAAATAGTCTTGTCCGGGTCAAGCCCTTTGATGTGGCGGATGAAATCCGGATCGAATTTCAGGGCTATTCTACCGGGAAGATTGGTTCCCCTCCCCTTCGCTACGATATTTATCGCAAAAGCCGCAAGCTTCGCGGCAATCAGTGCAAATTTAAATCTCATTTGCTCTATCTATTCTTCCTCCTGTATGTGGAGCCTCTTCCTGATGAACGCGGGGACTTCCTGCGGGTCCAGACCCAGCGCCCACGCGAACTCCTCTTCAACCAGCTTCTCTGCTGATCTGAGCGTCGTTGTATCTGTAACGGAAAGTTTCTTTCCCTGTCTTGCGAGTTCCCGCTTCTTCTCGTAAATGCACCGGATCATGTTGAGGAGATGCCCGCTGACGCCCTCGTTCAGGATGCTTTTGAAATAATCTCCTCTGGCTCGTCTGTCGGTCACCCACTTGACGTCATCGTCGGAAAGGCCCATTAGTATATCTTCGATGTCTTCTCTGGTCATTGGCTCTCTCAGTTTGGAGAGAAGCGCCTCATTTTTCAAAGGAACGAAAAAACATGTCTCACTGTGCTTGTGCTGCCGGAGAACATAATACATCTCTTTCGGCGCATCTGAAGTGAAACGCATCAGCTCTATGCTGTCCACGATACAGATACCGTTGGTACCGTATACTACGTATTGTCCTGCCTCAAACTGAGCTTCGTTCATGTCGTCCTTCTTTCTATTAGCCGCTCTTATTATAGCAGAAAACAGGGCTTGTTTCAATTGCCGGCGCGGTGCGCGGCTACTCTTTCACATAGGACAGAAGTGTTTCTTTTTCCTCTTCCGTCAGGTGCATTTTCTCGCAGACAGTGAGAATTTCCTCCCGCGGCATCACGTATTCCGGGTCGATGCAAAGGCGCGTGAAATTATTCTTGTTGATGCCCGACCTGCTGAATGTGATCTCACCGCTGAGGATCTTCCTGTCGTAGATTCTGAGAAAGTATTGTGCGAAAGTCAGGTTGTTATCCATTACGCTCTATCCTCGATCTGAATCTCTGTCGTCGCGCCGTACTTTTCCTTGAGCTCTCCGAGACGGGCGAAGTGCGCTGTCTGGCAGTGTGCTTTCTGGTGCTCCCTCGACTCCCACTGTTCCCACAGGAACAGGGTGTTGTCCGAACCGACCGGATAGAAGTAATCGTATCTGATGCAGCCATCCTCGCCCCTTGAAATCTCATCGATTCCTTCGACCTGGATATCTCTCAGATAGCCGTCTCTGTCCTCCTTCGTCGGCATGGTATATGTTACGTAGAAGTTTGTCATGTTGTTACTCCTTTCAGAACGTTGCAACTTCCGGGTCAGCGGGTTCGCACTTTCTGATCTTGCTGCAGACCAGAACAGGGCCCACTTCTCCGTAGATTTCTTCTTCTCTGTTGATGATCTTCGCGTCCACGGCGATCCAGTCGCCGGTCTTGAAATCCGCCGCTTTCGAATAGACGCAGGCCAGTCCTGCGAACTGGATGTCCTCGACGCAGCATGTCATGACGTGCCGGCCGAAGACCAGATAATTGTCCGGCAGAGTATTGTCTCTGGCTACGAGGCCTTTGACTTTGATCTTCTTACCTTCGTAGTAGTCCTGATTCTCCGTCAGATCCCGGTACCATTCGGCAAACCATTCATCCCTGATGGTGATGATCGGCGCCTCCATATCGTACGGCAGCGGATCCGGAATCTCGTCAAAGACCACGTTGTCAATCTCATACTCATAGCAGATCTGTGATTTCCGGTTCGCCACCCGGACCAGCTTATGGTACTCCATCTGGTCGTACTCCTCGGTGAACCGGTTGAAGACCACCAGCTCTGCCGTCTGCATTTTGTTAAAGGTGAGCTGGCGCATATTGGTGTTGTACATCATGAACGTACCTGCGTCGGCGAACAGCATCTCCTGATAGATGACCCAGTTCTCCGGTGCCGCGCTGAACAGATCCTCCAGCATCCACATGCCGTTGTACTCGATGATCACACGTTCGATCCTGTGCTTTTCTGCCAGACTGGCCAGCTGTTTCGTCTCCAGATCTTCCTGCCGGATTCGCTCAATAAAAACATTCGGGCTTGCAAAAGCATCCGGCTTCAGCTCGACTTCCCCTTCCTCGCACAAAAGCAGGAGCGTCCGCTCGCCTGCGTTGAAGTCGTCTCCTTCCAGAAGATCCTGTATGAATGTTGTCTTGCCGGATCCCAGAAAACCTGTGAACAGATAGACCGGAATCTCGATGTTGCTCATCATGCTCTGCGCTCCTTATAAGTTGAACAGTCTGCGAACGGTGTCTTCCTTGATATCCACGCCGATGACACAGATCATGCCCGTCGGCTCCGCGCCGCCAATTCTCACTTCCGGCTCACCAGGAACGTAATCAAAGTGGATCCACTGTCCGTCCACGCCCTCTACGATTCCTTTGGCTCTGAGAATCTGACCGCACTGTGCTTCATCCTGCAGGGCTTCCAACGCAGATTCGATCTGCTCCACGGTGTATTTGTTGGCCGTCTCCTCACCAATATCGCTGAAGACCTCATCAGCGTGATGATGTCCATGCTCATGGTGATGTTCATGCTCGTGATGATGGTGATGCTCATGCTCATGCTCATGATGGTGATGATGATGGTCATGGTCGTGGTGATGGGCTTCCTCCTCCGCGTAGGCTTCTTCCCGCAGTCTGTCCAGTTCCGCGGACAGGGTCTTCTTCTGCTCCATGGTGTCAAGAATCTGCTTGCCGGTCAGTTCGTCCCATTCTGTGGTCACGATAGACGCGTGGTCGTTGTGTTCGCGGATGATGTCCACGCACTCCTTGATCTTCTCTTCGCTGAGGCCTTTTGTGTGGCTGAGAATCACGGAGCTGGCGTGTTCCACCTGGTTTTCGTAAAACTCGCCGAAATTCGCCATGTACATCTTACAGAGTTTGGCGTCTACGACCGTGGTGAATCCGTTGAGCTCGATCTCGTCGATGCCGGCGTCCTGCACAGCGATGATGACATCACTGAGTTTGCCCACGCCCGACGGCTCGATGAGAATCCGCTCCGGCTCGTACTGGTCAATGACCTGCCGCAGTGCTGTCTTGAAATCGCCAACCAGCGTGCAGCAGATGCACCCTGAATTCATTTCATTAATCTGTACGCCGGTATCCTTCAAAAACCCTCCGTCAATTCCGATTTCACCGAATTCATTCTCGATGAGGACCAGCTTTTCGTCATATGCCTCTTTGATCAGTTTCCGGATGAGCGTGGTCTTGCCAGCACCCAGAAAACCTGAAAAAATGTCTACCTTCACTTTTGTCATTGCCTTATTTCCTCCAATTTGCTATACCAGCGATCCGATGATCTCTTTCTCTGCGAAGAACACCGTCGATCCGCCGGTGTGTACGAAAAGGACGTCGCTGCCCGCCGGAATGCGTCCGCTGCGGACATCTGCGATGAGTCCCGCGAATGCCTTCCCGGAATAAACAGGGTCCACCAGAATACCTTCCTTTCGCGCCAGCAGCTGAATGGCTTCTGTCGCTTCCTCGCTCGGGCATTCGTATCCCGGTCCGTAGTGATTCTGATCGATGATAAAGTCATCCTCGGAAACGCGCACAGCAGCGTCGATCAGATCCAGTGCTCCGTTCGCGTTTCGCGCCGCTCTCGCCGCGTATTTTTCGTCGACTTCCATGGCTGTAACAGAATGGACTTGCACGTCCAGCCCCAGCAGATTCCTGCCGGCGACGATGCCAGCCATCGTTCCGCCGGAACCGGTGGAATGATACAGGTGATCGAAGTGCAGTCCCGCCTCTTCCATCTGCTCTGCCAGCTCGACGATCGCGTTTACATAACCAAGTGTTCCGTATTCATTTGCGCCGCCCATCGGGATATCGTAGCTCCTGATACCCTGCTCGGCCAGGCGCGCAATGTGTTCTTTGCCCATTTGGAAGGATCTGCGCTCTGCATCCGCGAAAGACTCCCCTTCTTCCAGATCTACGATATGTATTTCAGCGCCGTAAATGCCGTCCAGCAGCAGATTGGCTTTGAAGTCGTCCGGATTCGGCGGTACGACAGCGGCCAGGTACAGAATCGGTTTCAGACCGTTCTTTGCCGCCGCCCAGGACGTCTGCATGGCGTGGTTTGACTGGGTCGCACCGTAAGTGAACACACACTCCGCACCATCACTGACCGCCTTTCCGATTAGGAACTCGAGTTTCCTGGTCTTGTTGCCTCCGAAAAGATTGCTGCCGGTGAAATCATCTCGTTTGATCCACAGATTCACGCCGAGCTCTTCCGACATGCTGTCCAGTCTGCACAAGGGCGTCGGGAAAAAGCCCAGCGACACTCTCGGCACCTTCCTGAGCATTGTTTTTGCTTCGTTTATCGTTACTGACATGGGTCAAAACCTCCTGCTGTTGCTTTTGCTTTCGTCCCCATCATTGTAACATTTTGCCGCTGACAAAGCAAAAGCGGCACGCACGGTGCCGCTGCATTTTTGATTGCTTTTGCATCTCATTATCCTTCGATGGCGATGCTCTTCTTTTCCGGTGGCTTCGGAGCCTCCTTCTTCGGAACGTTCAGTTTCAGGACGCCGTCTTCAAACTTAGCCTTGACGTCTTCTTCTGTGATGTATTCGCCCACATAGAAGCTTCTCTGCATAGCGCCCATGTAGCGCTCCTGACGGATGACCTTGCCTTCTTCGTTCTTCTCTTCTTCGTTGACGTTTCTCGCTGCGCTGACCGTCAGGTTGCCGTTATCGAGTTCCAGCTTGATCTCTTCCTTCTTGAAACCCGGCAGATCGATATCCACTTCGTAGTGGTCGTCGAGTTCAACCACGTCAGTCTTCATGATGGCAGCCTGCTGCTTGCCGTAGAGCTTTCTTTCCGCGTTCCCCATGGATGGGAATCTCGGAAAATCGAAATTCATAAAATCATCGAACAGGTTGTCGTTAAAAATACTTGGATAAAACATTTTTCTTTCCCCCTTTGCATTTTGTGCTTTCTATATTTCCTGAGCAATTGAACGGTTTCTCTCTGTTCCCTTGTTCTGGACACATGATAGCACGTTTTGTTAGCACTGTCAAGAGGTGAGTGCTAAAATCGAATCAAAAAAACAGACTCTTCATATTCAGTCTGTTTTCAGAATTCGTTATTCTAGAAGAATACCGATGGTATAAGCGTTATGGCTACAGCAATGCAAAGCAGAACGACCACGACTCTCACCGCCCATACTTTCACCGGCGAGTGCATGCTCTTGAATTCTTTCTGCTGTTTTGCGTTGTTTTTAGCGTATTTTTTACTGCTCATGATTTCCCCTTTCGCTCTTTTTATTTACAGGCCGTATTATATCACATTTTTTTCTTTTTGTTTTCCCTTCTTTGGAGTATTATATATACATAAAAAGAACTCAAACAATTATTGCACATGATGATAAGGAGAATGAATATGAATTTACTTGCTTTACTTTTAAGCTCACTTCTGAGCAGTTCATCGCTGGGCAGCCTCTCCAATAACACCGGAGTACAGAAGCCTCAGCTTTCAAAGCTCTTGATCCTGGCTCTGCCGCTGATTCTGAAGTACATGACGAGCAATACGCAGTCACAGTCAGGTCTGTCCTCCCTCTTCGGAGCACTGGCCGGACACCAGAACAGAGGAACGGTAGAAGACCAGATCACAAACGCTGACGTCGAAGACGGCCAGAAGATTCTGGGACACATCTTCGGTAATGATCAGAATCAGGTTGTTGATGAACTTTCTAAGGAATCAGGCGTTGACGCCGGCGATGTCATGAATGTACTCGGAACGATTGCGCCATATGTAATGAGCGGACTGTCAGCAGCAACGCAGAGCGCGCACTCTCAGCAGGCTTCAGGCGTCGATCTCAGCGACGGTCTCGACCTCGGCGATCTGATGTCAATGTTCGGCGGTTCTGCAGTACAGCAGCAGGCCCCTGTAGCTAACTCAGCTACCAACGGAACACAGCTCATCAATTCGCTTCTGTCGATGATGCAGTAAAAACCGTAACAAGCAAAAGCAATATTGCAAAACATCAAAGAGCCGGTCATCCGACCGGCCCTTTTATTTCTATTCCTCTATCACAACTTCCGGGCAGTCTGCCTTTGCAAGATGCTTCGTCACTGTTCCGCCGAGTTCGCTCTCGATCATGGACTTGAGTTCTTCGAGTGCGTCATCCATGTTCGCAGCGCTCTCCGCGTTGTGCGCTTCGATGATCATGAAGGCGTTCACTGTGTCTTCCGTCAGCATCGTGCGCTCTGCCTCACGCCAGTTCCAGCAGCGGCATACTGCACCGAAGTCGTCCCTGTAGATGACCTCCCCTTCTGCAGGCGGTTCGCTCTTGCCTTCGCTTCCGTAAGTCACGAAATCCTCGCCGCCTTCCGCAATGGTCAGCCGCATGTCGCCTTCGAACTTATCGATGTCCTCTCCGCCAATTGGTACGCCGTACTTCAGGGAGATGCCGTTGTAGATATCCACCAGCGGGATGATCGTCCCGATCTGATTGCCCTTTGCCACACGTTTCAGCAGCGCTTCAATACTGCAGCGGGCGCCCTTCTTGGTTTTGAATTTGTAGAAGGCATCACGCCAGCCGCGCACCACCGGATTTGATGTGAACTCCGGATTGGCCGTGTGTTCAGCTGAAAGTTTCTCACACTCCCGCAGCCAGCCCTCGTACTTGTTCTCATCTTTTACATGATTATCGATTCCGCGGCAGACCAGAACGCCGATCTGCGCTTCCGGGAAGATATCCAGAAAATCCTGTTTCAATATAAACTTCTTCACAGTTTTACCCTCCTTTTGTCCAATTATACCATTTACTTTTGCCTCGCGCGATGCTGTTTGTTATAATGAGGCATGCAAGAAAGGAAGAAACTTATGATTTGTAACAAATGCGGAGCTGTTCTGCCTGATAACGCAGAATTCTGCGGTGAGTGCGGAGCAAAAGCAGAAAAACCGAAGAAGACCCCTGCCCTGATTAAAGCAAGGGCGGAAGCGAAGAGATTCAAGATTATATCCATCATCCTGGCGGCCATGTGCGTCATTCTGGGATTCGGCTGGCTGATCTCAGCACATGATCCTGACGTCAACATCGACAACTATGAGAAACAAGTCGCCAAGGTGGAACGCACAGGAGTTGAGCTGTCCGGCACCTATGTTGTCGGTGAAGACTCAGAGCTCCCGCAGGGCAGATACAATATCTATCCGCCTGATGATGAGAGCTATATGTCCGTCTATATCTACGCCAACATGGAGGACGCCAAGGCAAAGTATGACAAAGACTACAATTCCTACGCCATAGACAATCTCTATTCGCTGACGCGCGGATACAAACTCAAGGCCGGGCAGGTCGTTGTAATAGAGTATGATACGGCCTACTTCGAACTGGTTGAATCGGATACACCGGAAACAGAACCGCCAACGGAAGAAACAGATGCATCACAGGCAGACGAAACCGAAGCAGCGCCGACTGAGGCAACGGAATAAGGAGCGAGGCAGACAGATATGAAAAAGAAAGGTGAAAAGAAATTCGGATTTGCCAGAGCTTTTGTGATCTTCTGGCTCGGCATTCTTGGCATCGGCTACATGACGCTGCATCCGCTGATCGGCATACTCATGATTTTAGCCTTGCTGTACGTTGTCGGCATGGATCCCATCAACGAGCGCTTGTCCAGAGCGAAAAAAGAAGAGGAAGACCTTGCAACGGTCAAATTCGACCCTGCGGAACACGGCGAACCGATGGCGTGCCCATACTGCGGCAAGGAAGTTCCTTCTGACATCAGCTACTGTTTCTACTGCGGCAGGTCCCTGGCGGACTATAAGCGCATCGAAGCTGTACGTACGGCGAGCCTGGAGAGCATCGACGCATCACTCGAAGGAATCGACAAAGGCACTCACAGGAACAATATCCTGGAGGTCAGGGATTACACAGACAAGATCCTCCGCAAATACGAAACGGAACCGGAAAATCCCGAAAGTTACGAGAAGTTCGTCAACTACTTCCTCCCTAAGACTGTTTCTGCAATCGAACACTACCACACCCTCTGTTCGCTGAACAATCTGGACGGCGAAGAACAGCGTATCAAAAAACAGTTCGAGGATTCCCTGGCCCTGATGGCAGAGGCGTTCGAAAATATCTTCAACAGAGTTTCCACAGAAGGGCTGCTCGACATCTCCACCGATGTCAGCGCTCTGGAAAACATCCTGAAGCAGGAAGGACTGACGGATTCAGACTTCCCTGCTGCGGCTGTCAAACAGTAATACAAAAGCAATAAAAAGAAGTCCCTTGTGGGACTTCTTTTTTTCTTTTATTAGATTCATTTCTTCTTATGCGCCTGCGACCAGCTGTCTCACCGCATAGAGGGTACGGTCGATATCGCTCTGGGTGACGTACGGTGCCAGCCCCAAACGTACCATGCCGCCCTTATCGTAAACACCCATGGCCTTCATGATCTGAACCGCGTAGTAATCCCCGTGCCATGAATTGATGCCTCTGTCTCCCAGCATCTGCGACACTTCATCCGTCGTAAATCCATCTACCGTGAATACGACAGTCGGCGTTCTCGCCTCTCCTTCCGCCGGTCCGAAGACATGCACGCCTGGGATTGCACGCAGTCCATCGCGCAGCTGCTTGGCCAGTCCGCTTTCATAGTGATCAAAGGCCGTCATGCCTGCGACGACATTCCTTCTTCTGCCCGTCAGTCCTTTCAGTTCTTCTTCAAAGCAGTCCGCATACTCTTCGCCAACAGAGGCGACGAAGTTGACTGCCTCGGTCATTCCTGTCAGGAGTTCATACTGCGGCGTTCCCATGTGGAAACGGCGCGGACCAGTCGCAATGTCCTCGCACATCACGTTGTAGAAGCCCATCTCCTCGATGAGATCCTTCTTCATGTAGATCACGCCCAGATGCGGTCCGAACCACTTGTAGGCAGAGCAGACCAGAACGTCTGTGTCAATATCCTTGACATCGATCGGGAAGTGGGCTGCATAGTGTACTGCATCGACAACAGTCAGCGCGCCGACCTCATGAGCCATGGCGATGAGTTTTTTGACATCCGTCACTGTGCCCAGACCGTTGGAAGCCCAATTCAGGGAAACCAGCTTCGTATCCGGTGTCAGCTTGGCTTTGAAGTCGTCCATGTCGATCTGCTGGGTCACCGTGTCCATCTTCACGACCTCCGTGTTGAAACCGTCCATTCCCAGATGAATCCACGGCGCGTAGTTGCATTGATGCTCCAGCTGGTTGGTCAGGATCTTTGCGCCCGGTTCGAACCTTCTCGCCAGCGCGTGAGCGAAGTTCACGTTGTTCTGCGTCGATGAGTTGCTGAAGCCGATTTCTCCCTGCTCACAGCCCAGAAAATCCGCTGCGGCGACGCGGGCTTCTTCCTCCAGGATCTCTCCCAGTCTTCCCGCTTTGAAGTTGCCGCCTTCATTGGCGTTCTCTTCGACCAGATACTTCACGATACGGTCCAGCACTCTCTGCGGCACCTGTGTTCCGCCGGGACCGTCCAGATAAGCGATCGGCGCGCCGCCTACTTCCAGTTTGCACGCCGGAAACTGCGCCCGTATCGCCTCTACGTCGAATTTGAATTCCTTTCCCATTTCACAACCTCCATTATTATCTTTATTCTTTCATCAGGTCTTCCTGCTTTTGCTCGTCATCTCCGAACTTGTTCTGTCCGAGGTTCTTCCATCCGTATCTGTAGATGGAAACAATAATTGAAATCATCAGTATCGATTCGTTCAGGATACCGCCGATCGAGCCGACCAGTATATCAAAAATCAGCCAGCACGGCGAAGCGCAGAACAGATTCGCCAGCCTCAGGTTCCTTGCGTTGTTGGTCCAGTACATGATGGTTCCGACTTGTACCGCCAGATACGGCAGGATGCTGATCGGTCCGTTCCACGTGAAGATCAGAATGGCGATGAAGAAGACGGAGAACACTGCGATCCATCCTTTCCATCTGACCCAGGTCCATTCCTGATAGTGCATCAGCAGCAGATTTCTGATGATGAGCAGGAACAGGCTCAGACAGCCGGTGAGCTGGCCCAGCAGCAGAAACTGGAGTCCGAACATACAGTTCCCCAGCGTCTGGGCCAGATACAGCGCCTTGTTCGATCTGATCTGAAAAGACAGTGCAAACAGCGCCAGTCCGGCAAATCCGATTCCTTGTACGATAAACGCATTCATTCCTGTTCGCTATTCTCCCTGATCATCCAGATACTTCACGAAGAATTCCATATCTGTCTTCAGAAACCCGATCGCCTTGTAAAATTCGATGGCGTCAGGATTGGTGAATTCCGCCTGCAGCTGCAGCCTCTTGCATCCCAGCTCTTTCGCGTACTCAGCAATCATCTCAATGGCCCGTTTGCCGTAACCTTTTCCTCTGTTTCCGACTGTAAAATAGAAGTCGTCGATGATCATGGCTGTGCCGTGAGACCAGATGCTGTAAATCAGCATGAGATTGGCGAAACCGACCGGTTCCTCATCCTCCTCGAACATCAGGAAACGGATACGGTCCTTCATCTGCAAGCCCTTCAAAAAGAGTTCGCGGAATTCCCCATCGCTGATATTATCCGCATCATTCCAGACGTCTCCTTCGCGGATTTCCTCGCGCATGAACGACCGGTTCAATTCCACCCATCTGGTACAGTCTCTCTCGTTGCATTCTCTGTAATCAAACATTCTGCCTTACCTTCTTCCGTCTTATTATTTCTTCAGATTGCCCGTGTGGCCTTGCGGAGCCATGCCCGTTCATCCTCGTTCAGGAACGGCGCAATCTTTTCATATACTGTTTCATGGTACTTGTTCAGGTATGCGATTTCATCCGGCTGCATCTGCGACCGGTTGATGCCCTCCAGATCGAACGGTACCAGCGTCACTGCCTCGAATCCCAGAAACTCGCCGTACTCCGTCTCCTCCACCGGAACGCAGAGAATCAGATTCTCATGCCGGATGCCAAAAGCGCCTTCCTCATAGTATCCCGGCTCGTCCGACGTAAGCATGCCCGCCTCGAACGGCGGCATCGGCGGGAACCGATCGGCATCATCCCAGTAGATTCCATTCGGATCTTCGTGGACGTTCAGATAGTGTCCGACGCCGTGACCAGTGCCGTGGCGGTAGTCCAGTCCCATCTGCCACAGCGGTTCGTGGGCGAGATAGTCGAGATTCGCGCCATTCAGCCCCTTCGGAAATACCGCTCTGGCCAGATTGATGTGACCGCGAAGCACCGCAGTGAACATCGTCTTCTCCTGTTCTGTCAGCGGTCCAAGCACGATGGTCCTCGTGCAGTCGATCGTCCCGTCCAGATACTGTCCGCCGGAATCGATGAGGACAAAACTGCGCGGTTCCAGTTCCACGTCGCTCTCAGGCGTCGCCGCGTAATGAACAATCGCACCGTGCAGTCCGTATCCGACGATGGCCTCGAAGCTGTCCCCCATGAAGAGATCCTGCTCCGCCCGGAAGTCATGCAGTTTCTCCGCGGCTGAGAGTTCGGTCACGCCGAGTCCTGTATGCCCTTTCGCAGCCTTTGCAGCGTTCTCCTTGAGCCAGTACAAAAACCTGCACATGGCTACGCCGTCTCTTAGATGGGCGTTGCGGATTCCTTCGATCTCCACTGTATTTTTGACCGCTTTTCGCTTCATCGCGGGGCTGTATTCGTTGAGTACCCTGACCTCCGCCGGCAGAGACTGCAGGATCAGCTCACTGCAGGTCTCGCGGTCCAGCATGATACTGGCATCATCGATACTGCCCAGATCCTGATAAAAACGGTCGTACGGCAGCAGTGTCACTCCATCAGCTTTCAGGTTCTCTATCAGCTCCGGCGCAAAAACATCAGGCTCTGCGTAGAGCTTCGCCTCCGACTCCGTAATCACAGCAAAAGCAAAGAACACCGGATTGCACATGACGTCGCTGCCCCGCAGATTGACAAGCCACGCGATGTCCGCAAGCTGCGAAAGAATCAGCACATCTGCGCCGGCATGAGCCATATCATCGCGGATGCTTCTGATCTTTTCTATGCGGGAAACGCCTGCGTATTCCAGCGGGTAATCCATGACCGGATGGAATGCCGGCGCAGGGCGATCCGTCCAGACCTTTCCGACCAGGTCGAGATCCGTGCGGAACGAAAATCCTCCTGCGGAAGTGTCCTTGCGCAGTTTGTCTGCCCAGGCACTGCTGACCAGACGTCCGTCAAAACAAACGATGCTGCCCGGCTGCAACTTTTGCATCAGATACTCGTGAATCTTGATGGTGCCGGGTAACCGGTCCTTATACAGTGTCACGCCGCTTCCGGCAAGCTGCTCTGCTGCCTGCAGAAAGTAACGGCTGTCTGTCCACAGACCCGCATCGTCCGCCGTGATAACGGCAGTGCCCGCAGAACCTGTGAAGCCTGTGATGAATTCTCTTGTTTTATAGTGATCGCTGACGTACTCCGACATGTGCGAATCGCCTGTCGGGACGATGCACGCGTCAATTGCTTCCCGTTGCATGAGTTCACGGAGTGCTGCGATTCTGTCAGTTACAGGATGCTGTGTCGTTACTTGTGTCATACTCGTTTCCCGCCTATTTCTCGTAATGCTCTTTCTTCTGTGTCAGTGAATAGTCTAATGTCGCTGCTGTCATAAACTCTGTATCGTAGAACAGAGACAGTCTCAGTTTCGACGCGATTTCCTTCAGGAGTCTGCATCCTGCAATGCTGTTGCCCTTCGGGTCAAGTGCCGGTCCGAACACCCCGATGCCGGCGCGCTTGTCGGACACGGCCAGCAGACCGCCGCCGACGCCGGACTTGGTCGGGATGCCGACTTCAACCGCATAAGTGCCGGAACCATCATACATGCCGCAGGTGAGCATCAGCGTCTTCACGATCCGCACCGTCTCACTGGACAGGTACCGCTTGCCTGTGATGTTGCCAACGCCGTCATTGGCAATGCGATTGGCGAAGTTGGCCAGTGATTCCGCCGTCACATCCAGAGAACACATCTTCGTGTAGAATCGCAGGGCGTCCTCCACGTCGGATTCAATGATGTTCTTGCTCTCCAGCAGATAGGCGATTGCTCTGTTTCTGGAGCAGGTGGACATCTCCGACTCGTAGACGGTCTTGTTCATGACGATTTCATTGTCATCGCACAGTTCCTTGGAGAATCGGAGCATATCGTGGAATGAAACTTCCTCAATCAGCATGCCTGCCACCGCCAGAGCGCCCGAATTGATCAGAGGATTGTACGGTTTGTTGGAGTTCAGGTCCAGTTCGACCAGGGAGTTGAACGCTTCTCCGGATGGCTCTGCGCCGATCTTTTCAAACAGCTTTTCCGGTCCGAACAGTTCCAACGCCACGCAGAGGGAAATGATCTTCGAAACAGACTGTATGGTGAATCTGGTTTTGTAGTCGCCCAGTTCGATTTTTTCTCCCTGAATCGGATAAATACAGATACCCAACTGATTCGGATCAGCCTTGCCCAGCTCCGGGATGTAATCAGCCACAGCGCCTTTCGTAATCTCTTGTCGGGCAATTTTCATAGCCTCCTCGACAATCCTCATGGATTCCTCATAGGTCATCAATTCATAATCTACATGCAGTGTGTTCGGCATTTCACACCTCCTGCTTCGTCTGTTTCATCATTTACCGCATAAAAATACAGCATCAGTATACCACATTCGCCCCCTGCAAGGAATGTGTTACAATAGGAAAGAGAAACAAAAGGAGGCACGAAATGTCCATCACAGCAGCATATATGGTCCCCCATCCGCCGATGATTGTTCCGGCCATTGGCAAAGGCAGCGAATCGCAGATTACCGAGACCACGAAAGCATATGAACAAGTGGCGGAGGATATTGTGAAACAGGATCCGGAGACGATCATCATCACGACGCCCCATTCGGTCATGTACGCCGACTATTTCCATATCTCTCCGGGTAAAGGAGCCGGCGGTTCTTTCGCCGGATTCGGCGCGCCGCGGGAGCAATTTGACGTGACCTACGATACGGATCTTGCCGGTGAGATCTGCTGTCTGGCAGAAGCCCGGGATTTCCCGGCCGGCACACTGGGAGAACGTGAAAAAACTCTGGATCACGCTGTCATGGTGCCTCTGTGGTTCATCGAGAAAGCCTATGAACGGCTAGGAAAAAGCAAACGCTATCAGCTGGTACGGATCGGCCTGTCCGCTCTGCCTCTGACAGATCATTATCGGCTCGGACAGATCATTCAGGAAGCGGTTGCAAATACCGGCCGCAGGGCTGTCTTCGTCGCCAGCGGAGATTTATCACATAAACTGCAGGAATACGGTCCGTATGGTTTCGCTAAGGAAGGTCCGGAGTACGACGCGCGAATCATGGATGTATGCGGACGCAGCGCCTTCGGAGAACTCTTTGATTTCAGCGAGCGTTTCTGTGAGAACGCAGCAGAGTGCGGGCACCGTTCCTTTGTGATCATGGCAGGCGCCTTCGACGGTCAGGCTGTGGACGCGGCCGCCCTGTCTCATCAGGATGTGACGGGCGTCGGCTACGGAATCTGCACCTTCTACCCTCAGGGACCGGATGAAAACCGCCGGTTTCTGGATCAGTATCTGGCGCGCATGGAAACCGAAGCACTGCAGCGGCGCAGTCAGTCGGACGCCTATGTGCAGCTGGCACGGCAGTCACTGGAACATTATATTCGCAGGCGTGAGCGCATCCCTGTCCCGGAAGGTCTCCCGGAAGAGATGCTTCATACAAGAGCCGGGGCTTTTGTATCGATCCATAAAAACGGCGCCCTGCGAGGGTGCATCGGCACCATTGGACCGACGACGGACTGTGTCGCCCGTGAGATCATCAACAACGCCATCAGCGCCTCCACCAATGATCCCCGCTTCCCTGCCATCAGGCCGGATGAGCTCCCGTTTCTGGAAATCAACGTGGACGTGTTGGGAGAACCGGAGGATATCGATTCCAAAGACCAACTGGACGTGAAGAAGTACGGCGTCATCGTGAGCAGTGTCGGTAAGCGCGGTCTGCTGCTCCCGGATCTGGAAGGTGTGGATACGGTGGATCAGCAAATCGAGATTGCCAGGCAGAAGGCCGGCATCCACCGTTTCGAGACCATGAAACTGCAGCGCTTCGAAGTCATCAGACACGTGTGAGGACAATCATGGCTGTATGTAACGTTTGCTTCAGACATTGTAATATTCCGGAAGGCGGCAATGGTTTCTGCGGCGGCCGCGTATGTGAGAACGGGAACGTCGTTGCCGGAAACTACGGGAGAATCACATCCATTGCTCTGGATCCGATCGAAAAAAAGCCCCTGTCGCGCTTTTGCCCGGGGAGCCTGATTCTGTCTGTCGGCAGTTACGGGTGCAATCTGCGATGCCCTTTCTGCCAGAACAACTCGATTTCCTGGTCAGAAGAAGCCATGCATCTGGCGGACCGGGCAGAGTATATCGATCCCGGTACACTCGCCGACATTGCAGCCAGTTATCAGAGTCGCGGCAATATCGGCGTGGCGTTTACGTACAATGAACCTCTGATCGGCTACGAATTCGTCCGCGATACGGCGAAGCTGATCCATGAGCGCAGCATGAAAAACGTCATGGTCACAAACGGCACAGCCGAACTGTCTGTGCTGGAGGAACTGTTGCCTTATATCGACGCCATGAACATCGATCTGAAGGCGTTCACGGACCGATTTTATACGGATCTGATAGGCGGAAACCGCAATCAGGTCCTTGCGTTCATAAAAAAAGCAGCGTCGTGCTGCCATGTAGAGCTGACGACGCTGATTATACCAGGTGAAAACGACAGTATTGAGGAGATGCGGGAACTGACGGCCTGGGTGGCTTCCCTGCCGGATGGCGCCGACATTCCGCTGCACGTTTCCCGTTTCTTCCCGCAGTTCCATATGAGAGACCGGGCCGCAACGGACATCTCGCTCATCTATCGGCTGGCGGATGTCGCGCGGGAAACACTCCATTATGTATATACGAGCAACTGCTGATTCTGCTATTCTTTTGGCTTTCTGAAGTTCATATAGATGACTGCAGCTGCCATTAGCACCAGAATCACGACTCTTCCCTTATGTTCCACTTCGATCATTCCGACGAGCATCAGAACCACGAAGAACAGTACGCCCAAAGCGATACAGAAACTGAACCATTGCAGAAAACTTTTTTTCATATGTCTAACCCTTTCACCTCATGGTGAGTTTTTTTCTTGTCTTGCGTTCGTATTTCTTCACGATACGATCGAGTGCCTCCTCGCTGAGGGCTTTGAGATAGATTCGGCAGTGCGTGCCCGGGTAGTACTCGGCGACGATGTAAGTGTTCTCCTCGAATTCCGATTCATTCTCGAACTCCGGCAGCACAGTCCATTCATTTTTGATGCGCCGCATAATCAGGAAAAACCGGTCACCCTCTGATGTCTTGAAGATGACGTGGTACGTCCCTGCATAGATCGGATTGCCGTCGCCTTTGTGGTACTTCCGCAAAACCTGCCGGTTCTTGATCTCGTCCATCAGAAAAAAGATGTCGGGCGTCAGAAAATTCGGGTCCCAGATCCTTCTGAAAACCGTATCGTTCGGATTCTTCGTATTGGCCTTCATTTCAATGTACTTATCTAACAGCGACATTGCGGCATCCTTTTTCTTCCTCGCTAAGCCTTGATCAGGCTCTCGAGGGTCTCATACAGGGAATCAGGCTGTACTGGCTTAGGCAGATGCGCATTCAATCCGGCCTGCAGGCTCCGCTGCACGTCTTCGTCGAACGCGTTGGCCGTGAGCGCGATGATCGGAATCTCCTTGGCGTCCGGTCTGTCCATGGCGCGAATCCGTCTCGTCGCTTCAGACGCTTCCTTCTCGGCCAGTTCTGCCGCGTTCTTGCGGTTCTGGCGGAGAACAATGAGGAACATGATAACCAGTGCCAGCACGGTGAGCAGCGCCTGGGCAATACTTCTGTAAAGAACTCTGTTTGTAATCGGAGTGATTCTCTGACCGATGACGCTCTCTCTAATCAGGTAGGTCAGCATCCAGTCTGTTCCTTCCACAGGCGCATAGCCCAAGGTTTCCTGGATATCATCTTATGTGAAAGAAACCGTGCCGCCGTTGCCTTCCGCAAAGTCTTTCTCGACCTGCTCATAGGAATTGTCTTTGTCATAGGTTGCCTTCGGCAGCGCATCCAGCAGATTATCATCTTCCGACAATCCGCCCAATACGGTATCGGTAAGGGCAATTCCTTCACTTGTGTAGATGTTGCAGAAGGTTGCATCCTTCTCAGTAGATTGTATGGAAACGCCTTTCAGCATCTGCTCCATATCAATTTCCTCGAAGCAGACCAACAGCGGATCGCCCTCGAACTCCCTATTTGAGATCGGAGCAGCAATGACAACGTGCTTTTCACCATCTTTTCCTTTTTTGATAGAGACCTCCGGCTCGCTGATTGCCTTGTAGTCAAAGTCATACTCCTCGATGCCTTCCTTCGGCCCGTCTGCCGTATAGATGGTGCCACTCTCCCCAACAAAAGCAAAACGCTCCAGGTGGTAGAGTTCTCTCATTCTGCTCTGAAAAGCTCGCCGGTGGGCTTCATCACTGAGATCCTCATTTGTCATCATATTTACAGCAATCTGAATGGTTTCGATATTGTTCTGGATGTTGGTCTCCACGACCTGTGCTCTTCTCCCAGCCAGTTCGTCCAGATACAGCATACTGACGGCTCGTACCGCATCATTCGAATCCTGTTTTGAGGCATTTGCCATCCAGATTGTTCCCGCAACCAATATGGCCGCTATGACTGCAGCGCCGATGATTACCGAAATCAACATGTATTTTTTTCTGTTTCATTGAAGCACCTGCTCTCATTCGCAATCCTGCATTTGCAAGGTTTATAGATACACTTCCACCATCATGGCCAGCACGAACAGGACGCAGGCGATCCCCATCACGAGGACCATCTTCCGCGCCCGGGTTTTGTTCTGTTCTTTGCGCTCATCATGATTCAGTCGGGTTTCATCCGGTTTCATACCTCTTCTCCTCTAGCATCTTACTTTACCACAAAAACCACAACAACAAAAGAGCCGGACAGATGATCGTGCATCTGTCCGGCTCTTACCTAATGTTTCAGATGATTTCTGCGCCGGCTCTACGCATATCTTCAAGATTGGATTGCTGGATTTCCTCGTTCTCCGAGGACGTACACCGCGCGAGTATCATTGTTCTGTAATCATATGCAATCGCATCATAACAAGTTGTACGTATGCAGTTTGGTGTTGTCGTTCCGGTCAGAATCACGTTTTCGATTCCATTCGATTGCAGAATCGAATTGAGATTTGTTCCGAAGAATGCGCTCCAGCGCGGCTTGATGATGACTTCCTCTCCATCGAGTCTGGTCAGCCCGTCTGGCTCCTCAACACTGTTGACACCAGTCGATCCAGGCGCCAGGACACCTGTTAACCCCTGCGCTTTCAACGCTTCGCGCCTCGGAATCTCCATATCGCTGCCATCCTCGCTGTACTCTCTTTTGATCCAGATAACCTTGATGCCCAGTGCACGTGCGTCTTCCAGCGCCGCTTCACAAGCCGGGACTGTTGCTTTTGCCCCTTTGACGCAAAGAGCCGCTCCCGGCTCCACGAAGGCTTTCTGCATATCGATCATCAGGAGCACTGTCCTCTCAGGATTCAACCCTTTGATCTCAGACAGAAGCGTCCCGTAAGCATGACTGCTTGCGATATCTTCTCCCGTGTATTTGTTGATGTCTGCTCTTGTCAGTTTTTTCAATGGTTCTCCTCCTGATATCAATACTCTATCACAATCCCGCCGCAAACAAAAGAACCGGGCATGTACGATCATTGTACCTGCCCGGCTTTCTGCCTTTTCAGTATTGCCCGATATACTTAATACTTCTTGCTGAATGCGCTGGCCAGAACCGCCAGATGCTTCGGGTGGAGCAGTTCAGCATTCTTCTTCGCTTCCCAGACCTCAGGATACTGTTCGATCACGCCATTGATGGATGCGAAGAGCTGTGACAGTTCATCCGCGCTCATGCCGCTGGCCTTGATGTGCGCCTCGAACTTCTCCGGAGAAGTTTTGATGTCCTCTGCCATCTTCTTGTACATGGCCGCATAATCTGCGCTTGTCATCTCTTCGATGCTCTTCAGTTCAGGATGAATCTCATCACTTTCCATTTTGTTGTCAATCAAAGCAACAACATCGTCCAGTGACATCGCGTTTCTTTCAATCAGCTTTTCCAGACCGCTCAGAGAATGCTTCGCCTCTTCATGCAGTTCTTCATACGTTTGTTTCAGTTCTTTTGCTTTTTCCTTCATATTTAGTCGCCTCCTTGTATTGCAACGTTATTTTCTGACACAACTATACTCTTTTGGCCGAAAAAAACAAGTAAACCATGGGCCTTTCCTATGCTTTTTTGCATAGAACTAACTTCTTTCTCCAATCAGTTCTTCCAGCGTCTGATACAGATGCTCCGGTTCATCGAAAGCGTTTGCTGTAAGCGCTACAATAGGTATTGTCTGCGCGTCAGGTCGGTCGAGCGCCCGGATTGCCATCGTGGCCTCAAGGCCATCCATCTCCGGCATACGCACGTCCATAAGGATGGCGTCGTAATAGTCAACAGGGCTCTCCTCAAACATCTCCAGCACGATTCTGCCATTTTCGGCGTGATCGATCTCCGCCTCGCGCATGGTAATAATCTGCCTCATGATCTCTGCGTTGATCGTCACATCTTCTGCCATGAGGACATGTCTTCCCTTCAGATCCGCTCTGGCTTTGTCCTTATAGATGCTCATGCTGTTTTTCCGTGCTGCACGCTCGAACTCGTCTATCACATTCGATGCGAACAAAGGCTTTGCCAGGAAGCTGTCGACCCCTATGTGAATGGCATCATCCATGATTTCATCCCAGTTGAACGCCGTCAGAATGATGACTGTAGTCTCATTATCATACCTTTCCCTGATTTCCTTTGCGACCTCGACGCCGTCCATCCCAGGCATTTTCCAGTCAAGGAGAACAAGGTTGTACGGTGTCTGCTTCATATGCTGGATCTCGAGCATTCGCAGTGCAGTCTGTCCATCAGAACAGGTGTCTGCCGCAATTCCGACCTCATCCAGCACGATCCTTGCGTGCTCAGCCGCAATTTCCTCATCATCCACGACCAGGATACGCATATCCTTTGGATCGACGTAATTTGTGATTGGTCCCTGATGCTCCGCATTCTTCAGCGTCACTGTTACTGTGAACTCCCTGCCGACATGGCGCCACAGTACGTCTCGATAATGATGAGAAGGATAATTGTCGCCAATATCCCAATGACTGAGTACATCATATGAACACCTACTCGAACGCTACACTGTCATAGGACTTGTACGTTCCCCGCTCGCGCAGTTTTCGTGAGGCCTGGCTTTGATACGTTCCTTCCACGATGTTCTCGAACCCGTTCTTCCTGATAATCTCTTTGATGTAGTCGACATACGGACATCTGTCATGATGTCTGTTGTCTGTGACGACACAGGTCGCAAGGTGGACGGCAACTTCTTCCTTTTTTATGTCCGTCAGCGTGCGCAGTTTCTTCTCAAAATGTTCCATACGGCCCGCGACGCCTGCACCGCAGCAGCCTCCGCAGGACATTGTAAGATACTTCGTGCCGTCAGCATATCCGGAAAAAGCCGCTGTCTTTCCGAAAAAAGCTTCTGAACAGGCAAATCCTGAACAGCGCTGCATTGTATGATCACACTGGATCACAACAGCATATTTGATTTCCTTCTTATCCATGCACTCTCTCCTTTCAATACGAAAGATATTTATGATTCAATCATCACGACCTCAATCGGTTGCGCTCCCTCATACAGAACCTTCCGGCCAAAGTCATACAGGCTCTCCAAACCTTCGGTGATCGTCAGAAAATGGTTTCCGGATAACTGACCATGCATACTGGAGAAACAGCATCGGCCATAGGCGAGAATGATTTCCATTTCACTGATGCCTCCCGGATACAGCAGCATCTCTCCTTTGGACGGATGTGATGTGTGGTTCTCATAATCCAGCCCAAGACGCGTATCACCATACGGAATCCATATGCCCTCACCGCTCCATCTGACATGAATCATTTCACTCTTTAGCGGAAGCATTTTCTTGAAAGCCGCGCACGTCTTTGGCGCTTCCTGCTCAAGCAGTTCGGCAACAAAGCAATAGTCGCCGGATGTGATTTTCACCTTTGTCATAACAAAACCTCCGTTTTATCATTCCTCTCTCGTTTTTTGACTTTGTCCTGTATTAGTAAACTGTACCACAATCCCTTTCAAAGCAAAAGAGCTATGCAGAAAATCATCCTGATCAGTGCGTCTGGGCTTCACATTTGACATTTACAAAAGATTCTGCTAACGCTATCACAATATAGCTACAATCTGTCGCAAAGCCAACAGACACTTTCGTTAAACACGTTCTGAGACCGACACTATTTTAAATTATGTCGGTATTATGGGAGGGCTTAACATGACACAGCAACAGGAAAACAGACGTGTGCGCATGACAAAACGTCTACTAAAAGACGCCCTGCTGGAACTTATGGAAAAGCAGGATCTCATCAGTATTACAGTAACTGCTATCTGTGAAGAAGCTGATGTGCATCGCTCAACATTCTACAACTATTACAATGATCCGGCTGATTTACTCAGGGAAATAGAACAGGATTTCCTGAACAGAATTCCTACTCCTCCTCATGTCCTTGACAAGCAAAATCAGAAAACGCTTCTCGCGGTGACTGCAGAGTTTTTTGACTATATTCAGGATAACAAAATAATGATTCGGACATTGTTCAGCGAGTCTTCCGGCAATAATTTCGCTGCACGTCTGGTAGACCACCTCTGCGATGGGTATGTTCCTGTTAACAGGGATACTGATGAATTAACAGCCAATTATACGCGTCTATACATCGCAAGTGGGGCGGTCGGCATTCTGCGTGAATGGGTCAATGAGAACTGCCCCGTTAGCAGCGAAAAACTTGCTGAAATGATGTACTCCATTTCCAGAAGGGTGTCTCAGTATTAATTGAGGTAATGACAATGGCGCAGCAGGAAACCAACATAATCAGACTTGTCGTAGAGGATGAGCAGAGCTTATATTCTCCGTTTAGTCCTGACTGCGAATTCAATGAAAATGTAAAGCAATACATCAGGTCAAAAGCAAGCCTCGGGGATTACAGACAGCCGATGGAATTGATTGTTATTTCATCATCCCCCCTGGATGAGGAAAGAATCCGGTCCGCTATTGCAAATTGGGTCAAGGATGAAAAAACATTGTTCATCCGGAAAGAAAAACAAAGTACCCAGTTACCAAGCGCAATGTTCATCATCGGCGCTTCTATCATTATTCTGATAACACTCCTGCGACAGTTCATCGAGCCGCTGACATACGCGGTCATTTTGATTATCGGAACTGCCGTTTTGGGCAGAGGAGTGACGAATTGGTATGAACACACGCTGGGCATCAAGGCAAAAAGATGGTTGATCAGTGAACTAAATAAAACAAATATGATTGTGTTCCGGATTGATGAAAGAAACTCATAATAAAAGTTCGGGAGATCGGTCAGGTGACCGTTCTCCTGAACTTTTTTCTATATCAATCTGCTGTCCACTGGTATGCTATTCTCGGTGAGCCATCTTCAACATATATGATTCCGCACCTTTCGAATCCGGCCTTTTCGATCTGCCTTTGCATGGTAGTGTTGTTCTCGTGTGTATCGATTCTGACGTTTTGTGAAATGCTTTTGCAGTAGTTTGCAGCGCAGCGTAAAATGCCGTGTGCCTGACCATCCCCTGCTATCCTATGTATCGTCACATACGATCCGTCATTGAGCCAGCTGCCGTTTTCAATATAGCGGTAGGTGTGTTCCTGTCCTCCAAATAACGCAAACACACCGTGCACCGTTTCCTCATCAGCAATCACATAACACACTCTCTGCTCAATATCGGCCTTGACCAGTTCCGGCGCAGGATAAAAGTGCCCCCACTGATTCGGATTGCCGGCCGCAATCATAAAGTCCTGGGCGTACCTGTATATCTCCATGATTTGTTTATAGTCGGATGCTTCTGCCTTTCGCACGAGTAACATGGTCATTCTGTAGTTCTGTTTATCGTATTCCCTTCCATCAATCACAAGCGCGCCTTTTTCCGTGCTGACCAGTGTCATTCCCGCACGCTCCATGACCTTTCGGGATCCGATATTGTCTGCTGCGCACCACGCTTTCACGCACCGGATGTCTTCCTGTTCTGTCAGATAGCGGATGACTGCTCTCAAAGCCTCACCGGCAAAACCTTTCCCCCAGTTTTTGCGTTCAATGCTGCAGCCGACTTCGATGCTGTCTGCCTCGGGATCATAATCATATGCCCCGATCGTACCGATCAGCCTGCCGTCATACTCGACTGCCCAGCCATAGAAATGATTGTCATCATAGCTGTCCATAAACTGCCGGACGGCCTCCGCCGCCGCTTCCTGCGAGGCGTACGGATTCCATCCGGAATACCTGAACATTTCCGGATCCAAGCCGAAATTCTGATGCAAAAGCAATGCATCCTCCATCATGTGCCGTCTCAGAACCAAACGGTCTGTTGTCAATTGAATCGTTCCTTTGCTCATATCGTACCTAGCAGATGCGCTCCTAAATCAAAGGCCTTTTTGCATTCTTCCGGAAATACGTTTTCATGACGGGCTTTTCTCTCCTCCGGATCAAAGAATGTCCATGGCCAGTCTGTGGCACCATAATCCTTCAGCTGCATTGTTTCACCGCTCACCAGAACCTCTGTCGGTCCCACGAAAGCACCCATTGCTTCTTCATAATCTTCCATGAGATCCAGATACGCCGTATCCGGCGCATTGCTGGTCATAATCAGAAGCACAGGTATCGGATGTTCATTGCAGCAAGGCTTTTCCACGTTATATGTCAGATTCTGAAATACAAGCCTCTCATACAAAGCCCGGAAGGATGCCGTCATATTTGACAGGTAGTTCGGAGACCCGATGATCATCCCATCTGCTTCCCTGATCGCGTTCAACACCGGGGTCAGCCCATCTCTGCAGATGCAGCGTCCTTTGTTCTTTTCCTTTTTGCAGCCAAAACAGGAAATGCATCCTGTGTACTTTTCGAGTCTGAATAAATCAAATCTTTCGATACTGGCACCAGTCGATTCCGCCCCGCGCGCAGCTTCTTTCAGCAATGTATCCGTATTCCAGCCCCTTCTTGGTCCGGCGTTCACAACAACGACTTTCTTACTCATATCAATATTCCTTTTTCTGCCACGAGTTTTTACCATGTTACGGCGATGTCCAGTTGTCTGGGATTGCGGGATGCGAAGCCACCAGTATCCACAACGATGGCAAGTCCGTTGCTGGATTCCACGATGCTTCCTTTTGGTCTGATGCTCAGCCCGGCCGCGCACATGACATAGTAGCCGTACATTTTGACGCCGTCAGACCTCACCCAATACGGCTCGTGGAAACCGCGGCTGTTCATGATATTGATGCAGCCGGACATGTTCAGATTGTAATATGTCTCTTTACCGGACGGCCCGCTGATCGTCCCCCTGGACCGGGAAAGAACAGGTCCGTCATAATCAAAAACTCCCTGAACGACTTTGTACTCTTCTGAATTTTCGATATCCTCGTCCACGGTGCAGTGTACAAACCGATAGGAACCATCCTCATTCAGCCCGTCGTCCAGCCTGGTGCCGACCATAACGACTTTGTCTTTGTCTTTTTTGATGACTTTTTTCTCGACGGTCTTCTTAGAGGTCACCTTGCCGTTTTCTATGACCACATCTGACGATATACTGCGTGTGCCGTCCTCGCCTTCCTGCCGGACTTCTGTCTCCCCTTTCATGAGCTCATCCGTTTCTTTCATTACGGTATCCTTTTCAATGACTTCCGTTTCCAGAACAGTGCCGATGATGATGATCTCGCAGGAAGGGTCTTTTAATACCTGCTTTGCAATTTCTGCGCCGTCCTGCGTCTGCAGATGCCTGCGGAACTTCAGTTTCTCATACTGGATGTCAAGATTGGTTTTGCCTTCTGTCAGGACCATATCGCCAATGTATTCGTTGATGATATCTTTTACTGCTTCCTCGGCTTCCTCTCTGGATGGCGTGTAGCCCAGGAGCTGTGTTCCTGCCTTGACAGCATAGGCCTGTTCGATCCGTTTCCCATCCGGTGACAAGGCATATGTGTCCCATTTGATGAATCCCGAGATTCCAATCGTCACAACGTTCAGTGCGAGCAGGAAGAGAAAAAGATTTCTCATATGTCTGTTGCCAAATAACTCTTTCATTCGAATCGCAGCCTTAATCTTTATTGTGATGCATTCTTCAGCACATGCTGCAGCGTGGTGTATCCGATCATGGCATTCAATGGCGTACGGATATCATGGGACATATTGGACAGGAAAAATGTTTTCGCTTTACTTGCCTCTTCTGCGGCAGAAAGCCTCACCTCCAGCTGTTCGTTC
>JAILDT010000032.1 GCA_024689085.1 Clostridia bacterium | reverse complement strand
GGCTGACACAGAGAGTCAACGAGGCAACCGCCTAATTCGCGCCCGTCCCCACCGGCACATCCGTTAAAGGTGCGGTGGGCATAAGGACATCAGAGAAGCAGACCACTCCGCGGAGACATGCCGGAGTGGTCTGCTTCTCTGATGTACTTATGCACATCGCACATTTAACTTATGTGCCGGTGGGGACGGGTGAGAATTAGGCGTTTGCCTTGTTGAATCTCTGTGTCAGTCTGGAGACTTTTCTGGAAGCGGCGTTCTTGTGGATCGTTCCCTTTGCAGCAGCCTGCATAAGCTTCTTCTCAGCCAGTGCAAGATCTGCCTTGGCCTTTTCCATATCGCCTTCTTCGATTGCAGCGTCGAATGACTTCAGGACATCCTTCAGATGACCCTTAACTCTTCTGTTTCTTGCAGTCTTCTTGTCGATAACACGGATTCTTTTCTTTGCGGATTTAATATTAGCCATTAATTACCCCACTTTCTTAATTACAGCCTGTGCAGCCTCATTGCTGCACTTAAACACGCAAGCGGTATTATATATCAATCATCAAAGGCTTTCAAGCACTTTCTTGAAACTTTCTGCAGCTTTTGCAATCGTCTCCTCTTCGTCGATGAACAGAGCCTCGCCGTCCTTGCAGATAACCTCGCCATCGCAGACGGTCATGCAGATATCGGAGCTCTGTGCCGAGAAGACAATGTTTGCCAGTGTGTCGTAATCCGGCGTCAGATGTTCCTTGTCCAGATCGAAGACGATAAAATCTGCCCGGAATCCTTCTTTGATCAGCCCGCAGTCAGTCCTTCCCTGCGCCAGCGCGCCGTCTCTTGTAGCTGCCTTCACCATGTCGGCAGCCGTCAGAGCGTTGGCGTCCAGGGACTGCCCTCTGCACAGCAATGCCGCCAGATTCACTTCCTCCAGCATGTTCAGGTTGTTGTTGGAAGACGCGCCGTCGGTGCCAATGGTGATGCGCATCCCCTTGTTCGCATATTTTCTGACTGGTGCGATGCCGCTTCCCAGTTTCAGATTCGAGGACGGATTGTGAGACATGAACGCGCCGCCGGCTGTCATGATATCGATATCCTCATCCTCGAGCCAGACACAGTGAGCGGCAACGACAGGAGACCGGAATGCTCCCAGCTTCTCAAAATACGCCACCGGGGTCATACCGTGACGTTCCTTACACTCCTCGTGCTCAGTCTTTGTCTCGGAGATGTGTGCCTGAACGATCAATCTCTCATCAGCCGCGAACGCAAAAGCCTCCCGCAAGGCTTTCTCTTTATTGGCGTACTCCGAATGGACGGATACGTCGGCTTTGATGCGGCCATCGTTTTCTGTCTCGTTGTCCCTGATCCACTGGATCAGTTTCATCGTATCCTTATAGGAATTGTCTTCGAAATAAGACGCATCCTCATCGAAGGTCACCAGACCATTCCCCAGATTCGCCTTCATGCCTGCCTCGTACAGCGCTCTGCCGTAGTCCACCAGATCGAAATACATATCTGTAATGGATACACAGCCTGACTTGATCAGTTCCAGCGCACCCAGTTTGGCGCCCCAGTATTTGTACTGCGGGCTGAACTTCGCCTCGAACGGAAAGATGCGCTCCTGCAGCCAGCGCTGGAGCGGAAGCCCTTCCCCGTATCCTCTGAGCAGCGTCATCGGCACGTGGCAATGGGTATTGTAGAAGGCGGGCATCATGAATTTACTCCTGCCGTCGATGACTTCCCGGCCCTCCGGATCAGGCATGCCCTTTGTGATGGACAGGTACTTCCCGTCTTCCACAACTACGTTCATACGGTCTCTGACCTGGAAATTCTCGTCAAGTAGTTTAACGTCTTTGATTATCATCTGGTCCCTCCTTGAACAAGATTGTTCATTTCGAGGACATTCTACATTTTTATGATTCGACCCGTCAAGTTTTCATGCAAAAGCATCCTCATATGGTGATGTAGTCCTTGAGTTTCTCGAACGTCTTTTCACCGATGCCGGAAACGTTTTTGATATCTTCCACTGATGCAAAACTACCATTGGACTGCCGGTAATCAATGATTTTCTGTGCCGTCGCCGGGCCCACGCCATTCAGTGTCTGCAGCTGTGTGGAATCGGCAGTGTTGATGTTGACCTTGCCGCTGGCAGCCGCGCCTTCTATGACGTTGCCGTCCGCATCCATGGCCAGCGATGGGATATAGATCTTCTGCCCGTCCAAAAGAAACTCCGCACGATTGATGTTGCTCATATCGGCCTCCTGTTTCAGCCCGCCGGCGGCCTGAATCGCGTCATCCACACGGCTGCCGTCCGGGAGTTCAGCCAGCATAGGACTTTTTACCGCACCGCCGATGTCCACAAAGATAGTCCCATCGGACAGACTTCTGTCGCCAGTGTAATCATCAGACGCAGCGCTCTCACTGTTGCCGGCCTCAGCAATCTCCTGCGGTTCGCTGCTGCCTTTAAAAAGCGAAAATCCCGCGAAGAGCACCAGTCCCACCAGGCAGATCACCGCCATCTTCTTCATCTGAGGGCCGTACTCATCCAGGAAATCACGTACCGCTTTATTCTCTTTCAAAAAATCAAATACACTCTTCATCTCTTATCACAATACCCTTTCCGCCCCTATATAAAAATTCCAATCCTGCACCGATTATTGCATGATTGGAATTTTATGTCAAGTGTTCCTTAAAATGTATTTTGAGCCTGGAAACACGTACTTCGCTTCTTGGCGTAGTCAACCCGAATCTCTCAAGGACTGTGGTGATGACCAGTTCCGGGCTCAGGTTGGAATCGCTGCCTGAATCCAGCGTTGTTTCGATCCGCAGTTCCTCATCCGACGGATAGAAGATGAGTTCCCGGATCTTCGGCCGTATGTCCACCTGTACCAGTTCTTTTTTCTTTTTTTGTTTTTTGAAGGCCAGAATTTCAGTCTGTCCCATATATGCCTGCCAGAGTTCCCGCGGATCCGATGAAAGAAGTCCTCTTTCCTCTTCTTTGACTGGAATTGCAATAGAGTACTCGGCAGATACGGTATTTGCTGCCAGTGTCTTCGGGTGCGATGCCTCTTCAATGGAGAGAAGATCCAGCCCTTCCGGCATCAGGGCGCGCATCCTGTCCAGAATCTCCGCAGCGTCCGGAACATCGGCCGGATTCACTGCATCAGCCGTCTCAAACTCGATGTACTCGTCCAGGCTCTCATATCCCAGCGACAATGGCTGCGCAAATCCCATCTTCGGATGCGGATTGAATCCCTGAGAATAGGCGAGCCGAATCCCCGCTCTCTTAAAAGAGCGTTTGAAGACCTTCATGATGTCGAGGTGCGACGTATAGCAGATCACACCTGTCTTTTGAAAACGGATCACATATTTCATCTATCTCTTTCGCTTCCTTATACAAAGCATTCCGTATATTCATTCACGCCGCAGAGATTGCAGCCCAGCCTGCAGTCCGGCGTCGTCTCCGCCTTCTCGGCCCTGTGCTTTTCTCCGAGCAGATATTCTTTGCTGATGAAGGCGTTGATCATGTCCCACGGAAGGATTTCCTCTTCTCCGCGTTTTCTGTAATTGTAGAATGCCTCCAGTTCTTTCCCGTCTGCAAAACCGAACTCTCCAGCGCAGGTGTCGAATGCCTTCTCCCAAATCTCCGGCCGGAAGTGCTCTGTCCATGCATCGAAGGTGCATCCGTTCTTCCAGGCTTCCTCCAGGATCCTGCCGGTTCTTCTGTCGCCCCGCGCAAAGACGGCTTCCAGGTTGCTGGTGACGGTTTCGTGATAATTAAAGGTCACGCCCTTGATACGCAGTTTCGCGGACAGATCATTGTGCTTTTCAATGAATGCTTCCGGCCTGTCCTGCGCCTCCCACTGGAACGGTGTATGGGCCTTCGGTACGAAGTTGGATACGCTGACCGTCACTCTGAAACGGCCGCCCTTCCTGCCGCGGATCTCGTAGTTGATATCCATGATCTTCCGCGCGATCTCAGCGATGCCGTCCAGATCCTCATAGGTCTCGCCCGGCAGTCCGATCATGAAATAGAGCTTGATATGCTCCCATCCCAGTTCCACCGCCTGTCGCACCGCACCGTAGATATCATCTTCCGTGATGTTCTTGTTGATGATGTCCCTGAGCCTCTGGGTGCCCGCTTCCGGCGCAAAGGTCAGCCCGGACTTGCGGTATCCCTGTATCTCGTCCAGCACCCGGAACGAGAAGGAATCCAGTCGCAGCGACGGCAGTGATAAGGCAACGTTCTGGGCTTTGCAGAGGCCCATGAGTTCCGTCGCCAGATTCTCAAACTGCGAATAGTCGCTGGTTGACAGCGACAGAAGAGAGAGTTCCTCATGTCCCGTATTGGCCAGCTGCTCCATCGCCAGTTTTTTGATGGTTTCCGGCTTTCTCTCCCTGACTGGACGATAGATCATGCCCGCCTGGCAGAACCGGCATCCCCGCGTACATCCGCGGAAGGTCTCCACGACAGATCGGTCGTGAACCGTATCGATAAACGGCACAATATTCTGCGTCGGAAAATCGATGCTGTCGATATCACGTACGACGGCCCTCGTTACCCGATCAGGCGCAAAATCAACGAGTTTCTTTATCTTGCCGATGGTGTTGTCATCCTTGTATTCGATCTCATAAAACTCCGGAATATAAACGCCGTCCAATCCTGCGATACACTGCAGGAAATCACGGCGGCGCGCTGTCGCATCCGTGTTTGCTGCTTTTGCATCTGCGTAAGCCAGACAAACCTTCTCCAGAAGTTCCTCTCCGTCGCCGATGAGAAATACGTCGACGAAATCCGCCAGCGGCTCCGGATTGAAGACGCATGGTCCGCCCGCAATGATCAGCGGCATGCGGATACCCTGTTCCATGGCCTTGATGCGGTCAGCTTTTCTGACCGGCAGTCCGGACAGATCCAGCATGTTGAGCACATTGGTGAAGGACATCTCATACTGAAGGGTGAATCCGATGAGATCCAGCTCATCAGCAGGCGTGAACGTCTCAAGAGTGTAGAGTTTCCTGCCCTTTTCCCGCATCAGAGTTTCCATATCCCCGGCAGGTGCGAAGAGTCTTTCACAATAGATCCGTTCGTTTTTATTCAGAATATGATAAAGGATCTGCATTCCCATGTAGGACATCCCTATCTCATAGGTGTCCGGGAAGGCAAATCCCATACGAACATCGACACTGTCAGGATCTTTCCTGACAATGTTGACCTCTCCTCCGATATAACGCGCCGGTTTTTCCACGCATTTCAGAATACTGTCAAGCTCTCTGTCGATCATGTGATTGATTGTTGTTTTGCTGTATTCACTGCATGAGCGTATCCAGGCTCATGCCGATTCGTTCTTCAATCTGGCGCAGAAGTACTTTGGTCTCTTCTTTCTTCCGCAGGATGGCTTCCCGGGCGTGCATCTGCCCTCTGCGCTCTGCTTTCGCAATGATGTAATCCATCCGTTCGTCAATACCTGTATAGTGATCCTCGAGCACCAGACGATCGCCGAGGCAGATCAGGTCTGCCTCTGTAAGATGCCAGGCGTCCACAGTGAATTCATACTGCATGTGCACGCGGATGGCTTTGGCTTCCTCCTCCATGCCGTGTGTCAGGCAGAAATCTGCCGCCACGTCCCAGTGGTTCTCCTCCACCCTCGCCATATCGTGCAACAGTCCTGCCGCCTCTGTGAGCGCAAGGTCGAACATTCTGAATACGCCTGTATCCATATCTGTTTTGGCTTCATCGATCCGGTAACCTTTGAAGCCGTTTGCCTTATCGAACTGTTCGAATGTTACCTCGGCAATGACCGGTGCCTTCGTACCACCCGCCTCGTTCAGGGCTGCACCGATCCTGCACGCGACATCGGCAACCGCTTTGCAGTGGCCAACCACGTGCGGCGGTGTTTCGTATTCTTCGAGATACTGCAGGCATCTCTCTCTGTCAGGATGTTTATTCGTAGTCATATTCTTCGTCATAGTACTCGAACTCCATGTCAAAAAGCCTGATGGTATCGCCTTCTTCCAGGCCCATCTCTTTGAGCTCGTCGTACACGCCGCTGTTTTCTATGTATTTGAACAGATACCTTCTGGAGCCCGCGTCGTTGAAGTTGGTCGAATTGAAGATCTTCTCCAGCTGTCTGCCTCTGATCACATAATTCTGACCATCGTATTCGGCAAAGACCTTTCTGTAATCTTCATCGGCGTCATCGATATCGAAATCGAAGTACTCCAGTTCTTCATACTCCTCAACCGGATTCGCTTCTGCTTCCAGAAGCATCCTGTAGGCTTCCTCTATGACTTCCCTGATCCCGAACCCGGTCGCGGCTGACATCGGCAGAACCTTGTAGCCTTTGCTCTCCGCGTAGCTTTTGAATTCCAGATACTCATCGCATATTTCCAGGTCTTCTTCATCGAAGCATCCCAGAATATCGATTTTGTTTGCTGCGACGATCTGTGGCTTTCTGGTCAGTTTCTCGCTGTACTGGGCCAGTTCATCGTTGATTTTATCGAAGTCTTCCTTCGGGTCTCTGCCTTCGCTTCCTGATACGTCCACGATATGGACCAGCACCTTCGTGCGTTCGATGTGCTTGAGGAAATAATGTCCCAGTCCGGCGCCTTCGTGGGCCCCTTCAATGATTCCGGCGATGTCCGCCATGACAAAACTGGTATCATACAGCTCCACAACGCCCAGATTCGGGTCGATGGTGGTAAAGTGGTAGTTCGCAATCTTCGGCTTGGCGCTGGTCGCCAGAGAAAGCAAGGATGACTTGCCCACGTTCGGAAATCCTACGAGACCTACGTCGGCAATCAATTTCATCTCCAGGATGACCTGACGCTCTTTGGCAAATCCGCCTGCTTCCGCGAAGTTCGGCGCCTGGCGGGTCGGCGTGGCGAATCTGGCGTTTCCTCTGCCGCCTCTGCCGCCTTTGGCCGCAACAAAAGACTGACCATGCTCTGTCATGTCCGCCATGATCTTGCCGCTGGCCTCGTCGATAACCATGGTGCCTACCGGTACCTTGATGATCAGGTCTTCGCCGTTCTTTCCGAAGCGCTTCTTTTTCATTCCGTTCTGACCGCTCTCGGCTTCATACTTTCTCTTGTATCTGAAGTCCATGAGGGTACGCAGGTTTTCATCAGCGATGAAAACCACGTCGCCGCCTTTACCGCCGTCTCCGCCGTCCGGGCCGCCTTCGGGAACAAAAGGCTCTCTTCGGAAAGTCACAGCCCCATTGCCGCCTTTGCCTGATTTAATTGTAATTTTCGCTCTGTCTACAAACATTCCGGTGTGTGATGCTTTTGCATATGAAATAAAAAGCCCCTAACGAGGTTAGGGGCTCGAAATAGCTTACGCTTCCTTAGGGTATACACTTACCTGCTTACGCTTCTTGTCTTTTCTTTCGAACTTGACGATTCCGTCGACATTCGCGTTCAGTGTGTCGTCCCCGCCTCTGGTAACATTATTGCCGGCATGGAACTTCGTTCCTCTCTGTCTGACAAGAATGCTGCCGCCGCTTACGAACTGACCGTCGCCAACCTTGACGCCCAGACGTTTCGACTCGGAATCACGACCGTTCTTCGAGCTTCCTACACCTTTTTTACTTGCCATGGAATACCTCCTTGTATAATCGAACTAAACTCTAAATTTCTACTTTGCTGCCTTGATGGCTTCGATGATGACCGCCTTTGTGGACTTCGGATCGATCTCGACGCCGTTCTTCTCGGCATATTCGATCAGCTCTGCCTTGAGCATCTTCTCAAGCGGCTTTTCTTCAGCTGCTTCTGCGACTTCCTCTGCAGGAGCCTCAACAGCTTCTTCTACTGCTTCTGCAGTTTCCTCTACAGGAGCTTCCGCAGGTTCTTCCTTCTTCGGCTCAGCCTTTACGCCGGCTACGGATGTGATTTCCACCAGTGTGTACGGCTGTCTGTGACCCTGCTTCTTTCTGTAATCCTTCTTCGCCTTGTACTTGAAGATAATTACCTTGTCACCTTTGCCTGATTCTACAACGGTTCCTTCAACAGTAAGCCCTTCGAGATATGGTGTTCCAACCTTAATGTCAGAACCTTCTCCCGCAGCGAGGACCTTGTCAAATACTACAGTGCTGCCGGCTTCTGCTTCCAGTTTCTCAACTCTGAGCTGATCGCCGTTCTGTACCTTGTACTGTTTTCCGCCTGTTACAATAATTGCGTACATTAAATTTGTTCCTCCTCTAACCAGTCTCGCCTACCGGGGCAGTCCGCTAAAAAGCGCACATTTAAATAGCCCTGTTCGAGCGGCTCATACTCCGTTACTATACAACAAGTAAAATGCGTTGTAAAGCACTTTTTTCATGAAAAAGCATCGGATTTGCATCCGATGCTCTGACTTTCATTTTAAGGTTTGTTTCTGACAGATCAGTCGATGATCACGCCATCCTCATCCACAAGCAAGCCACTTGGGCCTACGCCCGGGACGTCGGCTTCTGCGTCGGTATCATACTCTTCTCCTCTGCGTGCTGCGTTGAGCATATCAATGAGCTGCGCCTGCAGTTCGTCCATGACCTGCGGGTTGGTCTCAAGATAAGTCTTGACGTTCTCTCTGCCCTGACCGATCCTGTCACCCTTGTAGCTGTACCAGGATCCCGCCTTCTCTATGAGACCTGCGTCCGTGGCGCAGTCCAGGATGTCACCGGACTTGGAAATGCCGGTGCCGTACATGATATCGAACTCCGCCTGCTTGAACGGAGGCGCCACCTTGTTCTTGACGATCTTGGCTCTGGTCCTGTTGCCGAGGACCTGATCGCCGGCCTTGATGGAGTCGATTCTTCTGACGTCGATTCTCATGGTGGAGAAGAACTTCAGCGCACGGCCGCCTGTCGTCGTTTCAGGGTTGCCGAACATGATGCCGATCTTCTCACGGAGCTGGTTGATGAAAATGATGGTCGTATTGGTCTTGTTGATGACGCCGGCCAGCTTCCTCAGGGCCTGAGACATAAGTCTCGCCTGCAGACCTACCGCCGCATCGCCCATGGCGCCGTCGATTTCATGCTTCGGAACGAGGGCTGCCACGGAGTCGACAACAACGACATCCAGCGCGCCGCTTCTAACCAGCGTCTCGGCGATTTCCAGTGCCTGTTCACCGTAATCCGGCTGGGAAACAAGGAGTTCATCCACGTCTACGCCCAGATTGCGCGCGTATTCCGGATCCAGCGCGTGTTCCGCATCGATGAATGCAGCCTTGCCGCCATTCTTCTGGGCTTCTGCGATAATGTGGAGCGTCAGTGTGGTCTTACCTGATGATTCCGGTCCGTAGATTTCCACGATACGGCCGCGCGGCACGCCGCCAATTCCTGTAGCCAGATCCAGGCTCATAGAACCTGTGGAAATAGCCTCTATATTCAGTCTGGCATTATCGTCGCCCAGTTTCATCACCGCGCCCTTGCCGAACTGTTTCTCAATCTGCGCCATTGCGCTGGCGAGCGCCTTCTCACGCTCTTCGCTGCTGGCGAATCCTGCATTGTACATACTGTCGTTTTTCGCTGCCATGATTACCTCCATTAATCCGTGAACATTTGTTCTGTAGTTATAATACCCTTATCCGGAAGCATTGTCAACAAAAATATGAACATTTGTTCTAAACATTCATAAATGTATATTATTTCCTATGTTTCCATTTATTGTATTTCACCACATTCAGGCAGATTTGTCAACAACTATTTACCATACATTCCGATATATCATATCGAACATACTAAGGACAGCGTGTCTTCTGTTGCGTTGCCGCTCTCTGATCCTGCGGTCGATCTTCCTGCAAAGGCATCTGCCTCCGCACTTCTCACCGAGCGAAAGACCAATATACACAAGTCCAACGTGTTTTTCCTCTGTATCGCCGTCCGGACCTGCGATGCCCGTGACGGAAATACCGATATCTGTTCCTGCTTTCAGCCGGACCCCTTCTGCCATTTCAATCGCTGTCTGTTCGCTGACGGCACCGTACTGTTCCAAGGTCTCAGGTTTTACGCCCAATTCATCGATTTTGGCCTGATTACTGTATGTCACAAGGCTTCTGTCGAACACCGCGGATATTCCCGGGATATCCGTCAGGGCCGCGCCGAACATACCGCCTGTGCAGGACTCAGCAGCGGCTATCGTCAGACTGCTTGACATAAGTTTATTTCCGACAACTACTGGAAATTCCTCTCCTTCGGTACTGTAGATGTACTCTCCAACGTATTGCTCGATCATTTCAATCATCTCGGCGATTGCATGTTCCGCCTCTTCCCTGGTTTTGCGCTTGGAAGCCACCCGTACAGCACATTCGCCGTTCTTCGCATAAGTAGCCACCGTAGGATCTGTCTGTCCGTCGATGACAGGCAGCAGCACGGTTTCCAGGTCGGATTCGCCGATGCCGAAGGTCCTGATCTCCTTGTAAACCAGGCATCCGTCCGTCAGCTCTTCCAGCCATGGGACTACGGATTTCTCGAACATGCGGGTCATTTCCTTTGGCGGACCCGGCATACAGGCAATCCAGCGTCCATGGTCCTCCAATGCAAACCCGGGCGCTGTACCCGCGTCATTGAAGAACACGCGGCATCTGGAAGGCAGAAGCGCCTGTTTGATGTTGTTTTCCGTCATTTCCGTCTTATATGACAACAGACGATTCCTGATAAAGTCCAGAATATCATCGTGCATGACAAGATGGTCGCCCATCACCTGGCAGGCGATCTCTTTGGTCATATCATCCTGTGTTGGTCCCAGTCCCCCCGTCGTGATGACGATATCGCAGTCTTTGAAGGCCGTACCGATGATCTCGGCCAGGCGTCCCGGATTATCGCCCACAGTGTAATGATAGAGCACATCGATGCCCATATCATTCAGTCTGCGCGACAGAAATACAGAATTGGTGTTGGTGATTTCGCCGAACAGAATCTCTGTTCCGACGGTCAGTATCGCAGCTTTCATCTATATCGGATCCTCAGCCAAAAGCCTCAGCTTTTGTTCTTCATAGAAAATACTTCCTTGTTTTTAATGATGTACTCCGCTCCTGACCAAATGGTCATGACCAGTGCCGCCCACAGTGCGATCTGATCCAGCGGGAAATGGAACGGCAGCATACTGCACGGCCAGTTGTTCAGCATAATCAGCGGAATGGCTACCATCTGACATACGGTCTTGATCTTGCCCGACCATCCTGCCGCGATGACGATGCCTTCTGCCGCTGCCACCTGACGCATTCCTGTGATGATGAACTCGCGGCCAAGTATCACGATGACCATCCATGCCGGGATATCTCCCAGTTCCACCAGGCACACGAAAGCCGCCATAGTCAGCAGCTTATCCGCCAGCGGATCCATCAGTTTGCCGAAGTTGGTCACCAGATTGTACTTACGGGCGATCTTGCCGTCCAGCATGTCTGTGAACGCGGCCGCCAGAAAGACAATCGTCGCAGCCACACGGAATCCCATCAAAAGCAGAATGATGAACAGAGGAATCGCGCAGACTCTTGCGATGGTCAGCTGATTCGGCAGGTTCTTGAACCTGAAATCCTTTGTTTCGTTTTCCATATCAATCTTTCTCCCTTACTGCAGTTCCTGCGAGGTCATAATCAAATGCGTCTTCGATGAGCACGGATGCAAAATCCCCGGGCTCGAGTTTTCCATCTTCAGCGGGAACTCTGAATATGACGCTTCCGTCAATCTCCGGCGCGTCGTACTCGCTCCTGCCGATGTATGTAATGTAGTCGCCGTCTTCCTCATCAATGCCCTCCACGAGCACATCCAGAATACGGCGTACCTTTTCTTCGTTGTGTTCTCTTGAGATATCCAGTTGGAGCCGCATGATACTGTCGGCCCTTGCCTTCTTCAGTTCTTCGTCAATCTGGTCCTCCCTATCGCCCGCCGGCGTTCCCTCTTCCTGGGAATAGGCGAAGACGCCCAGCCTCTCGAACCTTGCCTCTTCTGCAAAATCAGCAAGCTCTTCGAAATCCTCCTCGGTCTCTCCCGGGAAGCCAGTGATGAAGGTGGTCCTAATATGGATGTCCGGAATGGCGCGGCGCAGCCGCTGGATGGTCGACCGGATGGATGCCGACGTTGAATGGCGGTTCATCTCCTGCAGCACGTGATCCGATACGTGCTGGAGCGGAATATCGATGTATTTGCAGATACGCTTCTCCGAGGCCATGACCTTAATGAGCGCATCAGTGATCTTATCCTCGTAGCAGTACATGAGCCGGATCCAGCGGAATCCCTGGTCCGGATCGTCTCCGCCGATGCGGCAGAGCTTTCTCAGCAGTTCCGAAAGGCGCAGTTCGCCGTACAGATCCTGCCCGTATCCGGTCAGGTCCTGCGCGATGAGAATCAGTTCCCGCACACCTGCTTTTGCGAGGTCTTCCGCTTCCTCCAGGATGTTCTCCATCGGTCTGCTCCTGTATGGTCCCCGGATCTGCGGAATCACGCAGTAGGCGCAGCAGTTGCTGCAGCCCTCTGCAATGCGCAGAGTGGCCGAATAATGAGTGTCCGGCAACTTCCTGCTGCTGAATTCATTGAAGCAGGCGGGAGCGTCGCTCTCGTACAGTTTCTGCTCGCTGTCGAAGATGAACGGAAGTTTCTCATAGTCGTTGACGCCCATGATGAAGTCGATTTCCGGAATCTCCTCGGCCAATTGCGGTCCGTAACGCTGGCTGAGACAGCCGCTGACGATGAGTTTCGGCTTGTTCGGCAGACGAGTCATATCAAAAATCGCGTCGATGGACTCGACCTTCGCATCGTTAATGAAGCCGCAGGTGTTCACCAGGACCACCTCGGCCTCCTGCGGATCCGATACGATCTGACCGCCGGCTTCCTCCCATATGCCTCCGATGCCCTCTGAATCATTGAAATTCTTCGGGCATCCAAGTGTTTCTATATATAGTTTCGTGTGCTTCATCTAGTTTTTCATGTTCTCCAGGTCTTCCCTCGAAATCAGGACCTGACGCGGTCTGCTGCCATCCGGCGGTCCGACGATCTGTCTGTCCTCCATCATGTCGATAATGCGGGCAGCCCTGTTATATCCGATTCGGAAGCGCCTCTGCAGCATGGAAACGGACGCGGCGCCCTGGTCCACCACCAGCTCAATGGCATCCGGCAGGAGTTCGTCACCGTAGTCCTGCTTGTTGCCCTTCTCGGCGTCCGGCGTGTTAACTTTCTCAATGGTATCCAGAACGTCGGCTTCCGCAGCTTCATCCACCTCACCCTGCTGCTGGACGAAGGCGATGAGTTTCTTCACCTCTTCGTCGGAAATAAAGGTTCCCTGGATTCTCAGCGGCTTCGTGGCGCCAATCGGCGCAAAGAGCATGTCGCCTCTTCCCACCAGTTTCTCGGCGCCGACACCGTCCAGAATCGTCCTCGAGTCGACCTGTGACGTCACTGCAAAGGCAATACGTGACGGGATGTTGGCCTTGATGAGACCGGTGATAACGTTAACAGATGGTCTCTGCGTGGCGACAACCAGATGCATGCCGGCAGCTCTCGCCTTCTGGGCGATTCTGCAGATGGATTCCTCAACCTGTGAGGAGGATACCATCATCAGATCCGCCAGCTCGTCGATGATAATGACGATCTGCGGCATCGGTCCGTCCACTTCTCCGTTCCTGACGGAGTTCTTCTGCTTCGCTTTGAGCCGGTTGAATCCGTCAAAATCTCTGACACCGTTCTCTGCGAACCGCTTATAACGGTCATCCATCTCCGCGACGGCCCAGTTCAGTGCGGCCGCTGCCTTGGAAGGATCCGTGACGACCGGAATGAGCAGGTGCGGTATGCCGTTGTAATGGGACAGTTCGACCATCTTCGGGTCAATGAGCACCAGCTTTACCTCGTCCGGGCGTGCCTTGTACAGGATACTGGTGATGATGCTGTTGATGCATACGGATTTACCGGAACCTGTGGCTCCTGCGATGAGCAGATGCGGCATCTTGGCCAGGTCCGCTACGATCGCCTTGCCGCCAATATCTCTGCCTACGACAAAGGATACTTTCGATTTGGAACTCTTGAATTCATCCGACTCTATGATTTCACGGACAGTAACCGTGTTCGATTTCGCATTTTCGATTTCGATGCCGACGGCATCCTTGCCAGGGATCGGTGCTTCAATACGGATGCTCTTCGCCTTCATGTTCAGGGCGATGTCATCGTTCAGATTTTTGATTCTGGACACCTTCACGCCGCTTTCCGGATGCACCTCGTATCTGGTAACCGTCGCGCCCTGCACCACGTTGGTGACTGTCGCGGCGATACCGAAGCTCTCGAGGGTGTCTTCGAGAAGCTGGGCCTTGTACCGGAGTTCACTCTCACTGGCTCCCGCTTTGGACCTGCCCGGGTTCTTGAGGAGATCGATCGGCGGGAACTCATAATCAGCGTAATTCTCCGACGGCAGGAAGTCGCTGGTCTCCAGTCTGCTCTGAGCCGCTTCAGTCTTCGTCATCTTCTGGACTGGTTCCGGAATCTCTTTCTGTGAATCCGGCGAACCTGCGCCGACGATTTCCGGGCTCCGTTTCGGTCTGGCCTTCGGTCCGCGCTTGGTTTCAGGTTTACCGGAAGGGTCTTCGTTCATATATCCCATGATTTTCTTCTGGCCTTCCGTCATACCGGTTGTCATCGGCTTGCCAGCCGCGGTTTCCAGGGCTTCCTGTTCTTCTGCTCTCTGCTGCGCGCGTTCCTTCTCCCGTTCTTCCTTTTCCAGCATACGGCGCGTTCTGCGCGCCTTGAATCCTTCGAAGAATCTTGCAATCGGTGAGTTCACAAGCAAAAGCAGGAAGACGAGTATGATCGCAAACGCGATGATATACAGACCTGCGACGCCCATGAACTTGGTAATCAGTCCGCCTACGCCCATGCCGAAGACGCCGCCGCCGTTCAAGGCAACGCCGTCGCTGAAGCTTTTGGAGAATCCTCCCCAGGAACCGCCCGCAGCGATATCGTCCATAAATCTGGCTGCGTTCACCAAATCGATGGCCAGATAGATGATCACCAGATAGATGATTGATTTGATGCCTATGTGAATCGTCTTCTTCAGGAAGAGCAATACGCCGTATACGATGAAATAATACGGCAGGAAGAAAGCAACGAATCCAAACATGCCTTTCAGGGCTTTGCTGATGGCTTCGCCGACCATCCCGGCCGCGCTTGTCTGGAGTGCCACGATCAGAAACACGCCAAGAGCGACGAGAATAATCCCAAGTATCTCATCCTTGAGCTGTGCCTTTGCCTCCAGCCGCATCTCCATCTTCTGTACGGCCTGCTGCACCTGCGGTGAAGCCTCCGTCTTCCGTCTGGAACTGCTGCTTGTTGTTTTTTTGTTTTTGCTTCCCGGCGGTCTGCCAGGTCCCCTTTTCTTTTGTGCCATTGTTTCCTCTTATCTAGTTCTTTCTCAATCTACAGCGCAAACATCGCATATGCCAGTACGGCCGCTGCAACGAGCCATACATAAATCGAAAATCCAAACAGCCTCTTGCCTGTAACGACTTTGATCATTGCCTTGATGGCGACGATACCGGAAATCATTGCGAGGATCACACCCAGGATGATCGGACCGATCATGGAGGCATCTGCCCCGCCCGCAATCGCCTTCGGCATTTCAAGAATCACCGATCCCAGAATCGATGGGATCGAAATCAGAAATGCGAATTCCACGGCGAATTCTCTCTTCAGTCCTGCGATGAGTCCGCCGAACAGTGTCGAACCGGATCTCGAAACACCCGGGCAGATGGCGATGCCCTGCATGATACCGATGAAGATCGCGTGTCTCCACTTCATCTCCATCGGGCCTTTGTCGCTTCTGCCCATCCGCTCTGCAACGAGAAGAATAATACCGGTGAAGATCAGTCCCATCGCGATAGCGACGATGGATGCATAGAGGCTCTCGAAGAAATCTTCAAATAAAAGCCCTATGAAAGCCGTCGGTATGGTCGCGACAATAATCATGAACCCCATGCGCCGCATCGGATTCGCATTGATCCGCGGTCCTTTGCCTGTGCACAGATCCTTTATGGTATAACACAGTTCCTTCAGCAGCGCCCAGATGTCTTTGCGGTAGATGATGAACACCGAAACGAGGGTGCCGACGTGCATCATAACCGTGAACAGCAGTACACTGTCCGATTCAACGCCAAAAAAGTACTGGAGCAATGCCAGATGCCCGCTGCTGCTGATTGGAAGAAATTCCGCGAGACCCTGTACGATACCGAGTACCGCGGCTTGTAAATAAGTCATGTCTGTCTCCTGTTTAATGCTACGATTCCATTCTTATACAGAATATAGTATAGCACAAGAACACAAGGAATTGTATATATAAATGTTAAGGCACACATGATTTGGTGCATGTGTGCCTTATCCCATCGTATATTCGATTGTGCTTGTCTGTCGGCTCTTGTGAACGATCAGCTTGGAAGGAATGCTGTCCCGCAGGATCTGCACATGGGAGATGATCCCCACGAAACTGTCCGCCCCGCCCCGGATGCTCTCCAGCACCTCCAGGGCGTCCCCGATGGAATGCTCGTCCAGTGAACCGAATCCCTCATCGATGAACATGGCGTCGATGTTGATGCCGTCAGTCCTGGCGATGGTCGACATGCCGATGGACAAGGCCAGGGATACGAGGAACTTCTCGCCGCCTGACAGGGATCCTGCCGACCGGAGACCGTCCGTCTCGCTGAAACTGTCCATCACAGCCAGTTCCAGTCCCTTCTTCCGGGCGCCCGTCATGCTCTCTTCCGTCCGAATCAGCGAATACCTGCCGCCGTGGACTTTGGACAGCATCTCATTGGCCGCGTAGACCACCTGATCGAACATGATTCCCAGCACGTATCTCTTCAGACCGATGCTGGTGTCGCCGCGTAGCTGCCGTGCGAAGGCAAGTGCGTCTTCCGCATCCGAAATCTGTTCCCGGAAGGTGTTCCAGTCTTCCGTCAAATCCGCATGCTTGGTCTTCAGTCGCTCGATGTCCGCACTGAGGCTTCCCTGCTGTCTCTGGAACGCCGCCGTCTCCCTCTCGATGTTCCTGAGCTCCTGCTCGATCAGAGCCATGTCTGGTTCTTCTTTCCCTGATTCCATCAGGCTCCTGCGGGCCGTTGCGAGGCTTTCCTCCGCCTTCACCGATTCTTCTGCCGCCTTCTCCCCGGCAGTCTTTGCTTTGGCAAGCGCGATTCTGCCCTTTTCTGCCGTCTCCGTAAGTTCCGCCAGTTTTTTGTCGTAAGCGGCCGTATCTTTCTCGATATCTTCGATGCGCTTCTCCAGCTCTTTCAGGCTTCCAATACCATCAATCATGCCAGCCTGACTGTCCTGCAGTGTCTTCTCAGCTGCGTCTTTCGTTTTTTCGCGCTCTGTCAGCGTTTCATGAGCCTTCGCAGCCGCATCTTTCGCTTTTTCGGTCTTCTCACAGGCCTGTTTCCACTCCTTGTACCTGTGTTCTGCGGTAATACGTTCTTTCTCCAGTTGTTCACTGTTGACTGCGTCGGCGGCTGCTTGCGCAGGATGCGGATGCTCAATGCTGCCGCAGACCGGGCACGCCTCGCCCTCCTTCAGATCCGCAGCCAGCCTTCCGGCAGCGCCCCGTGCAAAGGCGGCAAGATCTTCCTGATGCTTTCTGTTGGCTTCTTCATAGGCCACAAGCGCCTCTTTGTCTTTTCTGTCTGCCTGCTTCAGCTTGTGATCCGCATCGGACGCATCTCTGCTGGCCTTCTGCCACGCGTGTTCCGCCTTCTCGAAGTCTTCCCTGACTTTATCTGCGTTGGCGTAGAGCTCCCGTTTCGCCTCCAGCTTTGCTTTTTCACTGATCCACGCCTCTTTGCCCGATGCTCTGTTCTTATGCTCTCTAAGGCGCGTTTCGGCCGTTTCAAGGGCTTCCGCACACTCCAGTGCATCCTTTGCCGCTGCCTTTGCTTCCCTCTGTCTCTTTGTGAGGGTCTTCTTCAGTTCCTCCAGTTTTCCGGCGGTCTCCTTATCCGCCAGCAGTCTGTTCTTCTGTGTATCGTAATCCGCTTTCCGGAAACTGTCGTTCAGTGCTTCCCGTTCTTTTTCCGTCGTCCCAATCTTTTCTTTGAGGCCGTCCAGATCTTCGCAGCCCTCTCCGCCAAGGATGCTGTTCACCCTGTCCTTCAAAGCGTTCAGGGCATCGCACTCTGTCTTCACGGCATTGTAGTAGTTCTGGGCTGCCTGTTCCCATCTGCCGGCGCCGAAAATCTCCGTCAGAATCTCACCCTTCTGACCGGAATCGGATTCCAGGAATTGCTCAAACTTTCCCTGTGGAAGAATGATGACCTGAGTGAACTGCTCGTAGTCGAGGCCGATGAGCTCCTGTGCCTTGATCGGCAGGTCAGCCTTCCTTGTTTTTTCCTGTAAAGGCTCAAAGTGACCATCATCATCCATTCTGTAGATCTGCTGACTCTCCGATAGATTGACGCGCTTTGGTGTCAGACGGCGCTCAAACTTGTAGACACTGCCGCCTGCCTCGAAAACAAAGGCAATGTAGGTGTCGTCCTCCGGCCTGCACCGATTGCAGCGAAGCGCGCTGAAATCATTGCGCTGACCGCCGCTGGCCTTCCCGTAGAGGGCAAGGGTCATGGCGTCCAGAATCATAGTCTTGCCGCTTCCCGTATCGCCGCAAATGAGCAGCAGGCCTTTCCTGGTAAGGTCTTCGAAATCGATCTGTTCCTTTCCCGCATATGGCCCGAACGCCTGAAACTCCAGTGACAAAGGTCTCATTGCAGTCCCTCCTCTCCTTCGTTTTTGAACGCTTTCATGAAGATGCCAACCTGCTTCTCGTCCGGTTCTGTGCCGATCACGTCAGCGCAGAAACTGCGGAAGATGGCGGCCGGATCACTGCCCAGGCGTTTCAGATCCTCTGCTGTCAGGGTTGCTTTTGCAGTGCCCTCGTCATAGGTCAGACCGCGTCCTTCCAGAATGTTCGGGTATACCTGGCGCAGCGCCATCATGGTCTCTGTTCCCAGGAACCGGTCCGTCAGTTCGATGCGCACGAAGCCGTTTTTGATCGTCTCCGGCACATCGCCTTGCAGTAGTTCATCCAGTTCGCCGCGGAGTGTGTTCCGTTCATGCAGCAAAGGAATCGGTACGGTCTGCCTACTCATGTCCGCCGTGTCGATGATCGTAACTGATTTCTCCTGTTTCTCCTCTTTGCCGAAGGAGTACGGCATCGGCGTTCCGCTGTACCTGATGGTTTCCGTGATATCCTGAGGCTTGTGGATGTGCCCAAGGGCCACATAATCAAAACCCTCGAACACACCGGCAGATACTGCCGACGCAAAACCGATCTCCGCCGCTCTGTCGCTCACGGAGGTCTCTGCATCGACGATAAACGCATGGGAAACGAGAATGTTCCGCTTCGTCCGGTCCATGGTCTCCCGGATGGAATTGCAGATCACACCATAGGCGCTCTCTGCGCCGGTGATTTCCGCCGCTTTCTCCGGAAACAGGTATCTGACTTTCGTCGTATCCGCCCACGGCAGCAGATATATGTCTGTGTCATCAAACACAACTTTCTGAACGGGCCGCTGCAGACTTCCTGCGATGTGCAGACCGGATCCCGCCAGCAGTCTGCTGCACTGGGCCAGCCGTTCGGCACCATCATGGTTTCCCGCAATGATGACCGTCGGCACACCTTCTTCGGCGCAAAGGCCGGTGACCGCGTCATCATACAGTTTGATGGCGTCGCCGCTCACGTTGGCGCGGTCAAAAACATCACCGGCGATCAGCACCGCGTCAATCTTTTCTTCTCTTACTATTTCTCTGATCCGGCTGATAAAGAAACGCTGATCTTCGGATATATCAACTCCATTGATCAGCATTCCCAAGTGCCAGTCAGACGTATGCAACAGTTTCATTCTAAAACCCCCACAATCTGCCGCTTGTATTCCATAAACTCATCCGTAAGATCGTAATCCTGCCGCTGACTTCGCGGCGTTTTGATTCTGATCTCTGACTGGATCTCTCCCGGTTTGCCCGCCATGATGTAGATCCGGTCGGACAGAAGGATCGCTTCGTTGATATCATGGGTGATGAACACCGTCGTCAGATTGATCTTCTCCATGACGTCCAGATACCACTTGTGGATTTTGCCTTTGGTTATAGTATCAAGGGCAGAGAACGGTTCGTCAAGTAGTGCTACGTTATCGGAGAACAAATAGGTTCGCAGGAGCGCTGCTCTCTGCCGCATGCCGCCGGACAGCTGCTTCGGGTACTTCTTCTGCGTGCCCTCCAGTCCAAATTCTTCGAAGTGGGCTGAAGCCTGCACTCTGGCATCCTTTAATGAGGCGCCGCGGATCAGCAGCGGCAGCGCTACGTTGTCCTCGATGGTTTTGTACGGCAACAGCAGGTCCTTCTGGAGCATATAGCTGATATGCCCCGTCGTACCTGTGATATCTTTTCCGTCGAGAATCACACTTCCCTCGACGGGCGTATATATGCCGGAGATGCAATTGAAGAGCGTGGTTTTGCCGCTGCCGGATACGCCCAGCAGGCTGACCAGTTCTCCCTGATCCACCGAGATGGAAATATCCCGAATGATCGTTTCTTCCCCGAACGCCATTGTAATGTTTTTGGTTTCCAGTTTGTGCATATTCGTTGAATCGTCCGTTTTTATTTCTCCGGCAGATAGTCGTTGGTGAATCCGACATCCATCGGGATCTCCTGCTCTGCTAGGCCTTCCTTGTTGATGAATTCATAGAAACCATTCCATCTTTCAGCATCAAAGACGCCCCACTGAGCAGCTTCGGCCTGATACTGGTCGGCCAGATAATTCTGGCTGGCTTTCACCAGGTCTGCGTCGATTTCCGGATTCGCATCGATCAGAATTTCCGCTGCCTCTTCAGGATTCTCGATCGCATACTCATAACCCTTGGCGACAGCCGCAAGGAATGCTTTTGCAGTATCCGGGTTGTCCGCCAGGAACGCATCGTTTGCTATGATGACCGGTGAATAGTAGTCGAACGCAGGGTCGATGTCCTTAAAGGCGAAGTAGTTGATGGCAAAGTCTTTGATTTCCGCATTAATGCCGGCCCATCCGTAGTATACCCAGATGCAGTCGACCTGATCTGATTTCAGCGCCGTCACCTCGTCGTCGATCGTCTCCGGAAGCATTTCTATGCTGCTGAAATCACCGCCTTCCGCTTCCACGCATCTTTTAATGATCGCTTGTTCGATCGGGAGCTCCCAGGTTGCGTAGGAATGACCTTCCATCTTTTTCGGGCTGTCGATGCCCTTTTCCTTCGCAGACATAATGCCGGATATATTGTGCTGCAGAATCGCTGCAACCGCAGTGATCGGCATGGTCTTCTCCGGACCTGCCAGCGCCGGTACCAGATAATCCTGGAAGGATACACCGAACTGTGCCTGTCCGGAAGCAACCATGGCCTCCGCACCATCGTCAGGCGGCTGGACGATTTCCACCTTCAGGCCGGCCTCATCGAAGTAGCCTAGTGCGTCGGCAACATAAATGCCTGTATGATTGGTATTTGGCGTCCAGTCCAGTACGAATGTGATGGCTGTGGCGTCTGCAGTGCCGTTCGCATCATTCTCTTCAGCGCTGCCCCCGCAGGCAGCCAGTCCGAACACCATCATGCATATCGCGATCAGCATTGCTGTCAGTTTTCTTTTCATTTGTTTTCATCTCTCTTTCTTGTTTTTACTTCCGCGTATTCCCAAGGCATGCATTTTTTCTGCAGTACATTCACCAGCCAGATGAGGATGAGACTGATAAAGGAAATCAGGAAGATCACGGCAAACATCTTGTCATATGCGAATGATTTCTTGACTCTCGTCATATATACACCAAGCCCGGCAAATCCGCCCAGCCACTCCGCGAGCACAGCACCGACCACTGCATAGGCCACGGTGATTCTCAGCCCTGAAAAGAAGTTCGGCAGCGCGTTGAAAAACTTGATGTGACGGAAAATCTGCCATCTGGTAGCTCCCATGGATCGCATCAGATTGATGGCATCCTTGTCTGCCGAACGGAATCCGTCCAGCGTCCCGACCACAATCGGAAAGAATGTGATCAGAATGATGAGAACGACCTTCGGCATCATCCTGTAACCGAACCAGAGCACCAGAAGCGGCGCAATAGCGACAGCCGGTATGGTCTGCGTCAGGACCACAATCGGATAGACGGCTTTGTAGGCCGGCTCCCACCGGTCCATGAGCATGGCCGATACATATCCGATCACCACCCCCATCAGGGTTCCGATCAGTGTCTCGAGCAATGTCACCCTGAGATGGGACATGAGCAGCCAGAAGTCTCCCACGAACGCCTCCACCACCTGCGCAGGCGATGGCAGCATGTAGTTCGGCACGACTTCAAAAACGCAAAGGCATTCCCACAGAATCAGAATCGCGAAAATCGATATGAAGGGATAGATCTTATTTGTGGTACTTGCCGATTTTCTTCTCAATGGTAAGAACCTCTCCTTCCGGTTTATAGGTGATCTTGACATAGGCGGCCACAGACGGTGCACCGGCTTTGATGGCGATGTATTGACAGTTCTTCACGATATCCATCAGTTCATCGTACGGGCCTTCAATTGTCGTTTCAAATGGCCCCACATAATAGTTGTACCCCTGCTCTGCGATGTAGGCGATGACTTCGTCCACAATGCGGCAGAGTTCCTCGTCGTCCGCTGCCTGCGGCAGTGACTGAATCGCTACACTTGCTTCCATAGCTAGTACTCTCCTTTCTCGCCGCGCCTGCTGCTTCCGCAAAAACAACAAACGCTCCAAATATAAAGGAGCGTTCAGAAATCTCGTATTCTGCTTCCCTACGCCGGCATGATCCGGATCAGGTTATGAGGGTATCCGGGACGGACCCGGGCTCTCAGCTTTCGCTCCCCTAGCTTTTTACGATTTAATTATATCACTTGCAGTTTGTGTTGTCAGCAAGATCTTTATACTTGCAGCATTCCCCGGCATACGGGCAGCCGACACATTTGTTTCCCTTCTTCTTCTCTTTGACGATATACCGTACTGCGAAGAAGAGGACTGCCGCCAGGGCAATGACTGCGATAATGGTTGCTATCATAATACCATCCCCCTTCTGCTGCTTTTGCAGTGAATGTTACGCTGCGTGAGCCGCTGCGTTCGCGTGGAGCGCGTACTTCTCATCGAAGTGCGCCCGGATCTTCCTGGAAATCAGAATGACCACGAAAATCATAACGAGAATCGCAATGGCACCCGGAACGAATCCTGCCGCGAAATGGCCTGCGGCGATCAGTGTTCCGAACTGATTGATCAGGAACGCCAATGTGTAGCCAACGCACATCTGCAATCCGATGGCACACCACAGCCAGCCTTTGCTCTGCATCTCGGAGTTCATCGCACCGATTGCCGCGAAGCACGGTGGAGTGAACAGGTTGAAGAACAGATACGCCATGGCGCTGACACCCGTCAGGCCCATTGTCATCGCAATGGTGTTGGCATCGCCTGTCATCGCGAGTTCTTCTGTATCGATAAATCTTGTCAGCCCGTAAACAACGGCCAGTGTTCCTACAACATTTTCCTTCGCAATAAATCCGGTTACCGCTGCTGCTGCCAGCTGCCATACGCCGAACCCCAGCGGAATCAGCAGGAACGCAAATGGTGTCGCGATGGTTGCCAGAATCGACGTATCCTCCATGCCTTCCGGTACCACCTGGAACTTCCAGTTGAATGTCTGCATCAGCGTAACGAGCAAGTTGCAGACCAGAATAATCGTCGCCGCTTTGATGATGTATGCCTTCGCACGTTCCATCATGGACCAGAACGCCCTCTTGAAACTAGGCGCCTTCCACTTCGGCAGTTCCATGATGAAGAAGGACTTTCTGAACTTCGCGCCTGTGACGGCCTTGACCAGGAGCGCACACAGGAAGATGAGCATGAGTCCTGAGAAATAGCTGACGAAGGTAACCCATCCTGCGCCCGCGAAGAAAGCTCCCGCGAACAATGCGATGACCGGAATCTTGGCTCCACATGGGATGAACGTTGTCAGCATTGCCGTCGCTCTTCTCTCGCGTTCGTCTCTGATGGTTCTGGACGCCATGATGCCCGGTACGCCGCAGCCAGTGCCGACGATGATCGGAATAACAGACTTGCCGGAGAGTCCCACACGCTTGAAGAGCGGGTCCAGTACAGCACTGACACGGGCCATATAACCGCAGTCCTCCAGAAGCGCAATGAGGAAGAACATGACCATGATGAGCGGCAGAAATCCTACGACTGCACCGACGCCGCCGATGATGCCGCCGCCGATGATTGTCGTCAGCACTTCAGGGCTGTTTTCCATGGCTCCCTCTACGAATCCCTGGAAGGTTTCGATCCAGCCAACCAGCCAGTCTGCGATCCAGGTCCCCAGATACGTCTGGGAAATGGCGAAAACACACCACATGACCGCTGCGAAGATGATGATTCCAGAAATCGGATTGGTCAGTACGTTATCCAGTTTGTCCGCCTTCGTCGTCTCGCTGGAAACGATCTTCCTCGTCTCCACTTCTTTGACGATATCATTGACAAAAGCAAAACGCTTCCTGTCTTCCGCATCGACCTGTGCCTTATCGTGCAAATCAATATCTGCCTGAAGATACGGTGCCTTCTGGCCTTTGCCGTTCATTGCAATAGCCTTGGCTGCGACTTCCGCCAGCCCGTTGTCGTTCTTGTCTGTAGAAACCGTCTTGATGACCGGGCATCCGAGCTTTTGCTCGAGCGCCGCTACGTCGATGACGGTCCCTTCCTTTTCATTGATGTCGCTCTTGTTCAGAGCCACCACGACAGGAATGCCCAGTTCCAGAAGCTGTGTCGTGAAGAACAGGCTTCTGCTGAGATTTGTAGCATCTACGATATTGATGATCGCATCCGGATGCTCATCGCGGACAAATTCGCTGGTAATGCTCTCCTCTGGTGTGAACGGAGACATAGAGTACGCACCCGGCAGATCCACTGCGATGACGCTCTCGTCAGACTTAAATGCCGCTTCCTTCTTTCCTACTGTAACGCCGCCCCAGTTACCGACCTTCTCGTTCTGGCCTGTCAGGGCATTGAACATTGTTGTTTTACCGCTGTTTGGATTACCGGCAAAAGCAATTCTCATTGGTAGTACCTCCTGAAATAATAATTAGTGACAGATCTGATTCTCTTCTTCGTTCAGCGTAACGGCTGAAGCGAGCAGTTTATCGAAACTGTATCTTCCATCTTTGATTGCAACGACGCAGCTTTTCTTTTTCTTGGAAATGAGCGTCACCGGTTCCCCCGAATAACACCCTAATCTAAAAAGGAAAGCCGTCATCTCATCATCCTCTGTATTGATTTCCTTGACTGTGTAGGTTTTTCCTACGTCGGCTTCCAGCAAATTCATCTTGTCGACCTCCACCATCATCTTTCTTCTCTTTCCTTTCTCTCTTAATCTGCGGGTTAGTTAATTCTAATTTTTGTTAGTCTCTCCTAACTCAACTCTATTATAGTTAGCAACGACTAACTTGTCAACAATGAAAAAGGCGGTTTTTCCCGCCCTTTTCACATATTTACAGATTCGTTCTGAATAGCCCGTGTCGGTTACAGTAGGCGTACACCTCACCACGACCGCGCCGGAAAAACCGGCATTCTGCATTTCCTTCCGGATACAGTTTAACCGTCTCGATCCGGTCACCCGTCCTGTATACGAAAAAACTGATATAATGCTCTTTCGTCATCGGATGATTTAACGACACATAGTATTCGTCTTCGATCGTTTCAATTTTAATCTGATGCTCTCCATCCGGTTCCTCTGCTTCCAGCGCAGGCAGCGTCACACCACAACAGCTCAATGCCACGTTGCCCGTGGACTGGATCACATTGCCGCAGATCGGGCATACATAAATGCTGGCGTGAAGCATGTTCGAAACTTTATTGGTGTTAACAACATCCTCTCCTGAAAACAGTTCGATAACCGATACTCCCAGTGCCTCTGCCAAAGGCTCGATGAGTGTAATGTCCGGATAACCGCGTCCTGTCTCCCATTTTGAAACAGCTTTGTCACTGACGTTCATAATCTCCGCCAGTTGCTGCTGTGTGATTTTCTTCTCTTCACGCAGACGCTTTATCATCGCGCCGGTAACATATTGATTCATTGTTCCTTCCTCCTTACGCGATAACCTTACTACGCCCATGCAAAGGCAACAACCTACGCTCCGTAGAACTTCATCTGGAAATCATCTCCATCACTTCGCGCATCTTTCCCTCAAAATACTCTGCCGGAATCAGCGCAATGCCGATATTATCGCTTGCCACGATGAACCGGTCTCCGCCTTTCATTCCCATGTTATCTCTCGCAGCCTTCGGAATGACGATCTGACCGCGGTCTCCGAGGGTTACGGAACCCCAGATATTTTTATCAGCCGGCGCCGGAGGAACTGTGCCCACGCCATCGATCGTTTCATTTTTGAGCAGACCGTCGACTGTTGTGCCGTAAACCTCCGCCAGTTTCGCCGCCTTCTCGATATCAGGCGTTGTCGCGCCGCTTTCCCACTTCGCGTACGCCTGGCGGGAAATATCTATTTTTTCTGCGATTTCCTCCTGAGAAAATCCATTGAGTTTACGCAGTATTACCAGATTGTCCTTAAGCATTTCCTGTTCCTCCTACAGATCGATCTTTTCAAAATCTCTGCTCGCCTTATTATACGACAGGTACGTCAGAGCGGCAAAGGCAACCGCGCCCGCTGTCAGTGAAGCCATCTGAACACCCATATGTTCAAACCCGAAGGCGTTAAGGTTCTCAAGACCCGGCACATGGTGCGCCGCCTCTGCTATGCCGATTACAGCAAAAGCAACCACTATGTAGATTACAAAGTGCTTTCCGAGCTTATACGCCGTTCTGAAGAATCCCCCGATGAAAATCGCGTTGAACAATCCGAAGATCAGCAGCGCGCAGCCAAGGAAAAAGAAATTGGCGTTCATCAGTGCGTTCTGCAGGTACACAGATGCCTGGGAAAGCGCAGTCATGCGGATCAGTGTCAGAATCGCAATCAATGCGAATCCTGCCATCTCAATCAGAAGCGCGAACTGATACTTACCCTTAACCACATCTGTTTTCTTCACGGGCAAAAGTGCAGAATAAACGATGTCATTCGCCTCTCTGGCGCTTTGAAAACTCTGGAATATTCCGAGGGTGATGAAGAATACACCGCATAATATCGGGTATCCCGGACACAGTGTCATAACCGCAAACCCTATAAACAGATACGTCAGCAGCAGAGAGCTGAGTTTCATTTCTTTTCTCAGAAGCGCGTTCATGCTCTCACCTCCCTTTCGAGTCTCAGGAATATTTCTTCCAGCGATTCTCCCGCTTTGCCATATTTCTGAATGAAGTCTGCTTTTGCGCTGTCCGCTCTGATTTCCCCATTGCTGATGTAGATGATGTTATCAGCGCATTTCTCGATATCCGATGTGATGTGCGTCGAGAACAGGATCGTTACGCCATGCTCCTTAAGCGTTTCAAAAATTTCCAGCAGCTCGTCCCTCGAAAAAGGATCAAGACCGCTTGTCGGCTCATCGAGAATCAGGATTTCGGCTTTGTGCGACAAAGCCAGAAGCAGATTGAATTTTACCTTCATGCCTTCCGACAGTTCGATAGGTTTTTTGTTTTCATCCAACCCGAACAGCATCATATACTTTCTGTACGCTTCCTCGTCCCAGGTCGGATAAAAGGCTTTTGTTACATCGATGATCTGTCGGATCGTCTTCCTTGGATACCAGCTTACCGTTCCTGTCGAGTAGCCGATCCGCTGCTTGATCTCCATCTCGTGATCCGAAAGCGGCATGCCGAAATATGAGATTTCTCCGCTGTCCGCGTGGACCAGATTGAGCATGGATTTGATCGTGGTGGTTTTACCCGCACCATTGCGCCCGATGAATCCGGTGATCTTTCCCTCTTCAAGTTGGAAGGAGACATTGTTCAGCCGGAATGCCGGATATGTTTTGCAAACTCCTTTCAGTTCAACAATACTCATGGTAACTCCTTTTGTGTTGGCTTGATTAGTATGATTAATATGATTTGTATGATTATTGTAATCTATGGTTGCGCCTTGTTCCACCAACCGGAGATAACACGTTTTGACAAAATAAGTTGCGCACGGCTGCATTGAGGTAAATAAAAAAGAGGCAATGGCCTCTTTTTCTTTCATGGTGGAGATGATGGGAATTGAACCCATGTCCGAAAGCATTTTCACCGGAATTTCTCCGAGCGCAGTTTCCGATTTGAGATTCGCCCTTCTGACCGTCCGGAAACGAACTGAAAGGAGGACTATCCCGTTAGTCCCTCATGCGGCCGGGAGAACGCATGAGGTTTTCCTGCATGTTTGACGCACGGCACTGGGCCTGCAGGTGAACTCAGGCGTGCGCGCGGGGCAGAACTATGCTGCCAGTGCGAAATTGTTATTAGTTTTTGCGTTTATCTTTAACGGCCCTTTTTAACGAAGACTGGGCGACTTCGGCTCGCTTATCCAGTTTCCACACCCCCGTCGAAACCAGTGCATCCCCATATATCAAGGTGTCCCGAACACCTTATAATCTCTCTTCTCCTCTGACAGAAGCCTTTTCCTCATACTCTGCCCTGACGGCCTTGATTTCCTCTTCCAGTTCATCGATGCCGTCCCTGAGCTCCTGCATCTTGTCACAGAACTCAACAAGAGCGCTGTCCGTGAGCGTTCCCTCCTGATACTGTTTGAAGACGTACTCGGAGAGTTTCTTCTTCGTCACAGTATACTCGGTCTTCATCTCATTCTGCTCACCCTTCAGTCTGTTGATTTCTCTCATTTCTTCAGCCTTGCTGGCAGCGCTGGTCGCTGCCGAGGAGGCTGCTTTTCCCAGTTTGTCAAATAAACTCTGCATTATTTTCTCCTCGCTTGCTGCATCCTTCTGTCTGCATCACGTTTCGCTATGTCTCGACGTTTGTCGTAATTCTTCTTGCCCCTGGCAACCGCCAATTCTACCTTGGCTTTGCCCCGGTCGTTAATATACATCCGCAAAGGCACCAAAGTCAAGCCGTCCTGCGTTGTATACCCGATGAGTTTCCTGATCTCCCGCTTGTGGAGCAAAAGCCTCCTCGGCCGCAGCGGATCCACATTAAACCGGTTGCCCTGCTCGTATGGGCTGATGTTCATGCCGAGGATGAACACTTCACCGCCCCGTATTCTGGCGTAACTCTCCTTGATGCTGACCTTGCCTTGCCGTACGGATTTGATTTCCGTTCCCGTCAGTTCGATT
>JAILDT010000027.1 GCA_024689085.1 Clostridia bacterium | reverse complement strand
CAGGACCTCGTCGAAGGCCTTCTTCGGGAACGGCCATAAGGTGATTGGACGAATCAGTCCAAGTTTAATCCCCTGCTTGCGGGCGATGCTGATGGCTGACTTGGCGACACGCGCGCTGGTGCCGTAGGCAACCATGACGATTTCCGCGTCCTCGGTCTGCACGCATTCCCAGCGCTGCTCGTCCGCTTCCATCGCATTGTATTTCTCAAGGCAGTAGGCCGGGTACTTGCGTCCTCCATCCTCCCAGTCCCAATAGCGGTTCCAGATGGCTCTCTGCGGCTCGCCCTCTTCCCGCGGTTTCAGTGCCCAGTCATAGGTGTCCACGTCGTGCTCGATCATCGGCGGGAGTTCCACCGGTTCGATCATCTGGCCAATCGTGGCGTCTGTTGCGATGAGCACCGGGTGACGGTACTTCTCCGCCAGATCAAAGGCCCCATAGGCCAGGTCCACGCTCTCCTGCACACTCTCCGGCGCCAGGACGATGGTTCTGTAGTCACCGTGGCCGCCGCCTCTTGTCAGCTGCCAGTAGTCACCCTGCCCCATGAAGATATCGCCCAATGCGTCTCCGATTCTCTGCACATCCACGATGACCGCCGGCAGATCGCTGCCGCACAGATAGGAAATGCCTTCCTGTTTCAGGGAGAATCCCGGACCTGCTGTGGTCGTCAGGGCTCTCATGCCGCCGGCCGCCGCTCCCAGGAGCATGTTGACGCCCGCCAGCTCCGACTCCGTCTGCACGCAGTCGCCGCCGACTTCATCCATTCTCCAGCAGAGGTATTCCAGAATCTCCGTCTGCGGTGTGATCGGGTAACCGCTGAAGAATCTGCATCCAGCGCGGAGACAGGATTCCGCCAGGGCTTCGTTACCCTTCATCAATACTTTTGCCATAATGCTGCCTCCTTAATCTGTAATTTCAATGCAGTAGTCCGGGCACATCTTGTAGCATGCGCCGCAGCCTATGCATTCCTTCTCTTCATCGATCTGCACGATTTCAAAACCTTTCGCGCCCAGCTGTGTCGACGGGATCAACACACCTTTCGGACAAACGCTGGTGCACAGGAAACACCCCTTACACCGGCTGAAATCCACGTTTACTGTACTCATTCTCTCCTCCTGTATATGTTTCTCAATCTTCCTGTTTATCCACCGCAAAAGCCCTCACAGGGCCTCCATCGGACCCCTGCAGTTTGATCGGGGCGAAACAGAAACAATATCTTCTCTCCGCATCCAGGGCCAGGGAATTGTTCAGATTCTCCACGATCAGGACTTCGTTCCCCAGCAGTACCGGATGCACATCCCATTGTTCCCACAGAGTCGGGTCCACGTTCAGGAAATCCACCGCCACGATGCTGACGCCCATATCCACGATCGCCTGCGCGGCGTCCTTCGTGAGGTAAGGATGATTCAGATAGTCCTCCTCTCCGTACTTCTCGCACCAGCCCGTTTGCAGAATCAGGAAATCTCCTTCCTGCACAATCTCCTGCAAAGGCATCACGTCCTCTTTTGTGATCGCTTCGCCTGCCTTCTTATGCTGCAGATCCAGGATGACTCCTTCCCCGAGGAACCGGGAAACCGGGTAATCCGTAATGCGCTTCCCTTCCGGCAGGAAATGATACGGCGCGTCGATATGCGTTCCCGCATGACTGCCGCACATTAAATAATCCACGTGACAGCCGTCCGTCTCATGGACGCACGCTTCCTCCAGCGAAATCTCAGGATCGCCGGGATAAGCCATCATCCCTGTATGTATCTCATGCGTCAGATCTATGATGTTCACATCGCACCTCCCGCTTTGAGTATACCATATCTGTCGACACTTCCATAAAGCAAACTTACCGGGCGAGCTGCTTCTGCAATTCCCGCCCGGCATGATTTGTTTCTTCAGTTTTTTCCCTGCTTATTCAAGGCCCATCGGCTTCGCAGACTTTCTCGTCTTCGTCTCCTGCAGGACGCCGTCTACGTAGACGGTACCGTCCTCATGGATGTCCACCACATGCTTCTTTCTGTCAAGAGCCGTGATGATGAAGAAGATCAAAGCGCTGACTACGATACCGCCCATGATTGGGGAAGTCGCCGCCAGTCCGTCCTTCGCCATGAAGAAGATGACAGTGATGAAGCTGCCGGCCATAGCGAAGAGTCCTGCCTTTGCGCTGACCTTCTTGAGCAGGAAGGCGAATACGCACGGAATGAAGATGCATCCCGAAATGAAGGCGTACGCTACGTCCAGGGCTACCAGTACGCTCTGAATCCACAGTGCGCAGATGATGGCCAGCAGACCCACGATGACCGCGATGACACGGGTGATCAGGATGCCCGTCTTCTCTGAGATCTCCGGCTTCGCGTTTCTGATCAGGTCGTTGAATGCTACCGTCGCAGTACCCATGATCTCACTGGATGCTGTTGACATGACGGCTGCCAGCGCCGCTGCCATGATGACGCCCCTGATGCCCATCGGTGTGAACGTCGTCGTCGCAGTTGCAAAAGCAAGATCGGAGTTCTCCAGATCCGGCATGACGATCACGAGGCAGATGCCGATGATGATAAGGGCGACTGTATAAAGGAAGATATACAGAGCTGCCAGTGCAGTACCGTGTCTTGCGACTTTCGGATTCTTCGCGGTAAACGCACGCTGCCAGATATCCTGTCCGACGATGAATCCCGGCGTGTACAGCAGGATGTATGCAATGATTCTCGCTGCTCCCAGATTGGTGATGTCCAGATGCGTCGCCGGCGCCTGCTCGATGAATGCGCCGAGTCCGCCGACGCCGTGGATGGCCAGGATCGGGCAGAGGATGATGACGCCTGCCGTCATGACGAGGAACTGGAAGATGTCAGTGTATGTGACAGCCCACATACCGCCGATGACGATGTAGGCCAGTACGACCAGTCCGCCGATCAGCATGGATACCTGCGTGGACCAGCCGAACATGACGTTCATGATGGTGCCGACGGCTACAACCTGTACGACGCCGACCATGAACATGTAGATCATCATTACGACTGCGCTGAGCACACGGGCCTGCGGTCCGTAGAATACGCCGAATCCTTCCGCCGTCGTCAGGATTCTCATATTGGAAAGCTTCGTTCTGAGGAACAGGCTCAGCAGGAAAATGCTCAGTGCGCAGATGCCGCCCAGCCAGATGGCGCCGATACCGGACTCATAGGCCATGCTGGTGCTGCCCATGGTCAGGGACCCACCGATGACGCAGGCCGCCATGGCTGCCGTGAATCTCCAGATGCCGATGCTTCTTCCGGCGACCATGAAGTCCTCAGTTGTCTTTGTCTTTTTCGCTACCCAGATTCCGACACAGATCAGCACGATCATATAACAGATCACGATGATGGTGTCGACCATTGTAAATTGTTGCATGATGATAACTCCTTTTGCCTATGAATAAAAATGATGAATACGGTATAATTATACATAGCCATGCATAACGTGTCAACCGTGAATTCATCTTTTTTTCTACTTATTTATATAAAAAGAACAGGAGACCTGTTCAGATCTCCTGTTCGGTTCATTGCTTATGCAATTGTTTTTGTTTCACGTCCGGATGAACGATTAGTTCTGGTCCTTACGTCTTCTTGTGAAGTACAGTCCGCCAAGTCCTGCACCTGCCATCAGGAGCAGTGCCAGAGCACCGAGGATGTTGCTGTCGTCACCAGTCTTGGTTCCTGTGCCAGCCTCTTCCTCTGAGGTATAGGTGTTAGTGAAAACGAATTCAGGAGTATCAACCCATTCTCCGTCAAGTTTGAAGTACTTCTCGTCAAGCTGCAGTTTGCCATCCTTTTCTGTTACATTTGCCTGAACCGCATAGATTGTATCATCATATTCACAGTCTGGATTTGATCCGGCAACTTCGGTAATCTCGTATTCATAGAGGCCTGGCTCTGTGTATTCAATAATACCGAATTCCGTTGTGCCTTCGCCGGTAATGGTAACTGTCTTGACTGCGCCATTTGATCCTGCAGGCATGTTTGACTTAGCCGCTTCACTAGTTGCCTTCATCTGGAAGGTATAAGTCTCTGCTTTCTTTGGACCATCTCCCTCAACCACCTTCGTTACAGGAGGATCAATGAAGACTGTTCCAGGGGTAACAGGTGTATACTCATTCGTAAACTCTGCAGTAGCCTCTTCGCCCTTCTTTACCGTCGCAGTCTTCTCGGTCTCTGTGCTCGCAGCCAGTATGTAACCGGCATAATCCGTGCCGCTCTCGGTCACAGTGTATGTTCCGACTGGAAGTCCTGTGAGCGTGTACTCGCCGTTTGTGAACTCGGAGTATGCGACCTCCTTGCTGTAGTTGTTCGGTCCGGTAACTGTGAACTTCAGGTTTGCCGGTGCTTCACCCTCAGGAAGTCCTGTGATCGTCTTCGTGATCTTCAGGCTGCCTGAATCCTGCGTGTACGCATTCGTGAATGCGGCAGTCGCCGTCGCATTCGATGCTACTGTCGCGGTCTTCTCAGTCTCCGTGTCCGCTGCCAGCGTGTAGTTGGTGTAATCTGTGCCGCTCTCGGTCACAGTGTATGTTCCGACTGGAAGTCCTGTGAGCGTGTACTCGCCGTTTGTGAACTCGGAGTATGCGACCTCCTTGCTGTAGTTGTTCGGTCCGGTAACTGTGAACTTCAGGTTTGC
>JAILDT010000015.1 GCA_024689085.1 Clostridia bacterium | reverse complement strand
TCGATGACTTCATCGTCAACGCTCTCGCCGCTCATCTTCTCATATGCCTTGATCGTACCGACCAGAGCCGCCGTACCGGAAATCTCAAACGGTCCGGCCACAACGACTTTCGCGCCTTCCACGCCTGCTGTCTGCAAGGCGTTTCTGTACATCCCTTCCGTGCAGTAGCCGATGTTATGGATTTCCACATCGATGTCATCGCCACCCTGCTCCTTGATCAGAACAGACGACAGCGCCCTGCTGCCAATCTGGTCTGTATCGACGTAGCTGTCCAGATATTTATGCTCTTCCGCGTTCGTAACGTAAATCACATTGTAGTTGGCCGGGTCATCGACGCCCAGCAGATCCATGACTGTGTTCCGTTCCGACTCGGAGAGATCCTCGCCCAAGGCAAGATACCCGTCGCCTTCCGCCGCGAAACTGACAGTCGTCATACTCATCGTCACCGCTAATGCAAAAGCAAGGGCAACTGCAATGGTTCTCTTTGTTTTTTTCATGTTCATTTTCATACCCCTTCCGTTTCAAGTGGTCATTCTTCTTTGGTTCGCACATCATTATATACCAGAAGTATGTGTCGATTCTGTGTTATTAACAAATATTCAGTTGTGCTATACTTACAGCATGAAGCAGGAAAACCTTATTGAAAAATGCGATCCATTCCTGGACGAGACCATGAATCTGAACGATCTGCCGGGGCTGGCCATCGGCGTTTCGATCGGCGGCATGGAATTTGTTGGCGTACGCGGATACCGGGATTACCTCGCCCGTGTGCCGCTGCGGGAAGACGATATTTTCCACTGCGCTTCTGTATCCAAGTTGTTCACTTCGACTGCAATCATGAAGCTGGTGGAAGTTGGCGCGCTGCGCCTGGATGACAGGTTGCGCGACCTGCTACCGGACTTGCACATCGCAGATCAACGGTTCCAAGAGATCCGTCTCTGGAACATGCTCACTCACACCTCGGGTTTGGGCGATGTTTCGGATTACCACTGGTATGATTTCGAGACAGATGCAGAATCACTGCGGCGCTACGTCTATGAGTCGGCGGAGGTGCTGGAACAGCCAATGATTTGGGATCCACAGGGTTCTCCGAAGCCCCCGGATGCAAAAGCATCCCGCTTCCGCTACAGTAATGTGGCCTATGAGATTCTTGGTCAGATTGTGGCCGAATACTCCGACCGCATGCCAGACGCGGACGGCAAACTGTCCTACGAAGACTTCGTCGCCTGCTATCTTCTGGAGCCGGCTGGAATGACAGACTCGACCATGAAGACTTTTGAGAGAACTGGCGCACCTGAATTCCTGACCAACAGACGCATGGCACAGCCATACGAAAAAAAGGCTGATCGTTCCATCGGCCCGGTAGATGATTACCCTTATACCCGCCAGCACGCACCGAGTTCAACGCTGACCGCAAACGTCGGTGATTTGCTTCGCTGGGGGCGCGCCCACCTGACGTCAGCCCGCGGCGGCGGTCCGCTTCTCAAGGCCGAAACCTATCAGACTATCTGGCGTGACTACGCCACAGTCCCAAACAACGGCGAAAAGATGGGAATCGGCTGGTTCATGCGGGAGCAGACTGTTGACCAGGATGGCGTTTCCCGCACGTATCACCTCTGCGGTCACGAAGGAACCGACGACGGATTTCGCGCCAGCTTCTGGATCTGCCCGGAGCTGGACCTTGTGACAGTCGTCCTGTCTAATCTTTCGGGGGCGCCGGTCAAACGAATCAACAAAAAACTCTTCCATGTCATCGTCTGATGAAGAACGCAGATGCGGTCATCCGCATCTGCGTTCTTTTGCTCTGTTGATATGAATCTCCATAGCTCGGCCGCCCTCGCGGGGGTCGTTGTCTTTGAAGGCCTTGAAGATCGCCCGGTGCTCTTCGAGCACCATAGACAGATAGTTGTCTTCGTAGACGACTTCGGGGCTTTTGTATTTGAGGCGGTTCTGATAAGACGTGAGCAGCTTCTGCAGCATTCTGTTCTTCGAGGCTTCGTAGATAATCTGATGGAAGCCGGCGTTGATGACCAGCATCTTCTCCGTGTCCTTCCGCATGGTGTAGAACTCCATAAAATTGAAGGTCTCCTCCAGCGCTTCCATTTCCTCTTCTGTAATGCGCTCGATTGCCCACTGGACTGCCTGTATCTCATACGCCCGACGCAGGTCGAACATGTCCTCGTAGTCCTGATCGGACATGCCTATAACAAAGTAGCCTCTGTTGAGGATGTACTCTACAAGGCCGTCCGATTCCAGCTGTTTCAGGGCTTCCCGCACAGGGGTCCTGCTGGCGCCGTATTTCTCACAGAGTTTCTGTTCGATGATCTTCTCACCAGGCTTCATCTCTCCAGTGAGAATATCTTCCTGCATTCTGGCCAGCAGTCCTGTGGATACGGGAGCCTTGCCCTCTTCTGTTATCTCCGAATACTTATACATCTCGCCTCAGTCAACGTTCACAGCACTACAGCTGTCCCAGTACGAACCTGGTGAAATCCGCTGCCGTATCGCCGCTGCCGTCGCGGATAATATGTACGTTCTCCGCTGCCGCGTCGAGTGCCTTCTCCAGTATGTCAGCCTTTTCAAATGCGCCCATGTGGCGAAGCATCATGACAGCTGCTCTGCAGATGCTGGCCGGATTCGCGAACTGTCCGCGTCCTTCTTTGATCATTCTCTCGGCAGAACCGTGAATGGCTTCGAACATGGCGTATCTGGAGCCGATGTTGGCGCTGCCCGCCGT
>JAILDT010000141.1 GCA_024689085.1 Clostridia bacterium | reverse complement strand
TCGCCGTTCAAGAAGATTGGTCTGCCGGCCCATGAGCTGGCCATGATGATGACCATCGCCCTGCGGTTCATTCCGACCCTGCTGGAGGAGACGGATAAAATCATCAAAGCTCAGCAGGCCAGAGGCGCGGATTTTGAGAGCGGCAATATCCTGCGGCGGGCGAAGGCCCTCATACCGATTCTGGTGCCTTTGTTCATCAGCGCCTTCCGGATTGCGCAGGATCTGGCGATGGCTATGGAAGCACGCTGTTACGGCGGTGACGTCAAGAGGACGAGAATGAACGCCATGAAATTTGCTGGCCGGGATCTGGCTGCATCGATCATCTTCTGTGCGTTCCTGGCTGTGATTGTCCTACAGAGAGTGTTATGATGAGTTTTGTGAAGGTGCCGTTATGAGACAGCGAAAGGCGAAAGACTTAGACAAAAGGCTGGCACAATGCAGCGGATATATGGTGAACGTGGAAGACGGAAGTCTGCAGGCGTTCTGCGAAAGCGGCGGAAATCTCTACGTAGAGATTGGCTGCGGCAAGGGCCAGTTCATCATTACAAAAGCGGCGGCTGATCCGGACAGCCAGTTCCTTGCCATCGAGGGACAGGAGACGGTCATTCTGCGGGCGGCAGAGAAGGCCATGTGTGTCGCCGGCGAAACGGACTGGCCGGAGAACGTGCCCGGTGAGGAACGCATGGAAGGTGTTTCCGCTGCGCTGAACAATCTGAAATTTGTGAACTGTTTCGTGGAACACATGGAAGATCTGTTCCATGCGAATCAGCTCTCTGGTATCTATCTGAATTTCAGCGATCCCTGGCCGAAAGCGCGTCATGCTAAGCGTCGGCTCACCTATCGCGACAGACTGGCGGATTACGCCTGGGCTCTGAAGCCGGGCGGATTTATTGAAATCAAAACGGACAACGACGATCTGTTCGCGTTCACGATGGAGGAAATCGCCGAACTCGGAACACTGCTGCGTGCGGAGGAAGTAACGACGGATCTGCACGGGGCGCAGCACCATTACGCGGCGAGTGCAATCACCACTGAGTACGAAGACAAGTTCGTCGCGAAAGGAAAGACTATTAATTACGTGAGAGTAGTCGTAGACAAAAAATCCGAAGAGAAGGAGTAATACATGGCAGAGTTTATTCTAGCGAGAGAAAACGGCAGAAGGATCCCCCGTGAGGACAGGATCTTCGGCATTTCCAACAGAGCAAAGACAGCCATCGCCGAGAAGGGAAGGGGCAAGGTTATCAACGGGACCATCGGTGCGCTTCTCGATGACGATGGGAAACTCGTCGTTTTGAAATCAGTCGATGACGTGTTCCGTCAGCTCAAACCAAACGATTACGCCGAGTATGCGCCAATCGGAGGCATCGTGCCTTTCCGGGAAGCAGTACAGAAGGCGGCGTTTGGCGCGCATGTTCCTGACGGATATACGCAGGCGGTTGCCACACCGGGTGGAACCGGATCTCTCCGGAACGTCATTTCCAACTATTCGGAGCCGGGGGACGCGGTATTGACCACCGACTGGCACTGGGCGCCGTATGGAACCATTGCCGGTGAAATCGGCAGAAAGATTGCCGTTTTCGAAATGTTCACGGAAGATGGGAAATTCAATAGCGCGGCATTGCAGGCGAAGTGTTCCGAACTGCTGGCATCACAGAACAGTCTCGTCATCATCCTGAACACGCCGGCCCACAATCCGACGGGATATTCCCTGACGGAAGAGGACTGGGATGAAGTCATCTGGATTCTCAAAGGTGAAGCGGCATGCGGCAAAGCCATCGCGCTCCTTGTGGATGCGGCATATATTGATTTCGCGGGAGATGAAGAGAAGTACAGAAGGTTCATGCCGAAGCTCGCGCAGCTTCCGGAAAACGTCATCAGCATCGTCGCTTACAGTCTGAGCAAAACCTACACCCTCTACGGAGCCCGCTGCGGGGCCATGATCTGCGTCGCGAAGACGCTGGAGATTGCCGATGAGTTCAAGCGCGTCTGCGAGTATTCGTCCCGCGGATCCTGGTCCAACACTGCCAGAATCGCGCAGGTCATTCTATCCAGGATTTACGGCGATCCGCAATTGCTGAAAATAGTGGATGAGGAGCGTAAGGTCTACAGAGATATGCTGAACGCCCGCGGCAGGGCCTTCAGTGAAGCGGCTGCGGAGTGCGGCCTGAAGATTGTACCGTACGACGCTGGCTTCTTCGTCAGTGTGCCGTGTGACGATCCGGATGCAGTCAGCAAAAAACTCGAGGAGCAGGACATATTCCTCGTACCTCTCGCAAAAGGCATTCGCGTTTCTGTTGCGTCGATTCCGGAAAATGCGTGCCGGAAACTGCCGCCGATGATCAAAGCGGCGATGGAATAAAACGAACGGTTACGATTCTATTGTCCTGGAGGACAGCCAGACACCGGTGACAGTCAGGAGCATGCCGATGATGGTAGCAATTCCCCATTGGTCTCCTGCAATGATAATGCCGCCGATTACGCCGATGACCGTGGTCAGATTGCCGGCGAAACTGTTGGCAACGGATGTGTCGATCAGGGCCAGCAGTTTGTTGAAAGTAAAGTAACCGAAAACGGAACAACCCACACCCAGGAAGAGAATGCCCAGGGCCACGCGCCAGTCCGTGAACACGGCGGTGTAAGTTCCCGTGCCGTAGCCCAGGAACAAACTGATCAGATTGAATGTAACAGCACCCATGGCAGCCATGACGAAAGTCATGGCTTTTGCATCGATTTCCTCGCTGGCCTTCACGTTGGAGAAGGAGAAAAAGACAGCGGACACGACGGCGCCGATCATGACGAGGACGCCGAGCGCGGTGCCGGAGATGGAGAAACCAGGCACAAAAACGGTAGCGATGGTCACGCCAATAAAAGCGAGGATGATACCGATGGCGTTTAGTTTGTTAATCGTCCTGTGGAAGAGACCTGCGCCAATCAGCAGGGTCATGCTTGGGATCGTTGCAATGAACAGCGCAGATAAGGATGCAGACATCAGGTCGACGCCGTAGATTTCGAGAATGGAATAGATACACGGCTCCATCAGTCCGGCCAGCAGGGCGTACTTCAGAAGTTTGCTGCGCAGATTGATCTGAATTTTGCCCATGACAACCATCACGCTGAATATGATGGCTGCCAGCAGCCACCGGAGCGCCAGAATCTGCATCGGATCGATGACATTCAGAAGGATCTTCATTACAGAAAATGATAATCCCCATACAGTTGTGCAGATGGCCGTGCAGGCCACGATGGTTTTGCGCATACAGTTGCTTCCTTTGCTTGCATCGATGAGTGTATTGTATCACAAAAACACGATTGACAAATACTGTATATGATGGTAATATATTCCTGTCACAGAACATACGAGTTATTTTGCGGATAAGGGGCGCAAGGAAAGGAGATTATGATCATGGCAGAATACACTGATGACAGGGACGTTACTTTTGAGATCATTGAGGAGATTGGCATTATCAGCACTCTCGAAACGGGGTGGACGAAGGAGATCAACCTCGTGAGATGGAACGGCGGCGTCGCCAAGTACGACATCCGCGACTGGGATCCCCAGCACACGAGAATGTCGAAGGGGATTACGCTCAAGGAAGACGAGATGAGAAGAATCCTGGATTTGATGCGAAGACGACGCGCAGGCGCCAGAGCGCGCAGAAGACCTGCGGATTCGGAACCGATCATAACGACGGAGACGGTATCGGAAGCGCTGGAAGAAGCCGCTGCGGAAACCGCCGGTTCATCGGCGGCCGAAGCCGCTGTCTTTTGATTGAAAACAGAAGAAAAGAAAAAAGCTGCGGACCAGTTCGGCCTGCAGCTTTTGCATTTGATCCTGCTTAGTCTCTTACGAAACCTTTCTCCAACTTCGAGTCATGGATGATCTTGAGGATCTCATCCTCATCGAAGTGTTTGATGTATTTGTCTTCGATCGCCTGCACTTCTTCTTCGGTCATTGCCTTGTCAAGCAGATCCTGAAGCAGTTCTTTCGCCAGATGGTCTTCATGCTTCGGAACCAGCATTTCTCCGGATGCTTCTTCGATGTCGTGGATCATGTCTTTGATTGACATAGTTCTCGCCTCCTTGTTTTTCTTTATTTCGTACTTATTGTAACACTTCTGCCGGTTTTGTTAATACCTTTTGTGAATTCTTTTGAGTATGATATACTTGAGCCATGGATATCAAATTAATCACAGAAGCCGCACCGGGCGGCGAAAAACGGAATATCAGAGAGGGCATCACCCTCGAGGAACTGGCCAGAGAGACGGGGCCGTATCAGTACGACATCCTGCTGGCCAGAGTGAATGGAATCGACACAGAACTGACAGCAAAAGTCAACGAAGATGACACGATCAGGTTCCTCGACATGCGGAACCAAAGCGCCAACATCGCTTATCAGCGGGGCGTGACGTTCATCTACCTCATTGCGGTGAGAGAGATCTTCGGGCAGATAGGACTCAAAGGCGCAGATGCGGAAATCGACAACTCCCTGAACAAGGGATTCTTCACGCGTGTACGTCCGCCGAGAGGTCTGGAACGCAAAATCCAGAATCAGGTGCAGGATCAGATCCAGGAAATGCTTACAGAGGAAGTCGTCGAGAGGATCGAAGCCCGCATGCATGAACTGGTGGCCATGAATCTGCCGATCAGGAAGAGTATTGTGTCAAAGGAAGAGGGCGTCCGCATCTGGGCTGAGGGCAACTACGACGAGAAGGTCAAGCTGCTCAAAGAGGTGTCTGACCCTGACTTCATGCCGGCTTTCTACACCATCGACGTGCCGTCGGAGGGAACGCCGGAATCCTATGTAAACTACTTCTTCGGGCCGATGGTGCCGTCTACCGGATACATCAAGCGGTTTGAACTCAGGAAGTACCACAAAGGCATCCTGCTGCGTTACCCGTATTACAGCAGTCCTGACAGGATCCCGGAATACGTGGACGACAGCAAGATGTACGGAGCCTTTAGCGAAGAACACAGATGGCTGCATCTGCTGGGCATCCGTCACCTGCCTGACATGAACGATCTCATCACACAGGGCGGGGCCAAGGATACGATTCTGCTTTCGGAGGCGCTCCATGAGAAGAAGATTGCGGAGATTGCCGACGAGATCAAACAGAAACACAAGAGGATCGTCCTCATCGCAGGCCCGTCATCCTCAGGCAAGACCACCTTCGCCAAGAGGCTTTGCATTCAGCTGCGCGTCATCGGCCAGCGGCCGATTTATATGGGCACGGACGATTACTTCGTGAATCGTGACGACATGGAAGTTGATGAGAACGGCGAGAAGGATTATGAAAGTCTGAATGCTGTGGACATCGACCTCTTCTGCAGCAACATGAACGATTTGCTCGCAGGCAAGGAAGTTGACATCCCGGAATTCGATTTCATCAGCGGGACGAAGATCTTCGGCAAGCGGATGACCAGAATCGACAAGGATCAGATCATCGTCATCGAAGGCATCCATGCGCTCAACAGCAAACTGACGGAGCAGATCCCGGACGAGACCAAGTTCAAAATCTACATCAGCCCGCTGGCGCAGCTCAATGTGGACATCCACAACAGAGTGCCGACCACAGATGTGAGAATGCTGCGGAGAATGGTGCGGGACTATAAATACAGAAATCATTCGGCGGCTGCGACCATCGATTCCTGGCCGAAGGTCAGAAGCGGCGAGGACAAGAATATCTTCCCGTACAACGGCGAGGCGGACGTGCTGTTCAACTCGACGCTGGCGTATGAGATAGGGTTGCTGAAGAAGTATGCAGAGCCTTTGCTCGAAGAAATCACGCCGGATCAGCCGGAATACGGCGAGGCCCGGAGACTGTTGGATTTCTTCCGGTTCTTCAGAACTATTGAAAACGAGAAGGATGTACCGAACAACTCCATCATCCGCGAATTCATCGGAGGGAGCGTGTTTGTAGAATGATAGCTGTTATTGGAGGAGTATCCGTTCTGGTCGACGTCAGGCTCAAACCGCCAAAAAGGGACGTGGAACTGCAAAAGAAGCAGGATGAAGAAGCGCTGCGGCAGGCAGGCATCGATCCAAATGGAATTGATGATGTGAGCGCCGGCGGACAGAAGCTGGAAGGGTTCAGTCAGTATTATGAGCGCACGATGCGCCAGCAGGCCAGCGAAAACTACTGGAGCGAGGTCGGTCTGGGAAGCAGCCAGTTCGGCGGCTATGACCCCGTCGACATGGACAAGGACACCGACATCCGCATGACAAGCAGCGGATGCGCTTATAACGTGGCCAGATATCTGGCGGGAGATCACGGGGAAGACGTAACGTTCCTCTCTGTAGTCGGCGATGATGCTTTCGGGCTTGCGGCGAAATGCGAACTGGAACAGGCCGGCGTCGATGTAAGCGGCATAAAGACTGTGAGCGGCAGCACCCCGGTTTCCGTTGAAATCCATAATATCATTGGCGAACTGCAGTTCCAGCGTGAGAACAGCAGCGCCATGGAGATGCTCACGCCTGACGTGATCGAAGAAAACACTGCAGTTCTGGAGAAAGCGGAGATCATCTTTGTCGACGGAACGGTTCCGACGCAGACGCTGGATTATATTTCCGGAAAATACGCATGCAAAAGCAGGATCTTCTTCGATCCGGGCTCCATTGCAGGCGGCATACGCTTCGCGGATTCTGCCATGAAGGCCCACTGCGTCCTGCCGGGCCGCATGGAGGCTGAAGCGATGAGCGGGCAGCAGGTTCTTGGCATGGATCAATTGATGGCTGCAGGGCAGGCTTTTGAAGAACGCGGCGTCGAGAGAGTGATTATCACGCTCAAGGGCGGCGGACTTTACTATAAGGAAGGAACCAGCTCCGGACTGATCAAGCCGGAGCGGAAACTCACCTTCGCGGAGACGAAGGGCGCGGGTGACGTGCTGACCGCTGCAGTCATCGCAGCTTGCGCGAAAGGAGAAGAAAACCTTGCGGCTGCCGCCAGCGCCGGAATCGACGCAGCAGCAGCGTTTCTGAAAGACACGATCGATGAAAGGCCTTACTGATTTTGCATAAGGTATTATATATGAGTAGGAGGATAAAACAGTGATTAACAACGAGAACATCAGGAAAGCGAACAAGATCAGGATAGAGACAGTAATCAAAGGCCTCGAGAAGAGGGGCATAAAGGGCTACTACGCTGAGGACGGCGAGGAAGCTCTCAGGATGATTCTGGAGATGATGCCTGAAGGTTCGTCTGTAGGAAGAGGCGGAAGCATGACCTTGAACGAGCTGGGCGTGTTTGAGGAACTCCACAAGAGAAATTACACATGTTATGAACCTCACAGCGAGAAGGACCCTGACAGAATCATCGAGGTGAGGCGCGCCATCTTCTCCGCCGACTTCATGCTGACAAGCGCCAACGCAATCACACTGGACGGCGAGATCATCAACATCGACGGCACAGGCAACAGACTGGCTCCGATTATCTACGGACCGGATAAAGTAATCTTCATCGTAGGCGCCAACAAGATCACCGCGGATGTGCATGACGCGTACAAGAGAGTAAGGTGCGACGCGTGTCCGCCGAACTGCGTCAGACTCGGCAAGAAGACGCCTTGCGCCATCACCGGCAAGTGTGGTGATTGCATGTCCCCCGGCAACACTGTCTGCTGCAACCTCAACACAACAAGGTACAACAGCATTCCAGACCGCATGCACGTCATCCTGATCAACGACAACCTGGGATTCTAGGAAACGGCACATAAGACTAAAACAGCCCAAACCCGCAGATATAGTGGTATTTCTGCGGGTTTTCTGATTATGAGCACATATGTAGTACAGCAAATGGACACGCCGTTTAGGGTGTACGCACTTTAACTTGTGAAGCCCTTGATATGACTGCATTTGAGCGTTTTGCAAAGCCCGAAAAAATTTTAAAAAAGTCCTTGATTTTGTCAGGGGCTTTTGTTATGATGTTAGAGCTTGTGTAAGGCGAAGAAGTGGGAAGTTACCGCGCTATCGGAGAATTTCCACTGAGAATTGTCCCCACATTGATCGGGGGCGAAGGGATTCGCTGCATTTTTCTTGTGCGTCAGCATATGGAAACACACAAGGGAGTGTACGAAGCGAACCCCTTGTACAAGCATAGCGAAAACTGTACTAAAGCAAGTTATAGGAGGAAAAAATGAGCGAGTTACAGAAAATCAGAATTAAGCTGAAGGCTTACGACCACAAGCTTCTGGATGCATCAGCGGCAAAGATCGTTGAGACAGCACAGAAGACCGGAGCTGAAGTATCAGGTCCGATTCCGCTTCCGACGGAAAAAGAAGTTATCACTATCCTGAGAGCTGTTCACAAGTATAAGGATTCCAGAGAACAGTTCGAACAGAGAACACACAAGAGACTGATCGACATCACGAGCGCGACTGCTAAGACGACGGATGCCCTCACTAAGCTGGACATGCCTGCAGGCGTCGACATCGAGATCAAGCTCTAAGAAGCGCAAGGGACTCACCCTTAAGAATGGACGGCGCATGGCATGGTCCGCACGAGTTGCATAGCGGAACAGATGGTGCACCGGCCCGCTGTTAAGAAAGAGAGGAAAGATAAAACATGAAAACACTTTTAGGAAGAAAACTGGGAATGACTCAGATCTTCACTGAAGCAGGACAGGTTGTTCCTGTAACAGTCGTAGAGGCAGGCCCAATGACAGTAACACAGATCAAGACTGTTGAGACAGACGGATACGACGGTATCCAGGTAGGCTTTGAAGAAGCCAAGCCGCAGAGAGTGAACAAGCCTATGACAGGCCACTTCGCTAAGAACGAACTGAAGCCGATGAAGCATCTGATCGAGTTCAGACCGGATGAAGGCGATACATACGAAATCGGACAGCAGATCACAGTTGCGGATTTCGAAGCAGGCAAGAAGCTCGACGTAACGGGAACCTCAAAGGGTAAAGGAACCCAGGGTAACATCAAGAGACACGGACACCACAGAGGCCCGATGAGCCACGGCTCCAAGCACAAGAGACTGGCCGGTGCTCTGGCAGCAGGTACATATCCTTCCAGAGTATTCAAGGGCAACGCAGGTCCGGGAAGAATGGGCCGCGAGACAGTGACCGTTCAGAACGTAGAGCTGGTAAAAGTTATTGAAGACAGGAACCTGATGCTGATCAAGGGTGCCGTTCCGGGCAACAAAGGCGGAATCGTCCGCATCCAGTATGCAGTAAAGGGTCAGGACAAATAGAATGACTTCAGAAAGGAGGAAGTGAGATGTCAACAGTGACAATGCTGAACATGGATGGCAAAGAGGCCGGCACCATCGAACTGAATGACGCGGTGTTTGGAATCGAGCCAAACCAGAATGCGGTTCACGCAGTAGTAAAGAACATTTTGGCCAACAAGAGACAGGGCACACAGTCTGCCAAGACCAGAGCTGAAGTCAGAGGCGGCGGCAAGAAGCCTTTCAGACAGAAGGGAACAGGTCGTCATAGACAGGGATCATCAACTGACCCATCACAGGTAGGAGGCGGCGTCGTATTCGCACCGAAGCCTAGGAGCTACAGATACACAGTAAACAAGAAGCTCAGAAGACTGGCCATGCTGTCAATGCTTTCATCGAAAGCACAGGAAAACGAACTGATCGTCATGGACGAAATCAAGTTCGAAGAGCCGAAGACCAAGGAAATGGTTAAGATGCTTGAGAACATCAAGGCTGAGAAGAAGGCTCTGATCGTTACAGCAGAAAAGGACGAGAATGTAGTCAAGTCCGCAGCGAATATCCCGGGAATCAGAACAGCGCTCGTTGGAACGATGAACGTATATGAGATCATCAACCACAACAGCCTGATCCTCACAAAGGACGCTGTAGAGAAGATTGAGGAGGTGTACGCATAATGAAGACTCCTTACGATGTAATTATAAAGCCTGTCATCTCCGAGAAATCAATGGACGATGCAGCGCAGAAAAAGTACACATTCAAGGTTGCTGTAGATGCAAACAAGACGGAAGTCAAGCACGCAGTAGAAGAGATCTTCGATGTGGAAGTTAAGAAAGTAAACATCATGAACGTTGTAGGCAAGAAGAAGAGAATGGGAAGATACGTAGGAAAGACTGCCGCGACTAAGAAAGCGATCGTAACACTTACACCGGCAAGTAAGGAAATCGAATTCTTCCAGAGTCTGTAATTCAGGAGGTAAGAAGAAATGGGAATCAGAAAATATAATCCGACCACTCCTGGTTTAAGAGGAATGACAGTTTCCACTTTTGAGGAAATCACGACAGACAAGCCTGAGAAGTCCCTGACAGAAACTCTTAAGAAGCACTCAGGAAGAAACTCAAGAGGTAAGATCACAGTCAGACACAGAGGCGGCGGATACAGACCTAAGTACAGGATCATTGATTTCAAGAGAGATAAGGACGGCGTACCGGGCAAGGTAGCCACCATCGAATATGATCCGAACAGAAGTGCGAACATCGCGCTCATCAATTATGCAGACGGTGAGAAAAGATACATCGTTGCTCCTAACAAACTGTCAGTCGGCGACGTGATCGTATCCGGTCCTGATGCGGACATCAAGGTCGGCAATGCGCTTCCGGTAGCGAACATTCCGGTAGGTACGATCATTCACAACGTTGAACTGAAGCCTGGTAAGGGCGCACAGCTCGTAAGATCAGCAGGAAACGGCGCACAGCTGATGGCGAAGGAAGGCAAGTTTGCCTCACTGAGACTCCCGTCCGGAGAAGTCAGAAAGGTCAGACTGGAATGCAGAGCCACCATCGGTGAAGTCGGCAATGGCGATCACCAGAACATCCAGATCGGTAAGGCCGGCAGAAAGCGCCACATGGGAATCAGACCGACAGTCAGAGGTTCCGTCATGAACCCTAACGATCACCCTCACGGCGGCGGCGAAGGCAAGGCCGGAATCGGACGTGTAAGTCCGGTAACACCTTGGGGCAAGCCTGCACTCGGATACAAGACGAGAAAGAAGGGCAAACCGTCAGACAAGTACATCGTCAAGAGAAGAAACGTGAAGTAATAAGGAAGGAGCAGAAGATAAATGGGAAGATCACTGAAAAAGGGCCCTTTCGTAAACGAGAAGCTGCTTAAGGCGATTGACGACATGAATGCAGCCAACGAAAAGAAGGTCATCAAAACATGGTCAAGACCATCCACTATATTCCCACAGATGGTTGGACATACAATCGCAGTGCATGACGGAAGAAAGCATGTACCTGTATATATCACAGAAGATATGGTTGGCCACAGATTAGGAGAATTCGCTCCTACCAGAACATACAGAGGCCACGCCGCAGACAAGAAGGCGAAGAAGTAAGAAAGGAGATAAGAAATGGAAGCAAAAGCAATTGCAAAGTACGTCAGAATGTCTCCTTCAAAAATCAAGCCTGTTGTTGATTTAGTAAGAGGCAAAGACTTAAGCGAGGCGCTGACGATCCTCAAGTTCACTCCTGGCAAGGGAGCTGAGATCGTTGAGAAGGTCGTTCAGTCCGCCGCTGCTAACGCAGACGTCAAGGAAATGAACGCAGATAACCTCTACGTAGCTGAGATTTATGCTCATCAGGGACCGACAATGAAGAGATGGAAGGCCGGCGCACAGGGCAGAGCATCCATCATCCTGAAGAGATCAAGTCACGTAGGCTGCACTCTTAGAGAAAAGGAGGTTAACTAATGGGTCAGAAAGTAAGTCCACACGGATTAAGAGTTGGCGTTATCAAAGACTGGGATTCCAAATGGTTCGCAGACAAGTCGAAGTTTGCTGACTTCCTGGTCGAAGACAACAAGATAAGAGAATATGTAAAGAAAAAGCTGTACGCTGCCGGCGTTTCGAAAGTTGTTATCGAGAGAGCAGCGGACAACAAGATCAAAGTCATCGTTATGACAGCTAAGCCGGGTATGGTCATCGGCAGATCCGGAACGGGTATCGACGACCTGAAGGCTGAGCTGGAGAGAATGACGAAGAAGAGCGTTGTACTGGACATCAGAGAAATCAGAAGAGCTGAGCTCGACGCACAGCTCACCGCTGAGTCCATCGCGCAGGCTCTGGAGAGAAGAGTTTCCTTCAGAAGAGCCATGAAGCAGGCGATCGGCAGAACCATGAAGGCCGGAGCAAAGGGCATCAAGGTCCTCACTTCCGGAAGACTGGGCGGCGCCGAAATCGCAAGATCAGAGAAGTACAGCGAAGGCAACGTTCCTCTTCACACGCTGAGAGCCGACATCGACTATGGT
>JAILDT010000118.1 GCA_024689085.1 Clostridia bacterium | reverse complement strand
CTGGCGATGACGATCACCGGACCTACCGTGCAGGCCGGCGCCATCACATCGGCATTCCGCGGTCTGAATCTCAGCATCAGCCCGATCATCGTAGGCTTCATCGTAGCAGGATTCTTCATCGCAGTTACACTGGGCGGCTTGAAGAGAATCGGATCCTTCGCCAGCTGGGTGGTTCCAATCATGGCGGGAATCTACCTGCTGCTGGCGGTGGTCATCATGATCATCAACGCACCGCAGATCGGCCCCATGTTCGCGCTGATCTTCAAATGCGCCTTCAATCAGGAAGCAGTCTTCGGCGCAGTCTTTGGAAGCTGTGTCATGATGGGCGTGAAGAGAGGTATTTACTCCAATGAGGCAGGCTGGGGTTCCGGAGCGCACGCGGCGGCAACGGCTGAGGTCTCCCACCCGGCGAAGCAGGGTCTGGCGCAGGCATTCTCCGTTTACATCGACACGCTTCTGGTCTGCACCTCCACAGCAATCATGATGCTGTCCACCGGCTGCTACAATGTGCTGGATGCAGACGGCAATGCCATCGTCGAAGGATTGCCCGGTGTGGAAGCAGGCCCCGGATTCGTGCAGGGCGCTATCAACAGCTTCATACCTGGTTTCGGAGCACCATTTATTACGATCGCGCTGTTCTTCTTCGCCTTCACCACACTACTGTCCTTCGCTGTGTATGCGGATGCGAATATCCAGTATGTGCTGGAGTCCACATCGGATAAGACGAAGAAGTACGCCTATACGATTGGCTGCCTGGTCATCGCGCTGCTGGCGTTCCTGGCATCCATGCGTGACATGACCACAGCATGGGCCTTCGCAGATGTAGGCGTCGGCATCATGTGCTGGCTCAACCTACCGGTACTGGCTATCATGGCGCCGAAATCCTTCCGGCTGCTGAAGGATTATGAGCGGCAGAAGAAAATGGGTCTGGATCCGGTCTTCGAACCGGCAGACTGCAACATAGATAGAGCAGAACTGTGGAACGAAATCACAGCAGAGAAGTATCAGGATCTGCTGGATGCCAAGCATGCGGCAGAAGCTGCGATAAAAGAATAGAAAAAAAGGAAAGGAGAATAGTATTATGGCTGTTAATCTGAAAGGAAAAAGTTTTCTGACACTGATGGATTTCACACCGGAAGAGATTCGTTACATGCTCGACCTGGCTCACGATCTGAAGGCAAAGAAGAGGGCCGGTATTCTGGGCGAGACCCTGAGAGGCAAGAACGTTGTACTGCTTTTTGAGAAGACGTCAACGAGAACAAGATGCGCATTCGAGACAGGCGCGCTGGAGGAAGGCGCTCACGTTACATTCCTGGACAGCAAGTCCTCACAGATGGGAAAGAAGGAATCACTGGAAGACACAGCGAAGGTCCTGGGCAGATTCTATGACGGTATCGAATACAGAGGATATGACCAGAAAGTCGTTGAAGATCTGGCGAAGTACGCCGGCGTTCCGGTATGGAACGGTCTGACGGACGTTGATCATCCAACACAGATCCTGGCTGACCTGCTCACCATCGAAGAACACGTCGCGAAGCCGCTGAGAGACTGCAAGGTCGTCTTCGTCGGCGATGTCAGAAACAACATGGCGTACGCATGGATGTACGGCTGCGCGAAGATGGGCATGCACTTCGTAGCGTACGGTCCGCAGGAACTGTGCGATCAGGTAGACGCTGACGTCGTAGCGAGAGCGAAGGCTGTCGCAGAAGAGACCGGCGCCGTCATCGAAGTCAGATCCGATGTTGAGTCCATCCGGGACGCTGACGTTCTGTATACAGACATCTGGGCCTCCATGGGCGAAGAAGATCAGATTCCGGAGAGAGTCAGAATGCTGACCCCGTACAGAGTCGACGAGGCGATGATTGAAGCCACCGGCAATAACAATGTCATCTTCATGCACTGCCTGCCGTCCTTCCACGATTTCGAGACGACGATGGCGCAGTCACAGAAGGAGCTGGGATACGACATCCGCGAGGTCACCGACGAAGTATTCAGAAGCAGACACTCCAAGGTTTTCGATGAGGCTGAGAACAGAATGCACACGATCAAGGCTGTCATGGTTGCTACCATGGCATGAGCCGGGGATCCAGAGGAGGAGAACAGAAATGGCAGAAAAAATCGTAATTGCACTGGGCGGCAACGCGCTGCAGTCAGGCAAAGGCCCTGCAACGGCGGAAGCCCAGCTGGAAGTTGTAAAAAATACATGCAAACGCGTTGCTGAAATCAGCAGCATGGGATATGAAATCGCAGTCGTGCACGGCAATGGCCCGCAGGTAGGCCGCATCGTCATGGCGTCGGAAGCGGCCAGGGATGTCACTCCGGCCATGCCGTTCGATGTCTGCGGCGCTATGTCCCAGGGCTACATCGGATACCACATCCAGCAGTGCCTGAGGTATGCGCTGAACATGCAGAACAGACACGTTCCGGTCGTGACTGTCGCCACACAGGTTGTCGTTGACGAGAACGATCCTGCATTCAAGAACCCGACAAAGCCGATCGGACCGTTCTATACGGAAGAAGAAGCGAAAGAACTGGAAAAAGAAAAAGGCTGGACCATGAAGGAAGACGCCGGCAGGGGCTGGAGAAGAGTTGTTGCTTCCCCGAAGCCAGTCCGCATTGTTGAGATCGATTCCGTGAAGCAACTCTGGGATGACAACATCGTCATCACATGCGGCGGCGGCGGAATCCCGGTACTCGAAAGAATGGACGGCCACATGGACGGTGTTGCAGCTGTCATCGATAAGGACTTCGCAGCGGAGCTTCTGGCAGAGCAGATCAGAGCAGATATGCTCATGATCCTGACCGAGGTCGAGAAGGTGGCCATCAACTTCAATAAGCCGGACCAGCAGGATCTGGATCACATGACCCTGCTCGATGGCGTGAAGTACATCGAAGAAGGACAGTTCCCGGCAGGAAGCATGCTTCCGAAGGTTGAGGCTGCCATGAAGTTCGTCAGACAGTTCCCGAGCAAGAAGGCAATCATCACATCTCTTGACAAGGCTGTCGAGGCACTTGCTGGTGAAACAGGGACCGTCATAACTTTTAACTGAACTGACGGATAACTGACCTGACACTTGGGATAGAATAAGCAAACGGATGGCATTGCACATCCGTTCGTTACTGGTACTCGATAGGGCAGATGAGCGCCAGAAGGGGCTGAGCCGCGGATAAGAATATGACTTTAGGAATAGAATCCATTGCGATTGTTATTACTACCGGGAGGTGGATTGTGAAAACCTACTTCCCGAAGAAAGAGCAATCTGGCAGCTGATTGCAGGTTATAGTTTAATGTTTAGAAAATGGCGGGTGAAGCAACACTCGCCATTTTATTAATACACTTATTCTGATGTGTTTAACTAACATGACAACAATCGGGCTTCCACCAGGTGAACATTGTCGTACTGCTTCGATATAGCCCACAAAGCATCCTTAAATCGGTGGACAGAGAAGAAAAAGTACTCATTGTGATAGAACGGGTTGATTTGAACAGATCTTTCCTCAAGAGTCTGGTATTCCTTTGCGCCATATCGTCCGTCCAGGTCCGTCCAGATCTTCAGGAAGCACTTCTTTTTGCCGCTGCCGTAGATGTGGTCAAAGCCACAGTTGTTGTGCTCGTGTAATTCTTCTGCGAAAGAATGACCATGCATTTCATATTTCGCCCGTCGATTAAAGAACCATCTTATGCAGAGCCTTCGGAAATGGTCAGGGACAAGCGTGTGGTCAATGTAATCATTGACCTGTGTACACAAAGCCATATCATCTGCGATGGATTCCACCTGCTGCGTCATGAGAAACCTTGCCCAGAGTGACATATACCCGGAATCAAAATAATATCTCGTCGTGGAGCGTCTGTCTTCAGAACGCTCTTTTTTGGTGCTGATAAAGCCTGCATCACACAGCGCCTGCAAATAGATCCCGCACTTCTTATTTGAATAACCTGCAAAGGCTGCAATGTCGGAAAGGCGATGCTTTCCTGATGCGATGGCGGTCAGAATCCCGCTGTAGCTTTCCGGGCTGCGGAATTGCTCGTGCAGAATGTCAGAACCATACCGGGCGAACTGAGAGTCACGCCTACAGAAATCTTTCAGATTCTCATTAAATGGCAGTCCTTCATCATAGAGTGAGAGGAGACCTGTGAGTCCGCCTGTGATCGAATACAGCCGCATTCGATCCTCATCGGTCATCTTCGGAAAGCTCCTGCGAAGATCCGCCGGCATATAAGAACTGAGATAGGAATAATAATGGGGCATTGTCAGGAAGCCATGCTTACGCAGCGGCAGGATCACAAATGGACTGCGATAATCATACCCGGCCATATAATCAGCAAGCTCTTTCAGGAAATCATCTCGATCATTCCGATCATCAAGGTCATCGAATGCAAGCACATGATACTTTCCGGCGAAGTGATCCTTCAGAGCACTGAAGAATGCACTCCAATTATCACGGTGCGAAGAGAAGATTTCAGGGTGCTGAGAAGAAAAGATTGTTGGAGCAATGTCTGCCGTCAGGTTGCGAAATGAAAAATATAGTCTGTTCGACTGGGCTGCACAGAATTTCGTGACCGCGGCAGTCTTCCCTGATCCGGTCACGCCGCAAAAGGCCAGCGGCTCATTCCGGTTCCAGGGAACATTATCCTCCCAGTCTGCATTCTGAAACCAGTGCTCCAGTGTTTTCAATTTCGTTATATTGTCTATCGATAGCATAGATCCGCCTCCATTTAGTCAAATCATGATTAGATTATATATCTGTTAAAGACAAAAATCATCCAAAATGTAGTGCTTTTACAAAAACTATCGTGTTGAGAATATAACAATGTTTTTCGTAAAACCGTTGCGGTCAGTACGTTTCGTGGATTGTACAGGAAAAAACACAAAACTTTTTTTGCAAAACAGGTTAATTTTTGCCCGAACCCCTGCCCGTGATATAGAGGGGAACAAAGATAAATACTCACAATTTGTTTCCCGGACAACTGAATAATGACGATAATGACGCAAATGACGATGATATGCGCAGAAAAAAACTATTTTGAGCAGGGTTATTTTTTGCCCGAAAAATCTCCGTTTATAGGAGGGGGTATTGCAACAAGGAGGAAATGAGCATGAGTGAACAAATCAAAACGATCAGTGCGGAGGAGTTGTACTACACACCGATCTCACACAAGGAAAGCGAGATGATCGTTGAACACATGATTCCACAGGGATTGACGATTCTTGCGGGGGCGGCAAAGTCAGGCAAGAGCTGGCTGACTCTGGATATGGGCCTGGCAGTAGCAGCAGGAGTTCCTTTTCTGGAGAAAGAAACATTAAGGTGCGGCGTTCTGTACTTTGCATTAGAGGATACAGCGGCACGATTGCAGAAACGTCTTCACCGTATCAATGAGGATGGTCCGCCGGACAATCTCTATCTTGCGATAGAATGTCCGCCGCTTGGAGGAGGACTATTGGATAGTCTGAACGACCATCTGAAGTCGCATCCGGACATCCGGCTCATCATCATCGATACGCTGCAGATGATCCG
>JAILDT010000098.1 GCA_024689085.1 Clostridia bacterium | reverse complement strand
TTAAACCGGTTGCCCTGCTCGTATGGGCTGATGTTCATGCCGAGGATGAACACTTCACCGCCCCGTATTCTGGCGTAACTCTCCTTGATGCTGACCTTGCCTTGCCGTACGGATTTGATTTCCGTTCCCGTCAGTTCGATTCCTGCCTCGTAAGTCTCATCAATAAAATAGTCATGCCTTGCTTTTTTGTTGTTCGCTACAAGTTTCATAATCTCCAATATGCCCGTTACAGAAGCCCGATCTCATTGAACGGATAAAGCCGTATGAACGCCTTTCCAAGAACCTTTTCCTCCTGCACCATTCCGACAGCTTCCGATCTGCTGTCCCAGCTTACCGACCGATGATCGCCCATGGCGAAGATTTCATCCTCCCCTACTGTGAAGGTCTGTCCATTCGGATAATTCCGGAAGGATGGATACTCATCATAAATATAGTTCTCTTCCAAAAGCTTCCCGTTCCTGTAGACCTGATCGTTCTCAAAGGAAATAACGTCCCCTTCCACGCCGATGACTCTCTTGATCAGCAGTTTCTTTCCTCCGTCCTCATCGTTCGGAAGATCCGATTTGAACACGATAATATCACCTCTGCCAGGATGATCCTTGAACTTATATGCAAGCTTATTGACAAAGAGATAATTGTTCGCCTGCAGTGTATCGAGCATGGATTCTTCCTTAACGATGGTCGGTTTGACCACAGTCGTGATCGCGAGCACGATGACGACGGCGATGATGATGTCTTTGATCAGATCCTTGAGAAAGCTTTCCTTCTTCACAGGTTTTGTTTCTTCCGTTGTATGGTCTGTTTCGTTATAGTTGTTTGGTTCGTTCATATCCTGCATGTCTTCATCTATCCTTTTAGCTCATCCCATACCTTTCTGAAATCTGCCGGGATCGGAGCCTTGATTTCTTTATTCCGGAGGCCGGAAAGCGCTGTGTACGTCTCCGGGATGTCTCCGAAGGTCAGTCTCCCTGCGTGGAGCAGCTGCGTCGTCACGCCGTATTTTCGTACGGTATCGTTGGCTCTGCGGCCTGCCGCGGAGGTTCCGTACTTGGAGTCACCGGCCAGCGGGTAGCCTTTGCCTGCCATGTGCACTCTGATCTGATGGGTGCGGCCAGTCACCAGTTCTACTTCAACAACAGTGAACTTTCTGTCTTTGCTGTGTTCCAACGGCCGGGCCACGGAAATGGCGCTCTGTCCGGCAGCCGAGATCTTCACCCTGTTTTTGTCCGCGTCTTTGACCAGTCTGTCATCGATGACCAGTTCCGTATTGAGGTTGCCGGCTGCGATGGTTACGTAATACTTTGAGACGTATGCACGCTCCCGGATCAGTTTCGTCAGCTGCCGGAGTCCTTCCGCCGTCTTTCCGAAGATCACCAGGCCCGTCGTATTGCGATCCAGTCTGTTCACCGGCGAAGGCGTGAAGGTCTTCTCATCGGCCGGGTCATACTCTCCTTTGTCCTGGAGATAACCGCAGACCTGGTTCATGAGCGTGTTCTTCTTCTCATGGGAGTCCCCATGTGTCAGAAGGCCCCACGGTTTGCCGACAATCAGCACGTCGTCATCCTCATAAGCGATGGTGAACTGACGCTTCGCCCTGTGTTTCGCAGGTTCTTTCGTCAGCTCCTGAAGCTTTTGCTCATCAATAAAAAGACTGAGTACATCGCCCTCCTGCAGGACTGTGTCCTCTTTTGCCCGTCTTCCGTTGAGTTTGAGGTCTTTGCGTATTATCTTGTACACAGCTGACAGCGGCGCTCTCTTCAGGTACTTTCTGAGGAATCTGTCCAGCCTCTGCCCCGCGTCGTTGGAACCGATTTCGACTTTGACCATGATCCGTTTGCCTACCCCTCCCGTCGCATCATTATACTTGAAAACCTTTGCCATTACAAGTGAGAAGGCCATTGAACAGCACTATATTTTGTGGTATTGTGTACGTGGAAGAAAGGATGTACACAATGAGAGATTTTTTTTACAAAAAAAATGATATTATCGTCGTACTGATTATTCTCGTGCTTGCGGGATTTCTGATTTACAACCGTGTCGGCGTGATTATGGACTATCCTGCCCAGTTTGCGGAACAGCAGGCTCAGGCTGCCCAGGAAGCCCAGGAAGCGAAGGAAGCCGAAGAAGCTGAAGCTGAAGCTGAAGCTGAAACGGAACCTGCAACGGAAGCGGAAACCCAGCCGGCAACGGAAGCGGAAACAGACAACGGCAATTAAACGAATGATACAAGGAGGCGTAAAATGGCTTTAGTTACAACTACTGAAATGTTCAAAAAAGCGTATAGCGGAGGATATGCCATTGGTGCATTCAATGTGAACAACATGGAAATCGTACAGGGCATCACAGAAGCGGCCGGCGAGTTCAACAGCCCGGTGATTCTGCAGGTTTCCAAAGGTGCCCGCGCATATGCCAACCACACTTATCTCGTGAAGCTGGTCGAGGCGGCAGTGCAGGAAAATCCGGACATTCCTATGGCGCTTCATCTCGACCACGGAGACAGCTTTGAGATATGCAAATCCTGCATAGACGGTGGATTCACTTCCGTCATGATCGACTGCTCATCCATGCCTTTTGAAGATAACGTGAAAATCACCAAGCAGGTCGTTGACTATGCACACGACCACGGTGTCGTCGTCGAGGCGGAACTTGGTACTCTGGCAGGTGTCGAAGACGAAGTGAGCGTCGAGCACGGCAGCGAAAGCTATACCCATCCGGATGAGGTCGAGGAGTTTGTTACAAGAACAGGCTGTGACTCTCTGGCAATTGCTATCGGAACATCACACGGCGCCTATAAGTTCAAGGCTTCACAGTGCACCCGCAACGAGGAAGGAATTCTGGTACCGCCTCCTCTTCGCTTTGATATTCTCGAAGAATGCATCAGGAGACTCCCGGGCTTCCCAATCGTACTCCACGGTTCTTCCTCCGTGCCGCAGGAATTCGTGAAGATTGTAAACCAGTATGGCGGCAACATGCCTGATGCCATTGGCATCCCGGAAGCAGAACTCCGCCACGCCGCTGAACTGGCCGTCTGCAAAATCAACATCGACTCAGATATCAGACTTGCAATGACAGCCACAATTCGTAAGTATATGGCTGAACATCCTGATCACTTCGATCCGCGTCAGTATCTGAAACCAGCCCGTCAGGCGGTCAAGGACATGGTGGCCCACAAGATCCAGAACGTTCTCGGCTCAGCCGGCAAAGCATAATCAGAAACATGATAAAACCCGGAGTTGCCTCCGGGTTTTTTTCTTGCATTGTTTCCTTGCGGTTTTACTTCGCTTCGTTGATCATCTTGTTCTTCAGGTTCCACAGCTTGTCTGACAGGTCGACATAGTAAGTCTGCGGATTCTCGAAACGCTTCATTTCATCCCACATCAGATCCATCTGCTCAGCGCAATACTTTTTGATTTCCTTGATGTCAGGGCTCTCATAGACTTTCTTTCCGCCTTCGAAGATGCGCTCACGCAGATTCTTCGCATAGAAGTTGGTAATCGTCTTCTTCTTCCAAGTCGCGTTCGGATCGAAGATCTCGATTTCGTCGCCTGCAGGCGGTTCTTCATCAGCCAGCGCAATGATATCGGCCAGCATTCTGTTGGTATCCTTGTCGAAGAGTCTCCAGATTGCCTTGAAGCCAGGATTCGTGATTTTCTCTACGTTCTCGCTGATCTTGATCTTCGGGATCATCTTGCCGTCCGTCTCCAGCGCCGCCAGCTTGTAGACGCCGCCGAAAACTGGTTCCGACTTGGAGGTGATCAGTCTTTCGCCGACGCCGAAGGAATCGATGCACGCTCCCTCCTCGAGGACGTCTCTGATGATGTACTCATCGAGAGAGTTGGAGATGACGATCTTACAATCTTCAAGTCCTGCCTCGTCCAGCATCGCGCGGGCTTTCTTCGTCAGGAAGGAAATGTCGCCGCTGTCGATTCTGATGCCTTTATTCGGCGGATCCAGTTCCTTGAACACTTTGATTGCGGCAGGTACGCCTGACTTGAGAACATTATAGGTGTCAACCAGCAGTGTAGCGTTCGTCGGATAGATCTGCGTATACGTCTTGAATGCCTCATACTCGTTGTCGAACATCTGAACCCAGCTGTGGGCCATGGTGCCCAGAGCCGGCGTGCCGAAGTTCTCATCCGCGATGGTGCACGCAGTCCCCGCACAGCCTCCGATGAAGGAAGCTCTGGCGCCGTAAATGGCTGCCGTCGTGCTGTGCGATCTTCTCGTTCCGAATTCCATGATCGGTCTGCCCTTGGCCGCACGCACGATCCTGCTGGCCTTTGTGGCGATCAGGCTCTGGTGATTGACCAGGAGCAGAATCATCGTCTCCACAAACTGGGCCTGCATGGCAGGGCCTCTGACAGTGATCAGCGGCTCATAAGGGAAAATCGGCGTTCCCTCCGGAACCGCCCATACGTCGCAGGTGAACTCAAAGTTTTTCAGGTATTCCAGGAACTTCTCGCTGAAGATACCCTTTCCTCTCAGGTACTCGATATCCTCATCCGTAAATTCCAGATTGTCCATGTACTGGATAACCTGCTCCAGACCGGCCATAATGGCGTAACCGCCGTCATCCGGAACCTTTCTGAAGAACATATCGAAATACGCGATGTCGTCCTTCATGTCCGCTTCGAAATAACCATTAGCCATGGTAATCTCGTAGAAATCTGTGAGCATGGTCAAATTAATCTTTTCTATCATATCATCTCTCCTCTCGGCCTAACTGCACCGCAGTATTTCAGCGTCATTGCCTGCTGCTGCATCGGCCAGACTGGGATATATTATAACAACTTACGCAAAAACTGTCCAGTATAGGACCCCTTCACCTTCGCCACCTCTTCCGGCGTTCCCTGGGCCACGATCTGCCCTCCGCGGAAGCCTCCGTCAGGTCCCAGATCGATGATGTGATCGGCGCATTTGATCACGTCCAGATTGTGCTCGATGACGATGACGGTGTTGCCTTGATCCGTGAGCCTTGCCAGAATGTCCAGCAGTTTTTCCACATCCGCAAAGTGCAGTCCTGTAGTCGGTTCATCCAGGATGTACAGGGTCTTGCCCGTACTCCTCTTCGAAAGTTCCGACGCCAGCTTGATTCTCTGGGCCTCGCCGCCCGAAAGCTGGGTGCTCGGCTGTCCCAGTTTGATGTAGCCCAGACCTACGTCTTCCAGCGTCTGCAGATGCCGCTTGATTGACGGATGGTTCCTGAAGAATTCCAGCGCCTCGCTCACGTTCATATTGAGCACGTCATAGATGCTCCTGCCTTTGTACTTGACCTCCAGGGTCTCTCTGTTATAGCGTCTGCCTTTGCATACTTCGCAAGGTACGTAGACGTCCGGCAGGAAGAGCATTTCGATTTTGATGATGCCGTCGCCGTTGCAGGCTTCGCACCGGCCGCCTTTGACGTTGAAACTGAACCGACCTTTGCCGTAGCCTCTGAGCTTGGCTTCCGGCAGCTGTGCGAACAGGTCGCGGATGTTGGTGAAGACACCGGTGTATGTGGCCGGATTCGACCGCGGCGTCTTGCCGATCGGTTTCTGGTCGATGTTGATGATTTTGTCGATGTTCTGGACTCCCGTAATGCCCTTATGCTTGCCCGGCTTGTCCTTGGATCCATACATCTCTGCTGCCACTGCCTTGTAGAGAATCTCGCCCACAAGGCTGCTCTTGCCGGAGCCTGACACACCCGTCACGCAGATGAACTTGCCCAGCGGGAATTTCACATCGATATCCTTCAGGTTGTTCTGGGCCGCGCCTTTGACCGTCAGATACTTGCCCGTGCCTTTGCGCCTGACAGCAGGAATCTCAATCTTCCGCCGTCCGCTGAGAAACTGTCCCGTAATGGACTTCTCGCAGGCCTTGATTTCGTCGACGGTGCCCTGGGCAACCAGTTCGCCGCCGTTCAGACCTGCTCCCGGACCGATATCGATGATTTCATCCGCCGCGTACATCGTCTCCTCATCGTGTTCGACAACGAGCAGCGTGTTCCCGATATCCGTCAGTTCGCGCAAGGACCGCAGCAGTTTCTCATTATCCTTCTGGTGCAGTCCGATACTCGGCTCGTCCAGTATGTATGTCACGCCTACGAGACCTGATCCGATCTGTGTCGCCAGACGGATTCTCTGGGATTCACCGCCCGACAGTGTCATAGCAGCACGGCTCAAAGTCAGGTAATCCAGCCCCACGTCGGCCAGGAAGCTGAGTCTGCCGCGAATCTCCTTGCGAATCTCTGCAGAGATTTTGTCCTGTGTCGGTGAGAGCTCCAGATGATCCAAAAAATCCAGCGCCTCCGCAACGGAAAGATCGCACAGTTCCATGATGTTCTTGCCGCCGATGGTGACCGCCAGCAGTTCCTTTCTCAGCCGCTTGCCATGACAGGTCGTACACTCCGTGGTGCTCATGTACTGCTCGATTTTACCTTTGATCCAGTCGGAGCTGGTTTCCTGATAGCGTCGCTCCAGATTCGGAATGATGCCCTCAAAGGTGTGTTTCCTGTGCTGCACGAAGCCGCTGCGGTTGGTGTAATCATACTCCAGCATTTCGTCGCCGCTTCCGTAAAGCAGCACGTCGCGGAACTTCTTCGGCAGTTTTTTAAACGGCTTAGTCACATCCGCACCGTATTTGTCTGCCAACGCCTTGATGACCTGCCAGTAGTAGCTGGTGAATTCCATCGTTGCAAAAGCATTCCCCAGCGCTTTATCGATAATGCTGAGGTTCTGATCCGGGATCAGCAGGTCCGGATCGATGGTGTTGATGTATCCCAGTCCCTTGCATTCCGGACAGGCGCCCAGAGGATTGTTGAAGGAAAACATCCGCGGTTCCAGTTCATCGATGCTCACGCCGTGTTCCGGACAAGCCAGAGACGTACTGTACGTCCGCTCCGTTTCCTCTCCGTCGGGAGCTTTCACGATGACCTGCACCAGGCCCTCCCCATGTGTGATAGCCAGTTCACAGGCTTCCGCCAGACGGCTCTGCACGCCATCCTTGACCTTGATTCTGTCCACTACGATCTCGATGGTGTGCTTGAAGTTCTTGTCCAGGGTGATTTCATCTTCTTCGATATGCATGATTTCACCGTCCACGCGAACTCTTGTGAAGCCTTCCCGCCGGATGCGATCAATGATTTTCTCGTGGCGTCCTTTGCGCTGGCGCACGGCAGGTGCCAGGACAGTCAGTCTCGTACCTTCTTCCTCCAGCATGAGGGTCTCCACAATCTGATCCACAGACTGACTTGAAATCTCCCTGCCGCAAATCGGGCAATGTGGGATTCCGATACGGGCGTACATGAGCCTGAGATAGTCATAAATCTCGGTGACAGTACCTACTGTCGACCTCGGATTGTGATTGGTCGACTTCTGATCGATGCTGATCGCCGGGCTGAGCCCTTCGATAGACTCCACTTCCGGTTTTTCCATCTGTCCCAGGAACTGGCGCGCGTAGGACGAGAGAGATTCCATGTACTTTCTCTGTCCCTCCGCATATATGGTGTCAAAGGCAAGAGAGGACTTGCCACTTCCCGACAGTCCTGTCAGTACAACCAGTTTGTTCCGGGGAATGGTGACGTCCATGCCCTTGAGATTGTTCTCTCTGGCACCCTTTATTACAATGTCTTTGCTTAATTCTGTCATGATTTCTTATTGATTCCTTATATAGCCTACATTCTGGCCCTGTATTCAAATACCAGATCACGCAGTTCCGCGGCGCGCTCGAACTGGAGGTCGGCAGCCGCCTGTTTCATCTCCTTCTCCAGCCTGCCCACGTAATCGCGCAATTCTTTCTTCGTCAGTTCATCTGGCTTTCTGCCCGCGAGGAAGGTATCGTATCCTTCCGCGTCTTCTGCCTTTGCCGTTGCTTCGATAACCTGACGGATGCCTTTGCGCACGCTCTCCGGTGTGATACCGTTGGCCTTGTTGTATTCGTCCTGTTTTCTGCGTCTGCGGTCTGTTTCGTCCATGGCAGCGCGCATGGCTTTACTGATTCCATCGCAATACATAATGACTTTACTGTCAACATTTCTTGCAGCCCTTCCGATGGTCTGAATCAACGATGTTTCCGTTCTCAGGAAGCCTTCTTTATCGGCATCCAGTATGGCGACGAGGGATACTTCCGGTATATCCAGACCTTCCCGAAGCAGATTGATGCCTACAAGGACATCAAACACACCCATTCTGAGGTCTCTGATGATTTCCATCCGTTCCAGCGTGTCCACTTCTGAGTGGAGATATCTTACTTTGATACCGTTTCCCCGCAGATAATCCGTCAGGCTTTCCGCCATCTTCTTGGTGAGCGTCGTCACCAGGACACGTTCCCCCTTCTCCGTGACTTTGTGGATCTCGCCGATGAGATGGTCAATCTGTCCTTCGCTCGGATGGGTTTCTATGACAGGATCCAGCAAACCTGTCGGCCGGATAATCTGCTCTGCGCTGATGCCGCCCGACTGTTCCCGCTCGTATTCCGCCGGCGTCGCGCTGACATACACGATCTGCTGAACCAGACTGTTGAATTCTTCGAATTTGAGCGGTCTGTTGTCCAACGCCGACGGCAGCCGGAACCCATAGTCCACCAGCGACTGCTTTCTGGACCGGTCTCCGTTGTACATCGCCCGCAGCTGCGGCAGCATGACGTGAGATTCGTCGATCATGATGAGAAAATCATCCGGAATATAGTCGATCAGCGTATAAGGCCGCGTTCCCGGAGGCAGACCGACGATGTGACGCGAATAGTTCTCGATGCCTTTGCATGTGCCGATTTCGCGGAGCATTTCCACATCATAACGCGTTCTCTGCTCAATACGCTGGGCTTCGATGAGCTTGCCACGGTCCTTGAACCAGGTAATCCGCTCCTGCAGTTCCTCATTGATGGTGCGGCAGGCGCGCTCGATGTTCTCCGGACTCGTCACATAGTGGGAAGCCGGGTAAATGGCCACGTGCTTCCGCATGCCCAGTATTTCGCCTGTGACCGGGTTGATCTCCTTGATGGATTCCACCTCATCGCCGAAGAGTTCAACGCGTACGGCGTTCTCCGCACCTGCAGGATAAATATCAACGGTATCGCCGCGCACCCGGAAGGATCCGCGGTCAAATCCCATATCGTTCCTCGTGTACTGAATATCCACGAGCTTACGCAGCAGTTCCTGTCGGTCCTTCTCCATGCCCGGCCTGAGGGAAATGACCTGATTTTCGTAGTCGATCGGACTTCCGAGACCGTAGATGCAGGACACGGATGCCACGATGATGACGTCACGGCGTTCGCTCAGTGCAGCCGTTGCCGAGTGCCGCAGTTTCTCGATTTCCGCGTTGATATCCGAATCCTTCTCAATATAAGTATCCGTTGAAGCCACATAGGCCTCCGGCTGGTAATAATCATAGTACGAGACGAAGTACTCAACAGCGTTCTCCGGGAAAAACTCCCTGAACTCGCCGTGCAGCTGCGCCGCCAAAGTCTTGTTGTGGGATATGACAAGCGTCGGCTTCTGAACCTTCTCAATGATCTTGGCCATCGTGAAGGTCTTGCCGCTTCCTGTGACTCCCATGAGCGTCTGGGCGCGCTTCCCGTCCATGATTCCTCTGGCGATGGTATCGATCGCCTGAGGCTGATCGCCCATCGGTTCAAAATCCGAATAGACTTTGAATTCCGGCATGTTTCTAATCCTCTCCTTCGTCCGTTTTTTCGTCCTCAAACGGCTCATACCGTACATTCTGATTGATTATACCATAATCAGACTCTACTTCCTGTTCTTTTTGGCGCAGGGCTTCCTCCAGTCCGGTCACTGCCGCAAACGGCATAAACTGCTTGGCTCTATCTCTTCTGTCCACTCTTATGCCCTCCGATCTGCAGATTCCGCTCTCTTGCAGTGGCCTCCGATCTGAAGTTGATTCCCTTCAGAATCGCGTTCTTGCCGAATTTATCTTTGATGGCCAGCTCCGCTTCCTGGAGCTTCTGGTCCTTCTTCAGAACCTCCTCCTGCGGTCTGCTTTTGCCCTCTTCCTTCATCATATCGAACAGGTTCATCTGTCTGGTTCCCCTGTCCTCCCGCACATTGTTGCAGTTGACGGTCACTCTGCGCACCATCCGGCTGTGGTCCACCACTCTATCGTAGAGGGCCGCCACTTCCGGTACCATGACCGATGCCTCGCAGCTGCCGCCTTCGAAACGCACCGTTCCGCCGTCCCGATGACTGTATCTGCCGAACCTGCCACCCATGGCGTCGGCTCCTCTGCCCGGCTCCGACGACTTAGCGTAGCCGACAGATATGGTGATTGACTCCGCCGTCAGCCCCTTTCTGACCAGATCCAGACACATCTGATCCGTCATCTCCTTCACGATGGTTCTGCCTTCTTCGAATGTGTAATCCCGCATGAGGACCTGCCCGCTGGACAGGCTGTGATCTTTCGGCTGATACATCTTGATATCCGCCATGGTGACCGGCTCCCGGCCCCAGGCGTGGTCGATGAGCAGTTCCGCATCCACGCCGAACATATCGTACAAAAGCTTCTCATCCCGCTGTGAAAGAGCCGCCAATTCCCCCATGGTGTGCACGCCGATTTTCTCCAGCCTGCGGGCTGTTCCCGCGCCGATCCGCCAGAAGTCCGTCAGAGGTCTGTGATTCCACAGCGTCTCTCTGTATTTCTCTTCATCCAGTTCCCCGATGAAGTCCGCCGCGTGTTTAGCGGTGATGTCCAGAGCGATTTTGGTCAGATAGAGATTGGTCCCGATGCCGCAGGTAGAACGGACGCCGATGCTTTTGCTGATTTCGTCCATGACGCGGATTGCCAGCTCCCGCGGCGTACAGTTGTAGACGTGCAGATAGTGTGTGATATCGATGAAAGCCTCATCAATAGAATAGACGTGGATATCGTCCTTCGAGAACCACCTGAGATAGATACCGTAGATCTCCGCGGCATAGTCGATATACTTCTGCATCCTGGGCTGCGCCATGATGTAGTCGATGCCCTTCGGAATCTCAAAAACCCGGCACCGGTTCTTGACACCCAGCTTCTTCATGGACGGTGACACTGCAAGACAGATGGTCTTGTCGCTGCGCTCCGGGTCCGCGACCACAAGATTGGTGGTCATCGGATCCAGACCCCGCTCCACGCACTCGACCGATGCGTAGAAGGATTTCAAATCGATGCATATGTAGGTGTACTGGGTGTCTGCCGTGTTCATGTTTTCATTATACGAACATTTGTTCACACAGTCAAGCGCAATAAAACCCGCAGCGGGAAATACTGCGGGTTTTGCATCTGATTGGGATATGCAGTGCGTTACAGCACGCCGACAATGGCCTCGTACAGGTCGTCGAACTCTTCAAATGCCGGATATTCCGGGAAGTCCTTCTTGATCTGCTCTGTGCTCCGGAACAGGAATCCCGCCTTACTGGCCTGAATCATAGCCAGGTCGTTGAAGCTGTCTCCTGCTGCAATGGTGTTATAGCCAATGGTCTGGAGCGCTTTGACGGTGCTGAGTTTCGATTTTTCCACGCGCATGTGGTGTTTCAGCACTTCACCGTCCTCAGCGACTTCCAGGGTGTTGCACATGAGCGTCGGATATCCCAGCTTCTTCATAAGCGGCATAGCGAACTGTTCAAAGGTGTCGCTCAGGATGAGCACCTGTGTCTTTTCACGCAGCTTGTCCAGGAATTCTTTCGCTCCCGGCAGCGGATCTATCTTCGCAATGACAGCCTGGATCTCCTTCAGTCCAAGACCGTGTTCCTTGAGGATGGCGATTCTGTACTCCATGAGTTTGTCGTAGTTCGGCTCATCGCGGGTCGTTCTCTTCAGCTCAGGAATCCCGGATTCCTCTGCAAAAGCAATCCAGATTTCCGGCACGAGAACGCCTTCCATATCAAGGCATACGATGTTCATCTTGTTTTCATTCATTGTCTTTTCTCCTTTAATCTGTTGATGTTTGAGATTATAGCAAAAAAAGCCGGAGAGAACAATGTCTCTCCGGTGTATTTTACCCCTTTATGCAGGTATTTTTTCACGCAGGCTTTACAGCGGCTCAACCGGCGTGATCGTCGGGCCATCCCACCAAGGCTTGTACTCCTTCACTGGAGGCTGCTCTTTATAGTACGGATCGTCCCATACGATTCTTCTCTCGACGGTGATGCCGAGTTCTGCGGCGTACGCAAGATATCTGTCGTTTGCTTCTTCTGTCAGCTCTGCTGATGAGATGAATCCCGTCTGATCGAGTTCATCATTTACGAAGAGCTTAGTGAAAAGGAATCCGCCCTGACCTGTCAGGTACTGTTCGCCTGTTACGCCGAATTTTTCGAAGGATTCTACGAATCCAGGCGCGAAGAGATGTGATTCCACACGGACATCCTTGCCGTCCTTCTTACCCATCGCTTCGCAGACGAATGCGCCGGTATCGGACACGAGACCTTCATCAATGATCTCCTTTATTTCATGTTCGAAACGTGGAGGATGCGGAAGCGCGTTCAGAATGGCGTTGTGCGTATTGACCATCTGTCCGTCGACTTCTACCGGATCTCTCTTGAGCAGACCTGCTCTGGCCAGAGGCTCCGCGAATTCAATGCC
>JAILDT010000096.1 GCA_024689085.1 Clostridia bacterium | reverse complement strand
TTTGTATTTTGGTGAGCCCGTAGGGATTCGAACCCTAGACACACGGCTTAGAAGGCCGTTGCTCTATCCAGCTGAGCTACGAGCCCACGCTTTTAAAAAATGGAGCGGAAGACGAGATTCGAACTCGCGACCCTCGCCTTGGCAAGGCGATGCTCTACCCCTGAGCCACTTCCGCATGTCAGATTGTAGTAGATGGTCGAGGGAGATGGATTCGAACCATCGAAAGCTCAGCTAACGGATTTACAGTCCGCCCCCTTTGGCCACTCGGGAATCCCTCGACATATGGAGCGGATGATGAGAATCGAACTCACGCCATCAGCTTGGAAGGCTGAGGTTCTACCATTGAACTACATCCGCGTATACCGGACGGGGAAAGAATTCCCCGGTCCGTCTTTGTCAATTGGAGCGGAAGACGAGATTCGAACTCGCGACCCTCGCCTTGGCAAGGCGATGCTCTACCCCTGAGCCACTTCCGCATATTTAGTTGGTCGAGGGAGATGGATTCGAACCATCGAAAGCTCAGCTAACGGATTTACAGTCCGCCCCCTTTGGCCACTCGGGAATCCCTCGACGCCGCTCGTGCACTGGATATTATAGCACATTTCCGGCAAATGTCCAATGCATTTTTTTGGAGCTGGCGGAGGGAATCGAACCCCCAACCTGCTGATTACAAATCAGCTGCTCTACCGTTGAGCCACGCCAGCCTGACGCGCCTATAAACTATACCTTAAATACTCGTGGATTGTCAAGGAGTTTTTCGTACTTTTTAAGGCTCTTCCGATCAGACTTTTTCAGGCTCCACGGTAGCCGAAATCACACGTGCGCTTCCCGATGTCAGATTGGCTGCGAGACCCCGCAGTTCCTCTTCATTTTCAGCGAAGGTCACCAGGTCCAGTTTCACTTTTTCGCCGTATTCGATATCCCGGATCATGAATGCAAAAGCATCCCCCTCCGGCAGTGTCTCCACGGCCATCTTCTGGAATCTGGCCAGATAGGTGTAGTCCGTCTCGACGCTCAGCCGCAGTACGTTCTGCACGCTGCAGACGCCCGCCGCTTCCACTGCCAGCTTCGCGCTGCTGGTGTACGCCCGGACGAGGCCGCCCGTTCCCAGCTTGATGCCGCCGAAATATCGCGTTACTACGATGACCAGATTCGTCAGTCCTTCGCTGACCAGCATCTGCACGATCGGCGCACCCGACGTACCCTGGGGTTCACCGTCGTCGCTGGCCCACTGGATCTGGCTTTTTTCACCCAGAACCATTGCCGGCACGTTATGGGTCGCGTCCTTGTAGGCGGCTTTGATTTCTGCAACGAAAGCATCCGCCTCCGCCTTGTCCTCCACGGGCTTCGCGTGGGCGATGAATCTTGATTTCTCGATAATCTGTTCCGCTGTCGCGTCTTTTTTTATCGTCTTATACAGTTCCATTTATCTTAATTCTGTATTTCTCAGACACTATACTGTTTATATCTGTTGAAATCCGCTTCTTTGAAGCTGCCCTTCAGAAGTGTTCCCTCCTGCTTGTAATCCATCCCGTCGATCTGCCCATTCTCACACAGATAGGATACAATATTTCCTTTGTCGTACGGGATCAGCAGCTCTGCCTTGATCATATCCGCAAAAAGCGCCTTCTTCACGGCGTCGGCCAGCCTGTCCATTCCCTCCCCCGTACGCGCGGAGATGAAGACTGCATCGTCCCCTCCCGTGTACACGGGTTCTGTCCGGGCGATATCGATCTTGTTGTAGGCCATGATCGTATGGGCGCCGGCCGCCCCCAGCTGACGGATGACATTGCCTGTGACTTCGATCTGGAAGTCCTTGTCTTCCCGGGAATTGTCCACCACGTGGATCAGAACGTCCGCGTCCCTGACTTCCTCCAGTGTGGATTTAAAGGCATCCACCAGATCGTGCGGCAGTCCGCTGACAAATCCGACCGTGTCGATGAGGATGAAATCCATGCCTTTGCCCAGGCTCAGTTTTCGATGTGCTGTATCGAGGGTGGCGAAGAGCATGTCCTGCGAACCCACCTTTTTGTTTTCCGCAAGGCCCGCCGCGCTCTCGTCCTCGAACATATCGAGAAGGCGATTCATGATGGCAGACTTGCCCGAGTTCGTATAACCCACCAGGGCCACGACCGGCAGTCCTGATTTTGCACGTCCCGTCTTCTGGGTCTGCCTGCTTTTCCCTGCTTTTGCAAGTTCCTCCTTGATATCGTCGATTCGTCTGGCGATGTGCCGGCGGTCAGTTTCAAGCTTCTTCTCGCCGGGACCTCTGGTGCCGATGCCGCCGCCGAGTCTTGAAAGAGATCTGCCGAAGCCCGTGAGCCGCGGCAGTCGGTACTTCAGCTGGGCGAGCTCGACCTGCAGTTTGCCTTCCTTGGACGTAGCACGATCCGCGAAGATGTCGAGGATCAGGATGGTCCTGTCGATGACACGGACGCCGAGGGCTTCCTCCAGATTTCGGATCTGGATACCGGACAGTTCCTCATTGAAGACGACCGTATCGACCTCCATGCTCTCGCATAAGGCCGCCAGTTCCTCCACTTTGCCTTTGCCGATCAGCGTCGCGGAGTTTGGCCGCTCGAGAGACTGTTCCATGCGTCCCACCACCTGGATGCCGTCCGCCTCGCAAAGGCCTTCCAGTTCGTCCATAGAACGCTGGATATCACCTCTCCACTGAACGCCGCAGACGATGCCGCGGTAGTTGTCCTCCCGGAGTATTTCATTGTCTTCCGTGAATCTCAGCATGGTGCTCCTGTATCTGCTACCCTTTGATCTTTGCCAGTTCCGTCTTCAGTTTCGGGTTAAGAATCTTGATTCTCGTTCCCTTCATACCCAGAGATCTTGTCTCAATGAGGCTGGCGCTCTCCAGCTTGCGAAGGGCGTTGACGATGACCGAACGGGTGATTCCCGACCGGTCCGCAATCTTGCTGGCGACCAGGATTCCCTCGTCGCCCTCCAGTTCTGCGAAGATATGCTTCACCGCTTCCGTTTCGGAATATGACAGGGTGCCGATGGCCATCTGCACGTTCTCTTCCTCTCTTGCTTCCGATCTTTCCTTCTCCAGTTTTTCACGCCGCAGCGTGAGCGCCACAATCGTTGCGCCGTACTCTCCGAGCACCAGATCTTCATCCGTGAATTCCGGTTCGAACCTGGTCATGACCAGCGTGCCCCATCTGGCGCCGCCTCCCGCGACAGGAATGACGGTGTAATACTTGTTGACTGTAGTGAATTTGAAGTTGAATAAAGGCTGCACTTCAGTGTCCTTGATATTTGCCATAGTCGAGTCAACTTTGTTGAGTTCTGTAACGCACTCCTCCGGCAGATAATATTGCCCCGTTTCTTCATTCACGATGAGGTTGTTCTCGTCAGGGATTTTCAGCGACATTCCCACTAAAGTCCCGCCGTAATTTAATGCAAATACATTCGCTTCCATAAGATCACTGAGGATTTTACACAGATCATCAAACGAAAACGCTCCTGTAGGAATCTCCTGCAGCAGCCAGTTCAATTTTCTTACTTTGTCCAAAATATTACTCATGATGTCCCTCCTCTGGTTGTTGTTATTCGAACATGTAATTCTATTATATACTTATTTGCGTAAATTGAACGAAAAAAATATTCATTTCAAACAATTTTTTCGTTTAACATAATAAAGCCCCCAATATCGGGGGCTTGTTTTCTGTTTGTCTACAGAATGAATCTGTCCAGATCGTCCGGATGGATCTTCTCTTCGAACTTCTCCTTGACGTATTCGCGGTCGATGGTGATTTTCTCTTCTTCCATCTCGGCGATGTTGAAGGAGATATCCTCCAGCAGTCTCTCGAGAATCGTGTGGAGTCTTCTGGCTCCGATGTTCTCGGTCTGCTCATTCATCAGGAAGGCCATCTCAGCGATTTCGTCCACCGCTTCATCTGTGAATTCAATCTCGATTCCCTCTGTCTCCAGGAGCGCCTTGTGCTGCTTGAGCAGCGCGTTCTCAGGAACGGTCAGGATCTTCACGAAAGTATCCTTATCCAGATTCTCCAGCTCGACTCTGATCGGGAAACGTCCCTGCAGTTCCGGAATGAGGTCTGTCGGCTTTGCGGTATGGAAGGCGCCTGCGCCGATGAAGAGGATGTGGTCCGTCTTCAGCGGGCCGTGCTTGGTGTTGACCACGCTTCCTTCCACGATTGGGAGGATGTCTCTCTGCACGCCTTCTCTGGAAACGTCAGCACCGCTTCTGTAACCGGAGCCTGATGCGATCTTGTCGATTTCATCGATAAAGATGATGCCGTTCTGCTCGGCGTTCTCCATAGCTTCGTCTTCCACCTGATCCATGTCGATCAGGTTCTGAGCCTCTTCTTCGCGGAGGATCTTTCTGGCTTCCTTGACCTTGACTTTCTTGGTCTTCTTTTTCTTCGGCGCCATATCGCCGAAGATGTTGCCGATCTGAATCATCCCGCCATCGCCCACATCCAGATTGTTCTGCTTCGGTGCTTCTGTAATCTGGATCTCGATGTACTGCTCTTCTAAAAGGCCGTCGCGCAGCTGCTGACGCACCTGCTCTCTCGCAAGTCCTGTGTCCTCATGAGCGTCCTCATCGGCCGCTGCTTTCTGCTGCTGCTGTTCGTACTGCTCCTTCTGGCTCACGTATCCGGCGTTGCCCAGGATGAAGTCGAACGGTCCCCTGTTCTGGTTCGCGCTGACCTTTCCCTTCTTGCCCGGAATGATCGCTTCGATGATTCTCTCTTCCACGAGTTCATCCGCGATGGAATACTTCTCCTCGAGCATCTTCTGCTTGGTGATTCTGATGGAAGCTTCCGCCAGATCCCTGATCATGGAATCTACGTCGCGTCCCACGTATCCGACCTCGGTGAATTTGGTCGCCTCAACCTTAACGAACGGAGCATCCATCAGCTTGGCGAGACGTCTCGCGATCTCCGTCTTACCGCAGCCGGTTGGTCCCATCATGAGGATGTTCTTCGGCGTGATTTCCTCTCTCAGTTCATCAGAGAGAAGGCTTCTTCTGTATCTGTTCCTCAGGGCGATGGCTACAGATTTCTTAGCCTCGTCCTGACCGATGATGTATTTGTCCAGTTCACCGACGATTTCCTTCGGTGTCATCTGATAAAGTTTGCTTGCCATAGTCCCCTCCCCTTATAACTTCTCAATGGAGATATGATCGTTCGTGTAAACGCAGATCGACGCGGCGATTTCCAGTGACTTGCGCACGATCTCCTCCGCGCTGAGATCCGTATTGTTGTAGAGCGCGTTGGCCGCAGCATACGCGTAGTTGCCGCCGGAACCAATCGCGACAAATGGCTGGTCCGGTACGATGACTTCGCCGGTGCCGGAAATGACCAGCAGATCGTCCTTATCCGCTACGATCATGAGGGCTTCCAGATTTCTCACGGCCTTATCGGATCTCCAGAGATTCGCCAGGGCTACCGCCGCTCTCTTCAGATTTCCGCCGTGTTCATCCAGCTTGCTCTCAAACTTCTCCGTCAGTGAAAAAGCATCCGCAACGCTTCCCGCAAAACCGGAAAGCACGGTGTTCTTGTATATTTTCTTTACTTTCTTTGCGCCGTTCTTCATAATGGCGGTTTCGCCCATGGTCACCTGGCCGTCGCCGCCGATGCAGACTTCATCGCCTTTCTTGACCGCGCAAATTGTAGTCGCATGAAACTGTCCCATTGTCATAACCTCCTTGTCCCCATTATATACGCTACGCTTTGTAATTGCATTCCTTATTTGAGCACACCAGACCGGCGTTCTTTCCCTTCTTCTCCACCAGCATGCTTCCGCACTCCGGACAGAGTTTTCCGGACGGCTTGTCCCAGTAGACCTGCTTGCATTCCGGGTAATTGGAGCATCCGTAGAACATTTTGCCCGACCGGCCTCTTCTGACGATAATGTCTCCGCCGCAGTTCGGACACTTGACGTCGATCTTTGTCACGATCGGCTTAGTGTATTTGCAATCCGGATATCCCGTGCAGCCAATGAAGGTTCCGAAACGGCTATGCTTGATTGCCAGATCCTTGCCGCACTCCGGACATTTTTCACCAGTCAGCTCGACTTCCGGTTCGATTCTCGGAATATTCTGGTCCGCCTTCTTCAGCTCTTCACGCAGAGTTTCGTAGTAATCCTCGATGATCTTCTTCCACGCAGTTCCCTTGACCTCGATATCGTCCAGACCTTCTTCCATTTTGGCCGTGAAGCCAACGTCGACGATCTCCCTGAAGTGCTCGGACATCATATCCGTGACGGTGAATCCCAGACTTGTCGGAACGAGATTCTTCTTTTCCTTCTTTATATACTTGCGGTCCATGAGGGTCGCAACGATTGGCGCATAAGTACTCGGTCTGCCGATGTCCTTCTCCTCCAGATCCTTGACGAGGCTCGCCTCGGTAAATCTGGCCGGCGGCTGGGTGAAGTTCTGATCCGCTCTGGTCTCCAGCGGCTCAAGCTGTTCGCCTTTTTCCAGTTCCGGCAGCCACTTGTCGTCCCCATCTCCCTTCGGAAGCTGACTGACTTTCAGGAATCCTTCAAAGACAACCTTCGAGCCCACTGCTTTGAACCCGTAGTCTCCATTGTTGATGGCCACGTTGACTGCCTTCAGCTTCGCAGGAGCCATCTGGCTTGATACGAATCTCTGCCAGATGAGTTTGTAGAGACTGTACTGGTCTTTGCTCAGCTGATCCTTGATGCTGTCCGGCGTCAGGTTCACGTTGGACGGACGAATCGCCTCATGGGCGTCCTGCACATCCTTCTTTCTGTTTGCAAAAACAGTCCCGCCATAATACGCTTCACCGTAGTTGTCCAGGATGAACTCTTTGGCAGCGTCACGGGCTTCCGCAGAGATCCGGAAGGAGTCGGTTCTGATGTAGGAAACGAGACCGACGGTTCCCATCTTCTTGATCTCAACGCCCTCGTACAGCTGCTGGGCGACCATCATGGTCTTCCTTGTCGAGAAGTTCAGCTTATTCGCAGCATCCTGCTGCATGCCGCTGGTCGTAAACGGCGGCAGCGGTTTTCTCAGTCTGTCTTTCTCTTCTATCTCGTCGACGACGTAACTGCCCTGTTTCAGCGCAGCCAGCACGGTGTCGCTTTCCTCCTTGTTCGCAAGGCTCAGCTTCCTGCCGTTGCATGTGGCGAGTTTCGCCGTGAACTTCTTTCCTTTTTTGAAGTCCGTTTCAATGGTCCAGTACTCTTCCGGAACGAAGGCCTGAATCTCTTTCTCTCTGTCGCAGATGATCTTGAGGGCGGCGGACTGGACTCTGCCGGCGCTCAGACCTCTCGTGATCTTTCTCCAGAGAAGCGGGCTGATCAGGTAGCCGACCAGTCTGTCGAGGACTCTTCTGGCCTGCTGCGCGTCGACCAGACTCAGGTCGATCGGCCGCGGATTTTTGACAGCCTCTTTGACTGCTTTTGCAGTGATTTCGTTAAACACGATTCGGCACGGTGTGTTTTCATCGATGCCCAGAAGGTACGCCAGATGCCATGAAATCGCTTCCCCCTCGCGGTCCGGGTCGGTTGCGAGATAGATTTTCGAAGCTTTTTTCGCTTCTTTTTTGAGTTCCTTGATCAGGTCGCCTTTGCCCCGGATATTGATGTACTGAGGATCGAACGCTTCTGCGTCTGCCGGCACTTTGGCCGCATCCTTTTCCTCCAGATCTTCCGGAAGGACGATGCCGAGCTTGCTCTTCGGCAGGTCCCTGACGTGTCCCACTGAGGCCACTACCTTGTAGCGGCTGCCCAGAAATTTACCGATTGTTCTCGCCTTGGAAGGCGATTCAACTATGACGAGTGTTTTTGCTGCAGATGCCATCTATTATCCTTTCTCCGCCTCCGGACTGGTCCGGGCGGACTGTTAATCTTGTATTACAGTAACCGATTATATTTCCATTGCAGATGATTTGCAAGGAATTCTTTTCAGGAACACTCTTCCCATCTCCGAACTGATGAATCCCTTCATCTCCATGACGGCCAGAATGGGATTCACATAGCTGGGCGAATACTTCGTCTTCACGCAGACCTCGTCAATGGTCAATTCGCCCTCATCTTTCAGGATGGTGTAGATCTCGAATTCCCTGTCGCTGAGCCGGCGCCGCGCGTCTTCTTCTTCAGCGCCCGAGATGCCCAGATGCTCTAGAATATCGTCCACGCAGACGATGGGTGTGGCGCCGTCTTTGATGAGCCGGTTGTTTCCCAGATTGTACTGACTGTCGATATTTCCCGGCACTGCGAAAACGTCACGTCCCTGTTCGGCGGCCAGCTCCGCCGTGATCAGCGCGCCGCTTCTGTTCCTGGCCTGCACGACGATGGTCGCCTCGCAGAGCCCGCTGATAATTCGGTTCCGGTTGGGGAAATTGTACCGTTCCGCCGGCGCACCCGGCGGGTATTCGCTGACAATCAGTCCGTATCGCTCAATATCCGCCATAAGCAGTTTGTTCTCCGGCGGATAACAGATATCCGGTCCGCAGCCGAACACAGCGATTGTCTTGCCGCCTGTATCGAGCGCCCCATTGTGCGCGCAGGCGTCAATTCCCATAGCCATGCCGCTGACCACCGTTACCCCCGCTGCCGCAAGACACCGGCCGAGGGCCTCTCCTGTGCGCCTGCCATACAATGTCGTCGTCCTCGAACCGACCACAGCCACGCACCGGCTCTTCAGTAAATTCACGTCACCGCGGCAGTACAGCTGCTTCGGCGGATTCTTTATGGCAAGCAGCTGCGCCGGATATGCAGCTTCGCCTTTTCTGATGATTTCGATGTTCATCTCTTGTCCCTTTCTCTAATATACTCCCTGATTGTTTTCTTTCCTTTTTTATATATTTATCTATTTCTGTCATGCCGCTACACCGTATCCAGATCGACCCGGTACATGAGCGCCTCTGCCACGTGTTCTGTCCTGATCCTGTCGCTGCCCTCCAGATCCGCGATGGTCCGCGCCATTTTGAGGATTTTGCTGTAGGCCCGCATGCTGAGGCCGAGCCTGTCGTAAGACGCCATCATCAGCTCCCGGCCTTCCTTGCCAAGGACGCAGTACCGGGCGATCCCCTTTTCATCCAGCTGTCCGTTGCTTTGAAATGACTCTTTTCGATAGCGCTCGTTCTGGATCGCCCGCGCCCGGCTGACTTTGTCCCGCATCTCGGCTGTGCTCATCCGCGGCAGGCCCTCCAGCCGGTTCAGCATATCCTTATCCACCGGATTCACCTTGATGTGGATATCGACCCGGTCGGCGAATGGCCCCATGAGTTTGCGCCGGTACGACTGCAGCTGCTGTCTCGAGCAGGTACACGGGTTCCGGTTGTCCCAGAGATTCCCGCACCGGCACGGATTGGACGCGATCACCATCATGACCTCCGAAGGAAAGATGACTTCCTCCAGATTCCGGTTGATTCGGATCACGCCTTCCTCGATGGGCTGGCGCATGGCGTCGATGACTTTGCTCTCAAACTCGCCCAGTTCATCCAAAAACAGTACGCCCCGATGCGCCAGCGACAGTTCTCCCGGCCGTGGGCGCGTCCCTCCGCCGATGAGTCCTGTCTGTGTAATGTTGTGATGAGGGCTCCGGAAAGGGCGCTGTTCGATCACCGGCCGGTCCGGAGACAGCAGCCCCGCCACGCTGTAGATGCCCGTAATCTCTACCTTTTCCTCATAGGTCAGCGCAGGCAAAATCCCCGGAATCCTTCTGGCCATCATGGTTTTGCCGCATCCCGGGCTGCCCATCATCAGAATGCCGTGGTTACCCGCAGCGCCCACAAGGATTGCCCGCTTCACGCTCTCCTGCCCGATGACCTGCGCAAAATCAAGACTGCCCGCCTCAGGCGGTCGTCCGGTTTCTTTCCTTTTATATAATGGCAGGTTGTATCTGCCCAGGACGTAGTCCGCCGCCTGCTGCAGATGGCTTACGGGGAGGATATTGATGTCCTCCAGAATCGACGCTTCTTCCGCGTTCTCCAGAGGCAGCACCAGATTTCGGATCCCTGCTTCCCGCAGGCAGATGGCCAACGGCAGCGCGCCGCGCACGCCGTTGATCGTTCCGTCCAGAGACACTTCTCCGATAAATGCCGTATCCTCCAGTTCGATCATCTCGCTGCCCAACATCATGATTCCCAGCGCAATGGGCAGGTCGAAGTGGCTGCCCTCCTTCGGTCTCCCCGCCGGCACGAGATTGACCGTCACTTTCTCTCCCGGGAACACCCCGCCGCAATTCTGTATGGCCGGTTTGATCCGCATACTCGCTTCCTTGATTGTCGTATCCGCCAGCCCCACGATGTGAAACCCCGGCAGCCCCCTGTGCAGATCCGTCTCCACCGTCACCGGATATCCCCTGATTCCCGACAGCGTCGCTGTCCTGACCTTCGTCAGCATCTCTGATCCCTCCTTTTGCCTGATTCTCTTTCTCCGCGTCAAAACACGTTGTCCTCCTGATTCACCATTACTTCCATAATCGTGAATCTGTACCGTCTCGGCACATACCCCTTCTCTTTCATTTCCTCCATATAACAATGTGCGGCCCGCTTCATATGACGCTTCTTCTCCTCCGTCACCGCCTCACAGGGTCTGCCGTAGTGCAGGCTCTGCCGTGTCTTGACCTCAACGAAGCTCACGTCGCCGCCCCGTTCCGCGATGATATCGATTTCCCCGTACCGGCATCGGTAATTCTGTTTCAAAATCCTGTAGCCCTTCGCCCGCAGAACGTCCGCCGCCGTATTCTCTCCAATCTGCCCGAATACCCGTTTGTCCATTCCAGCCTCCTTCTCATATCGTCTTTCTTCCTGACTGCTTATGTGTGCAGGTCGATTATAGCCTTGTTAAATGTAAATATCAAGCATAAATGTAATATATATCCAATTAGTCCGCAACAAAAAAGCGGAATGCATCCGCTTTTGTTTACAGAACGTACTTCTCTACTGCCGCCGCGATACCGTCTTTGTCGTGGTCCGGGGCGATGAAGTCTGCAATGGCTTTGACTTCCGGCTTGGCGTTGCCGACAGCGACCGCAATACCGGCTGCCTTCATCATGGCCATGTCATTGGGACTGTCTCCTGCCGCCATCATCTCTGACCGGTCGATTCCGAGGAGTTTCCCCATCTGACGCAGGGCCTCCGCCTTGCTGGTCGTCGCGCCGCCGATCTCCAGGTTGTGATCGAAGGAACTGGTAATCGTCGCATCAGGCAGCGTCTCCAGTTTGATCTTCATGGCCGGTTTCTCGGACAGGTCCTCGAAGTTGACATTGATGTTCTCCAGTCTGTCCTTGTTGTCCAGCATGAACTGGTAGAAATCATCCACCGGTTGACGCGTCTTCAGAATATAATCAACGCCGCGGAAACTCTGTCGTGTCTCCTCCACTTGCCGGTAGTACCAGCCTTCGATATAGGCTACGCCGTCGACGAATGTCTCCAGCACATAATCGAGAGGCTCCAGCATTTCCACCGCCGCTTCCACCGCGTTCGGCGCAATGCAGTTCTCATAAAAAGCCTTTCCCTCGTGCAGATCTGTGATTCTGGCCCCGTTGGAGGTCAGCACATACCTGACTGGATCGAACTCCAGAATCTCCTGCGGCAGAGCGCAGAAAGGCCGCCCCGTGGCGATGACGATATTGACGCCTTTGTCGGCCGCCGCCTGGAGTGCGCTCCTGTTTCCTTCGCTCAGTTTTCCTTCTTTGTTCAGCGTTGTTCCGTCCAGATCCAACGCAATCAGTTTAATTGCCATTTACGATCTCCAGAAATTCCAGATTGATCTTTCGTACTGTCTTCATCGTGGCCGGATCACCATGTCCAGGGTAGATGGTCATATCGTTGCCCCACTTGTCACACACCTCTGTGATGCTGCGGACCATCTCCTCGTAGCTTCCGTCGTCCAGATCGACTCGCCCCAGATCCACGTTGAAGATGGTGTCGCCTGTAAAGCAGACCTTATCACGCTCCGACAGGAGACAGATGCCACCGCGGGTATGTCCCGGCGTGTGAAGCACCGTCAGTTTCACATCGTGCTTGCCGCTTTTGCCATCGCCGCAGCCAAACGTCAGTACGTCGCCTTCTTCCAGCAGCCTTTCGACCTCTCCGCCGTACCGGTCCGCATCCTCCCGGTGTATCATAACAGGGCAGTCCAGTTCCTTGCGCAGGTGGGCCGCAGCGCCGCTGTGGTCGCTGTGGTGGTGGGTCAGAATGATTCCTGCAGGGGCAAAATCCTCGTCCTTTATGTATTTCGCAATCTTCGGCGCATAGTAACCCGGATCGATGATGAAGCAAGGCGTCTTCGCAGAGGCAGCGGAGTCTGTTGCCTTTGCGCGGGACGGGCTCACCACGTAGCAGTTGGCCTGGAGTATGCCGCCGATGAATCGTTTGATTTCCATTCTGTTGCTCTCCCTCTGTAACCCGTTTATTCTACCACGCGCGAAACGCAATATTCAACTTGAATTCCACGGGAATAGTTGTATAATACAGTGTGATTTGATAAAAGGAGACTAAAACATGAAAGTAGCCATTGTAGGCGCCGGCAAACTGGGTATGGCTGTGACCAACACCCTTCTTGGCGGCGACCACGCTGTCACAATTATAGATACGGACGAGACGCTGCTGCAGAAGGTCAGCTCTCACATTGACGTGCTGACCGTCACTGCCAATGCCAAGGAGGTCAAGTCTCTCAAGGGCATCGGCATTTCTTCCTATGACTTTCTGATTTCCACGACGGACAATGACGAGACCAATCTGGTCATCTGTTCCTTCGCGAAAGCGCTGGGATGCGGCAAGGTCATCGCACGCGTCAGGGATCCGGAGCACATGCGCCAGATTCCGTTCATCAAGGATCTGATGAACGTCGACTACATCATCAACCCTGACCTTGAAATCACCAACGAGATCTACAAATATCTGGTCGAGAAGTATACCCTGAGCAACGGCATCTTCTCCTCCGGTAAAATCTCTCTCGTCGAATTCAACGTCAACCGCTACAAATCCCTGATTGACCTTCCGATTTCGGATTTCGGCAGCGTGCTTCCGGGCATGCTGGCCGTCGGTATTTCCAGGAACGGCAAAGTCATTATCCCGCACGGCAGCGATATCATCAAAGCCGATGATGTGCTGTACGTAGTCGGTGAGAAGGAACCGATCCAGGCCCTCAGTAAGAAGGTCCATGAGAGAGGCAAGTACACCGATCTGCAGAAGGTCATGATCATGGGCGGCGGAAAGACCGGATTCTATCTGGCGGAAAAGCTGTCCGACTACGGCGCATCCGTCAAGATCATAGAGCGTTCCAAGAAGAGATGCTACTATCTCTCCACCCACCTCAACGACATCATGGTGCTCAACGGCGACGCCACCGATCTGCAACTTCTCGAGGAAGAGAATCTGGACGGTATGGACGCAGTCGTTACCTGCACGGGATTCGACGAAGACAACCTGCTTCTGGCCCTCATGGCCAAGCAGCACGGCATTGAAGACGTTATCGCCAAGGTAAGCCGCAGAAGCTATGCGGAAATCGTTTCCGCCATGGGTATCGATATGGCGCTCAACCCGATCGATATGGTTACCGGCATCATCCTGCGCCTTGTTCAGGGCAACAAGAAAGTTCTCTCCTCCCAGCTCATCCAGGGCCAGGCGGAGATTATGGAAGTGTACGCCACGCCTCACATGGCGATTCTCGGTGTGCCGCTCAAGGAGCTCGAGCTCCCTTCCAGCGTCATCATCGCAGCGATTCACAGAGGCAATGAGGTCATCATACCGAACGGCGACACCGTAATAGAGGAAGACGACAGGCTGCTCATGCTGAGTCTGATCAGCGATATCGCAAGCACGGAGAAACTTCTCAAAGACTCAAGCAGGCTTGGATTCTTTAAGGGCCGATAATATGCGCTTAACATTCGGAGCATTGTTCAAAGTGATAGGAATCATAACGGTGGTACTTAGCATTGCTATGGTGCCACCTGTTTTGGTGTGTGTCTATTACGGCGAACACCACGCTGCCGCAGGCCTGTTTCACGCCATCTGGGTCGGCATTATTGCCGGCATGGCGCTCTTTCTGCTTTTGCACCACATCCGCAAGGCTGCAACGGTCCGCGATGGTTATCTGCTCCTCGCAGGGCTCTGGATCGCAGCCTCTGTCTTCGGCGCATTTCCGTACTACTTCGCCGACGTGCTGACCAATCCGATCGACGCCTTCTTCGAATCCGCGTCTGGATTCTCGACGACAGGCGCGACGGTTTTTGACGACGTTGAAGCCGTTCCAAAAGGCATCCTGCTGTGGCGTTCCATGACCTCATGGATCGGCGGGTTCGGAATCCTGGCCTTCGCCATCGCGCTCATGCCAAGTCTCGGTGTAAACGGCACCAGTGTCGCGGAACCTGATAATCCATCTGTAAAAATAGACAGCATTACACCGAAGGTCCAGCGCATCTTCGTCGGAATCTTCGCTGGTTATCTTCTCATGACCTTTATTGAAGTCCTGCTCCTGTGCATCGGCGGAATGGGACTGTACGATTCTGTCATCCACGCTCTGGGCACCGTCAGCACAGGCGGTTTTTCCAATTACAATGACGGCATCATGCACTACAACGGCATCTTTATCCGGGTGGTCATCGTGTTCTTCATGATCGTCGCGGGAACGAACTTCACCATGTTCTACTCTTTCTCGCGCCGCGGCCTCAAAGCCTTCACCGAAGACACGGAATTCATCGCGTACTGGGCGACCATGATCCTTGCTTTTGCATTGATCTTCGCAGTGCTGTACTTCACAGTCACCGGCTGGTCCCACACGGGCGAAGCAGCCAACGCCGCTTTCATGGCGGTATCGATGGTGACCACGACAGGATTCGTTTCGGACAACTACGACCTGTGGCCTGCCTTTACCCAGATGATTCTCATCATGCTGATGGTCATCGGGGGCTGTTCTTCGTCGACCAGCAGCGGCAACAAGGTCGTCCGTATCGTCGTCCTTGGCAAGCTCGTGCTGCACGGACTGCAGACCAGACTGCACCCGAATGTGATCAAGCCGGTTAAACTCAACCGCAAAGATGTTCCGGCTGACACGGTCTCTGCGGTTTCCAACCATATGTTCCTCTTTGTCATCGTGCTCTTTGTCGGTGCTTTTGTGATGGCGCTGGAGAACATTGATATGATGGACTGCTTCACCGCCACGGTATCACTGATGAACAACGTGGGGCCTGGCTTCGGCCGGATCGGCATCGGCGGTGAGTTCTACAGTTTCAACATCTTCACGAAGGCCGTTATGTCGTTTATCATGATTGCCGGCAGGCTTGAATTCTATACCATACTGTTACTGTTTACCCCTGGATTCTGGAGGGCCAACTAGATGGAGACGAAAGTAACCAACTACAGAGCGATATTCAGAATCCTGGGTATCATCATACTGATCATCGGAATCGCTGAACTCTTTCCGTGGATTTACGCGGAATTTACGGGCGATCACGACGTCGCGGGCGCATTTCGGATCTGTGCGCCGTTCACGATTGCCATCGGTCTCCTGCTGTGTGTCTTCATCAGAACGGGTCGCTCCAGATTCGGCGCCAGGGAAGGCTATCTTGTCGTAGCCCTCTGCTGGGTCATCGCTTCTGTGATGGGCGCCTTCCCGTACCTGCTGTCGGGATACTTCGACAACTACATCGATGCATTCTTTGAATCCTCATCAGGCTTTACGACGACAGGCTGCACGGTTGCTGCGCGCGGCATGACCAATCACGCGCTCATACTCTGGAAGGCCATTTCTCACTGGCTGGGCGGCATGGGAATCCTCGTGTTCGTCATCTCCCTCCTGCCTGCCCTGGGCATCAACGGGCAGATCATCGCCCGTGCGGAGATGCCGGGACCGGTGCTTGAAAAAACAACCGTGAGAATGAGTGATTCTGCAAAAGCACTCTACCTCACCTACCTATCCTTTACGGTCATCGAATTTCTGCTGCTCATGCTGTCGGGGAAGATGCCGCTTTACGACGGCGTCATCACCACTCTGGGCAGCATCAGTACCGGCGGACTGCTCGTTCACCCGCAGGGCATCGCTTACTACGGCAGCGTCTACATCGAGATCGTCATTTCGGTATTCTGCATGCTGGCGGCGGTCAACTTTGTCCTGTACCACTATTTGCTTACAGGCAAGTTCTCTTACTTTGTGAAGGATCTGGAACTCCGTGCCTACGGCATTATCATCGCAGGCTCCACCATTATCTGTACCGCAGGACTCATCCTGTTCAGAGGCGAGACCTTTGGCCCGGCGCTCCGTGACTCCTTCTTTCAGGTGGTCAGCTTCGCGACCACAGCAGGCTACACGAGAACGCCTTATATGTTCTGGCCGACCATGTGTCAGGTCATCCTGCTCGTGATCATGTTCATCGGCGGATGCTCGGCTTCCACCGCGGGATCCATGAAAGTCATCCGCGTGCTCGTCATGCTCAAGATGATCGCCCGCGGCTGCGTGCGCAGAACGCACCCTCGTTCTGTCGTCGCTGTCAAGCTCGGCAACGGATCTGTTTCCGCGCCGGTCGTATCGAGCATTACAGTATTTATGTTCACATTCATCGGCCTGTTCCTGTTCTCCGCTCTTGTGCTTTCCCTGCAGGGACTCGACATGGAGACCAGCTTTACCTCGACCCTCTGCATGCTTTCCAACACAGGCGCGTCCTTCGGATACGGGGCATCCATGGGCAACTTCGCCTTCTTCCACCCGGGTCTGAAGATTTATCTCAGCATCCTCATGATCGTCGGAAGACTGGAGCTGTTCACCATCATCATTCTCTTCACCCGCAACTTCTGGAGAAGAGGTCACTAAACAAAGACATAACAAAACGCCCGCGCTTGATGCGCGGGCGTTTTTATTTTCGTCTTAAATTGGATTATCCAATCAGGCCGCCGATGGCTACGAACAGTGGAGCGAATACTACTGATACGATAGTCATAAGCTTGATCAGGATGTTGATGGACGGACCGGAAGTATCCTTGAACGGGTCACCTACGGTGTCGCCTACTACGGTAGCCTTGTGGGTGTCGGAACCCTTGCCGCCGTATGCGCCGCCTTCAACATACTTCTTGGCGTTGTCCCATGCGCCGCCGGCGTTCGCCATCATCAGCGCGAGGAGTACGCCTGCTGCCAGAGCTCCGGCCAGCATGCCGCCGAGAGCCTCAGGGCCGAGGATGATACCAACAGCCAGAGGAGCAATGATTGCCATCAGACCAGGAACGATCATTTCCTTCAGTGCTGCCTGTGTTGAGATATCAACGCAGTGAGCATAGTCAGGCTTGGTAGTTCCAGCCAGGATTCCTTCGTCTGATCTGAACTGTCTTCTTACTTCTTCGATCATCTGGTTCGCAGCTCTTCCGACAGAGTTCATAGTGAACGCTGAGAACATGAACGGAAGCATTGCGCCGATGAACAGGCCGATGATTACGATCGGGTTGAGCAGTGAGATGGCCTTCAGACCGGTTACTGCTGAGTAGGAAGCGAACAGAGCAAGTGCAGTCAGAGCTGCGGAACCGATCGCGAATCCCTTACCGATCGCAGCGGTTGTGTTACCAACAGCGTCCAGCTTGTCCGTGATGTTACGAACGCCTTCCGGCAGTTCGGACATCTCAGCGATGCCGCCGGCGTTGTCGGATACAGGACCGTATGCGTCAACGGCTACGGTCATACCAGTCGTGGACAGCATACCTACTGCTGCCAACGCGATGCCGTACATTCCCATGCCTGCTCCAACGGTTTCCGTTGCGAAGTAAGCAGCGAAGATACCGACTGAGATGCAGATGATCGGCCATACCGTTGACATCATGCCGACGCCCAGACCGGAGATGATCGTCGTGGCGGATCCAGTCTGTGACTGCTCCGCAATTTTCTTAACTGACTTGTAGTCCTCTGAAGTGTAAATCTCTGTGATTTTACCAATTGCTACACCGACGATAAGTCCGGCGATGATAGCGATTGAGAAAGCGAAGCTTCCCAGCATAGCCTTCGAAAGAATGATCGATACGATGACTACGATGCCGCTTGCGATGTATGTTCCCGCATTCAGAGCGTTGGCAGGGTTTGAACCCTCCTTACCTCTGACGAGAAGAATACCGATAACGGATGCGATAATTCCAACCGCCGCCATGATCAGCGGGAAGATTGCTGCTGTTGCTTCATCGAAGAGTCCGCCTGAAGCTGATGCAGCGACTGCCGCCAGCGTAATCGCTGAAATAATTGATCCGCAGTATGATTCATAAAGGTCAGAACCCATACCTGCAACGTCGCCTACGTTGTCGCCTACGTTGTCAGCGATAACCGCCGGGTTACGAGGGTCGTCCTCAGGGATGCCCGCTTCAACCTTACCAACCAGGTCAGCGCCAACGTCTGCAGCCTTGGTGTAGATACCGCCGCCGACACGTCCGAACAGAGCCATTGAGGAAGCTCCGAAGCCGAAGCCCGTTACGCACTGTACGACAGTGGCCAGTTTCAGGCATACCATGACCATGCCCAGTCCAAACAGTCCGAGACCTGCTACCGCAAGACCCATGACAGCTCCTGATCTGAATGCTACTTTCAGAGCTTTGTTCATGCCGCCGTCCTTAGCAGCATTCGCAGTTCTTACGTTGCCCCAGGTTGCAACATTCATTCCGAAGAATCCGGCAAGCACTGAGAGAACAGCACCACAGATGTACAGGATGCCTGTTGTCCAGTTGATGCAGAATCCGATGAGCAGGAACAGGACCAGGATAACGATTACCATGATCTTGTACTCTCTCTTCAGGAATGC
>JAILDT010000074.1 GCA_024689085.1 Clostridia bacterium | reverse complement strand
GGCATCTGCAGACCGCCGAAGGGCGACGCCAGATTCGGCGCGCTGCTTTACGTGGTCAGCGTCAATGATGAAGAACCGGGAGCGGCCATCCGGCGTCCGGACTTCAATAGCCTGACCCCGATCTTTCCAAGAGAAAAACTGGTCATGGAGGATGGCAGGAGCGAGCTGAGCCTGCGCATCATCGACCTGATCGCGCCGATCGGCAAAGGCCAGAGAGGTCTGATTGTCGCGCCGCCGAAGGCGGGCAAGACCGTGCTCCTGAAGAAGATTGCAAACAGCATTGAGAAGCACTATCCTGAAGTAGAAATGATCGTTCTGCTTGTGGACGAGCGGCCGGAAGAAGTTACAGATTTCAAGCGCAGCCTGATCAACGAAAAGAGCGAAGTCATATATTCAACATTCGACGAGCAGCCGCAGCACCACGTAAAGGTCGCGGAGATGGTGCTCGGCAGAGCGCAGAGACTGGCCGAGCAGGGCAAAGACGTTGTGATCCTGCTGGACAGCATCACCCGTCTGGCCAGAGCCTACAATCTGGTCGTACCGCCGTCGGGCAAGACTCTGAGCGGCGGCTTCGATCCGGGTGCGCTCCACAAACCGAAGAAGTTCTTCGGCGCTGCGAGAAAACTGGAGGAAGGCGGCAGCGTGACCATACTGGCCACAGCCCTCGTCGAAACAGGAAGCCGTATGGACGACCTGATCTATGAAGAGTTCAAAGGCACCGGCAACATGGAACTCTTCCTCGACAGAAGACTGTCCGAGAAGAGGATCTTCCCGGCAATCGACCTTGCCAAGTCCGGAACGCGCCGCGAGGACCTGCTCATGAGCCAGGACGAAATGCAGGCTGTATGGGCCATGCGGAGAGCCCTCGGCGGCAGGGACAACATGGAGGCGACAGAAGCCATCCTGGACAACCTGCAGATGACGAGGGACAACCAGACGTTTATTGAAGTGATTCAGAAAGTAAGATTCAAATAGGATAGACATAGACAGCAGATGGATCTAAAAAAGATTTTCATCAAAGATGCCTGCCCGACCAAAATGGGAGGACAGGCAGTCATGGAAGGCATCATGATGAAGGGCGAATCAAAGACCGCCCTGGCGGTGCGCATTCCCAATGGCAATATAGAACTCGAAACGACGAAGACGAAAACCTACGGCAAGTGGATGAATATCCCGATCCTGCGCGGCGTCATCGCGTTTATTGACGCACTCGTTTTCGGCACGAAGACCCTGATGAATTCAGCGGATATTCTGAGCGAGTACGACGACGAAGAATATGAGCCGAGCAAATTTGAAGTCTGGTTCGAGAGCAAGTTCGGCAGCGAGGCGCTGTGGAAATTCCTCATCTGGTTTTCGGTGATCATCGCGCTGGCTTTTTCTATCGGCGTGTTCATCCTGCTGCCGACATGGGTGGCATCTTTGGCCAAATTCGTTTCGACCAACGTCATCTGGATCAATCTGGTGGAGGGGCTTTTGCGTATCGCGCTGTTCATCGGTTACATCTGGGCGGTATCCTTCATGCCGGACATGAAGCGGGTTTTCCGTTTCCACGGCGCGGAGCACAAGACGATTCATGCCTTTGAGAATCTGCCGCAGACCGCCGGTGCCGGACCGGACCTCAAGGATCTGACGGTCGAAGCGTGCCGGCAGTATCCGACGCTTCATCCGCGGTGCGGAACCAGCTTCCTCATGTTCGTGTTCATCATCGCGCTGCTGTGCCACGTGCTGCTGGGCTGGCCGGTGCTGTGGATCCGGATCGTGACGCGGCTGCTTCTGCTTCCGGTCATCGCGGGGCTCTCCTATGAGCTTCTCAGGTGGGCCGGACGGAGCGATAACTGGATCGTGAAGATTCTCAGCATGCCGGGACTCTGGCTGCAGAAGATCACCACGGCGGAACCGGATGATGAGATGCTGGAAGTGGCGATCGAAGCGGTGAAGGCTGTGTGCGACGATACGCCGCCGCGCAAGTACACCATCGCCAAAGACATGAGATACGAGTACCCGCATGTGTGGGATTTATAGAATAGCAAGGGGAAAATAGAGATATGAAGACAAGGGTTCTGATCAAAGAAGGAGAGTACAGGCTGTCGAAGGCGGGCGTCATGAACGCGGACGTCGACGCCGAGGCACTGTACTGTTTCCTGAAAAAATGCGATAAAGTTGTGCTCTTCCTCATGAAGGAAGAAGAAGCGGACAAAGAAACGGAAAAAGCATATTTCGAACTCATCGCGGAGCGGGCGTCCCGCATCCCTCTGCAGCACATTACAGGCAGGCAGGCGTTCATGGGGTTTGATTTCAAGGTCAATCCCGATGTGCTCATCCCGCGGCCGGAAACCGAAGTGCTGGTGACCGAGGCCGCGAAGCTTTTGCGCGAGGAGCGCAAGACGGTGGCAGGACAGCGGCGGCAGTCCCGGGGCGGACTGTTCAAAATCTTCAGTACGCCGCCGACCCAGGAGGTGCTGGATCTCTGCTGCGGCAGCGGCGCCATCGGCATCTCTCTGGCGAAAATCTGCGAGGACATTTCCGTCACCGCGACAGACATCTCGGACGCGGCGCTGGCGCTCGCGAAAGAGAATGCAAAAGCAAACCGCACAGAAATCGAATTCCTGCAGGGCGACCTCTTCGAAGCGCTCCGGGACACGGGCAAGGGGAAGCGCGTCCGCAGTTACGATCTGATCATCAGCAACCCGCCGTATATCAGAACGAACCTGATTGCGCTGCTGCAGGAGGAGGTCAAGGATCACGAGCCGCTGCAGGCACTGGACGGCGGCAAGGACGGGCTGGATTACTACAGGAGAATCGTCGCCGATGCCCATCTCTATCTGAAGGAGGGCGGATGGCTCATGTTCGAAATCGGAAACGATCAGGGCGAGGATTTGCGCAAGATGATCATGGAAACCGAACGCTTCACCACACCGGAGGTGATCCGGGATCTTGCCGGACGCGACCGGGTCGTGAAGTGCAGGAAGGTGTGAATCAATGGCAAACGCGGAGAAGCAGATCCGTCAGACGATCTGCAAGCACAATCTCATAGAGAAAGGTGACCACATCGTGCTGGGGCTGTCAGGAGGCCCCGATTCAGTGTGCCTGTTCCACGTGCTGCGCGGTATGACGGAGGAGATGGATCTGCACATCCATCCGGTGCACGTCAATCACCAGTTCCGGCCGGGCGCAGCGGAAGCGGATCAGAAATATGTCGAAACACTCTGCGCGGACGCAGGGCTCGAGGCACGAGTGTTCACCGTCGACTGTAATGCGCTGGCGAAAGAATTGGACATGACCAGCGAAGAAGCCGGCCGCAAGGCGCGGTATGACGCGTTTTTTCAGGTCGCTGCAGAAGTGGAGGCCCGCTGCGGGGAAACCGGCAGCGTGAAGATTGCCGTCGGGCATAACGCCAACGACCAGGCGGAGACGGTGCTCTTCCGGATTTTGCGCGGGACTGGTATGGACGGCATCGCCGGTATGGCATACGCGAGGGAGGAACGCAGAGAGAGCGGAATCTTCACGGTCGTACGGCCGTTGCTCGACACATGGCGTGAAGAAGTCGAAGCTTACTGTGAAGAAAAAGGCCTCCATCCGGTGACCGACCACACCAATCAGGAAGGCCTGTACACAAGAAACCGTCTACGCCTTGACCTGATTCCACGTATCGAAGCGCATTACAACAGCAACTTCCAGGAAGGCTTGGTCCGCATGGCAAAAATTGCCGCGGCGGATAAGGACTACTTCTGGGAGGAGACGGCGCGCGCCTACAGGATGCTGAGAACGCCGGCGGGACTGACGCTCAGCGGAGAGCCGGGTGATGAGGTCATGCTGGACTGGCGCGGACTGGCAAGCTGCCATGAGGCACTGCGCCACCGCATCATCCTGAAGGCCTTCGATGAGATCGGTCTGACCCAGGATATCACCGCGGAGCGCCTGGAAGCGGCGGACAGGATCCTTCTCGGACAGGTTGGCGGCAAAACGGTTGAATTCCCGCACGGATACACACTCAGCGTCGGCAAAGGGGCTGTGCGGTTCACAAAGTGACCATTCCGCAGAAGCGGCGAGCGACAACAGAAATCAAAGTGGTTTTAAACTGCCCAAGAGGGCAGTTTTTTGTTGTACGACGAGCTGATTTTGTGATAAAATAACATGCAAATTTGTTTCCAAACAACAAATAAATGGAGGACATATAGATTTGAAAAGAGGAAGATTAGGGAAAAATATCACTATTTACGTGCTGATTTTCGTGATTGCGCTGGGCTTCTTCTGGTTCTTCAACTCGGGAGACGACACGTCGATGAAGCAGATCAAGACATCGACCATGATCAACCATCTGAAGGCCAACGAAGTCGAGAGCATCAACGTCACAGACACGAAACTGACAGCCACCCTGGAAGACGGGGACAAGGTGTACGCTTTCGTCAACAGTGTCGTCGACCTGAATTATATTTACGATGAATACATCATCCCGCAGGTCGACGCAGGAACGCTGAAACTGGAAAGCGATGCGCCGAAGCAGGAGTCCGTATGGCTCACGCTTCTGCCGACACTGCTGATGATCGGCATCATGGTCGCCTTCTTCGTATTCATCATGCGGCAGCAGGGCGGCGGAGGCAAAGCGATGGCCTTCGGCAAATCCAGGGCCAAGCTGGCCAAGCAGGAAGATCTGAAGAAGATCACATTCAAGGATGTCGCGGGACTCAAGGAGGAAAAGGAAGAACTGGAGGAAATCGTCGATTTCCTCAAGCACCCGGCCAAGTACAACAGCCTGGGCGCGCGTATTCCGAAGGGCATTCTGCTCGTCGGCCCTCCGGGAACCGGTAAGACATATATTTCAAAGGCAACAGCAGGAGAAGCGGGCGTTCCGTTTTTCACCATCAGCGGTTCGGACTTTGTGGAGATGTTCGTCGGCGTCGGCGCATCCAGAGTCAGAGACTTGTTCGATCAGGCCAAGAAGAACGCGCCTTGCATCGTGTTCATCGACGAGATCGACGCGGTAGGACGTAAGAGAGGCGCAGGCCTGGGCGGCGGCCATGATGAAAGAGAGCAGACGCTCAACCAGCTGCTCGTTGAGATGGATGGATTCGCGGAGAATTCGGGCATCATCATTCTGGCTGCAACCAACAGACCGGACGTACTCGACCCGGCGCTTCTGAGACCGGGCCGTTTCGACAGACAGATCGTCATCGGCATTCCGGACATCATCGGAAGAGAGGAGATCTTCAAGGTCCACTCGCGCAACAAGCCGCTGGATGAAGGTGTCGATCCGAAGGTTCTCGCCAGAAGGACGCCGGGATTCACGCCGGCTGACATCGAGAACATGCTCAATGAAGCGGCGCTGCTCGCAGCCCGCAGAAACGGCATGGTCATCCGGATGGAAGAGATCGAAGAGGCCATCACCAAGGTCATCGCCGGTCCGGAGAAGAAGAGTAGAGTCATCAGTGACGAAGAGCGTAAGCTGACTGCTTATCACGAAGCTGGTCATGCAGTCGTTGCCCACTGCCTGCCGAAGTCCGATCCGGTGCACCAGATTACCATTGTACCGAGAGGCATGGCAGGTGGATTCACCATGATCCTGCCGAAGGAAGACAAATACTACGGAACCAAGGAAGAGATGAGAGAGCAGATCATCCATCTGCTGGGCGGACGTGCCGCCGAAAAACTCACGCTCGACGATATCAGTACGGGCGCATCCAACGACATCCAGAGAGCGACGGATATCGCCAGAGAGATGGTCACCAAGTACGGCTTCAGCGAGAAGCTGGGACCGGTGAACTACAGCTCTTCCGACGAAGTATTCCTGGGCAAGGACTTCACGTCCAAGCAGGCTTACTCGGAAGAGACGGCCAACGAGATCGACGAAGAGGTCAAGGCCATTGTTGAGGAAGCATACGATGCAGCCATCACCATCCTTGAGCAGCACATGGATCAGCTGAGAGCTGTCGCCGAGGGACTCCTCGAGATTGAGACCCTGGACGGCGAACAGTTCACCGCGCTCTTCAACGGAGAGAAGACGCCGCAGGAACTGGGTGAAGAATACGCTGTGGCCAAGGAAGAGAGAAAGGCCAAGGATAAGGAAGAAGCCAAGGCGGCAGCCAAGAAGAGAAAGCAGGAGCGCCAGCAGGCTAAGGAAGAGGCCGAGAGAAGGGCTCAGGACAAGCTGGACGAGCTTTCGGAGATGATTGAAGAGCAGGGAAAGAACGCCAAGTTCAAACCTCGCATTATGACATATAACGACATGACCCAGCAGCCGCAGCCGGTGGAGAGAAAGAATAAACCGGCGCCGGCAGAGGACGAACCTGCGGATGCGGATTTCGAGCCGGTAGAGGAAGAGGTCGTGGAAGAAGAGGTTGTGGAAAAAGAAATCGCCGAAGAAGTTGCTGACGAAACGGAAGCGGCGAAAGAGGAAGAAAAAGAATGAAACTGACCGTAAAGGACTGTCTCGAACTGAATGCGTTCGCGGGAGCGGAGGTGCTCACGCACAGGGAAGGGCTTGCAGGAATTGTGAGCTCTGTTTCCGTGTTCGATAGCGCCGATGAAGGTGACCTGAAACTGTACGGCAGCATCCGGTCCGAACTGCTTCTGACAGGATTCCTCAGCGCGAAAGACGACGTCGCAAGACAGTGCAGACTTGTCGAACACATTGCCAGAAAAGGCTGTCCGGCGTTGGCCGTATTCTTTACGGGGAAGATCTCTGCGAAGATCGATAGCAAGGTCATCGCCGCGGCGGACAAGGCGGGGCTGACCCTCATCCTCATGGCGCCGGGAATCGAATACGATCAGGCCATCGAGGGAATCATGGACAGCGTGCTCTACGGGGAGAACTTCAACAATTCCCTCATCAACAACACGGTGTTCCACTTGCTCAACTTCGAGAAGCATTCCAGTTTTCCGGAAGCAGTCAGAGAAGCCGCGATCAACAACGACTTCCAGCTGTTCATCCTCAGTGAGGATTTCAATCCGGTGCTCGCCGTCGAAACAAGGCACAGGGCGACCCTTGCCGATGCCATACGTCTCGGGCGGGAACGCGCCATCTCAGGCGACACGGGCAAGATCTACACACAGATTGACGTCAACGGCGTGCTGACCTACTGGGGTCCGGTGAACATCGGCAGCGAGAAATACTTCATGCTCATCGTGGATAACGAAGACGTCTATTCGGCGGGCGAAATCACCAAGTTGGCCGAGATCATCGAACTGGCCATGGGTATGTGGAAGTACACGCCGGAGCGCGACGCCAAATCGGATTTCATCAAGGCGCTCATCAGAGGCAATAAATCCCTGGCCTACAATCTGCAGGATGAAGCGAGGATCTCAGGGCAGGACATCATCAGCGTGTTCTTTTCCAAAGGCGTCCCGAAGGATGCGGAATCCCATGCCTTCGCGGAGTTTGAAATGGCCACTGATCTGGAGATCATGCACATCAACGAAGACGATGAGACCTACGGCATGATTCTGAGGACGGAACACACGGCGGAGGGCGCCGACCTGCAGGCAGACTGCAGCGCGCTATTTGACAAGATCAAAGAAAACCGCACGGCGAGACTCTTTCATGTAACGGGCCTGAACGGTATCGAAGGTGCCGGCGACGCGTATAAACTCATCAGTGAGAGCTGGACCTTCGCCCAGAACGTCTTCCCGTACAAGAGGGTCTTCACCAAGTACGAGCTCACCCTCGTGAACAACTGCATCAATATCCAGATTCAGGGCGGGTTCGTGCACAAGAACTATGCGGAATTACTGGATCCGTTCAGCCAGATGGGCGGAACCAAAGGCCGCCAGCTTCTTGAAACGCTGGAGACGTTCGTTCTCGACGCGGGTATGAGCACGGGAAAGACAGCGCAGATCATGGACGTGCACACCAACACCGTACAGTACCGTCTCAAGAAGATCAACGAGATTCTGGGCGTAGAGGTGACCGGCAGCAGGACCACACCGGGCCTGACCATGGCGCTTGCGCTCAAGAGACTGGAACGGGCCGTGAGCTGATGCTTTTGCATGGGGCGCTTGTTTGAGAGCGCGTGATTGAGTATAATAATTAAAGGCATTTCTTTTAGATATAAGAAGGAGAGAAGTTATGTATTTCAACTATCTGGACAAAGCGGATCCTGAAGTCGCGGCTTCCATCAGACGCGAGATTAACCGTCAGGAAACAAAGATCGAGATGATCGCATCGGAGAATTTCGTAAATTACGAAATTATGGAAGCGGCAGGCAGCGCGCTGACCAACAAGTATGCAGAAGGTTATCCGGGAAAGAGATACTACGGCGGATGCGAGTTCGTCGACGAGGTAGAGCAGCTGGCTATCGACAGAGCGTGCGAACTGTTCGGCGCAGATCACGCCAACGTACAGGCTCACTCGGGCGCCAACGCCAACACGGCGGTCTATCAGGCAGTGCTCAACTACGGCGATACCGTACTCGGCATGGATCTTTCAAACGGCGGACACCTTTCACATGGATCTCCGGTCAACATTTCAGGTAAGTCATATAACTTCGTCGCCTATGGACTCGGCGAGGATGAGAGAATCGACTACGACGACGTCAGAGCAAAAGCCAAAGAGCATCAGCCGAAGCTCATCGTCGCAGGCGCGTCCGCTTATCCGAGAGCCATCGACTTCAAGACCTTCAGAGAGATCGCGGACGAAGTCGGTGCGCTCCTTATGGTCGACATGGCGCACATCGCAGGTCTGGTCGCGGCAGGACTCCACGAGAATCCTGTTCCGTACGCGGACATCGTTACGACGACGACCCACAAGACACTGCGCGGTCCGAGAGGCGGCCTGATCCTCTGCAGAGAAGAGTTCAAGAAGGCCATCAATTCCGCCATCTTCCCGGGACTCCAGGGAGGACCGCTCATGCACATCATCGCCGCGAAGGCGGTATGTCTGTATGAGGCGATGCAGCCTGAGTTCAAGGCTTATCAGCAGCAGGTCATCGACAACTGCCAGGCACTGGTGCAGGGCATGAACGCCCATGATTTCGAACTGGTATCCGGCGGCAGTGACAACCACCTGATTCTGGTTAAACTACTCAACAAGGACATCTCCGGCAAGAAGGCAGAGAGACTCCTGGACGAGGCCAACATCACGACCAACAAGAACGCGATTCCGAACGACCCTCGTAAGCCGATGATCACATCCGGTCTGAGAATGGGAACCCCGGCCATGACGAGCCGCGGATTCAAGGAAGACGACGTGAAGGCGGTCACCGACGCCATCGCTCTGGTCATCGACAGCAAGGGCGAAGATGAAGCGAAGATGGAAGAGGCGAGAGCCATCGTCAAGAGCCTCACGGACAAGTATCCGCTCCACAGGAACTTCCCGTACTAAGCATGCAAAAAGCACGAGAACGGAAATAGAATGAAAGAGCCGCCTGCGCGGCTCTTTTCTGTTGCTTTTGCACGTGGAAATATAATGTATACAAGGTCTGTTTTCGGGTTTTTTTGGTTGAAATCAACAGGTTGTTGGGATATAGTATTGATGGTATGTTGTCGCTTGACATCACTTTCGTGGTGCAGGTGATTCATTATCATGAAATACCATATCCAAAATACTTTTATTAGGAGGAAGTAACCAAATGAACAAGCTTGAAAAACTCCTCGAAAAGAAAGAACACCTCTATCAGGGTGGAGGAGACAAGAGGATCGAGTCACAGCACAAAAAAGGCAAGCTGACCGCTCGTGAAAGACTGAATATCCTCTTCGACAAGGACACTTTCGTTGAAATGGACACGTTCGTCAAGAACAGATGCCCGTTCTACGGAATGCCGGAGAAAGACATGCCGGGCGACGGTGTCGTTACCGGTTATGGACAGATCGACGGCAGACTGGTATTTGCTTTTGCACAGGATTTCACCGTTGGCGGCGGATCACTGGGTGAATACCATGGAGAAAAAATCGTAAAAGTACAGGGAATGGCCCTGAAGATGGGAGCTCCGTTCGTCGGACTTCAGGATTCAGGCGGAGCCAGAATCGAAGAAGGCGTAGCACCGCTTTCCGGATTCGGCAAGATCTTCCACAACAACACTATTTCATCAGGCGTTATCCCGCAGATTTCTGTCATCATGGGACCATGCGCAGGCGGAGCTGTTTATTCACCGGCAATCACAGACTTCATCTTCATGGTCGACCAGACTTCACAGATGTTCATTACGGGACCGAACGTCATCAAGACAGTTACGGGCGAAATCGTTACGTCAGAACAGCTGGGCGGAGCGAGAACGCATAACACTGTCAGCGGCGTTGCCCACTTCATGGGCGCGAATGACGAAGATACGCTGATGCAGGTCAGAGAACTGCTCACCTATCTGCCGTCCAACAACAAGGAACTGCCGCCAACATATGCATGTACAGATGACGTGAACAGACTCATCCCTGAGTTCAACACGATCATTCCTGACAACCCGAACAAGGCATACGACATGTATGACATCATCAGGGGCATCGCGGACGACGGCAAGATCTTCGATGTCAACGCTATGTACGCGAAGAACATCATCACCTGCTTCATCAGAATCGGTGGTTCAACGGTAGGCGTCATCGCCAACCAGCCTGCAGTCGGTGCGGGTTGCCTGGACATCAATGCGTCAGACAAGTCAGCCAGAATGGTAAGAAGATGCGACGCATTCAACATTCCAATTCTGACACTGGAAGACGTTCCTGGATTCCTGCCTGGAACCAATCAGGAATACGGCGGCATCATCAGACACGGCGCCAAGCTGCTCTATGCATACTGCGAAGCAACCGTTCCTAAGATCACAATGATCCTCAGAAAGGCGTACGGCGGCGCATACATCGCAATGTGCAACAAGGAACTGGGTTCCGATATGGTACTGGCATGGCCGTCAGCACAGATTGCTGTTATGGGTGCCGAGGGTGCTGTCAACATCATGTCATCCGTCAAGGCTGAACTGAAGGAGATCGAGAATGATGATGAGCGCGAAGCACTGAGAAAGCAGAGAATCGACGAGTATGAAGAACTGTTCAACAATCCGTACTATGCAGCAGGCCTCGGTTATGTAGACGATGTCATCGAACCTGCAACTGCTCGTCAGAGAATCGCAAGCGCACTTGACATGCTGAAGACCAAGAAGGAAACACTGCCGCCTAAGAAGCACGGCGACATTCCGCTCTAAGGAGGTGACAGCATGGATACAAGCAACATGACTTTAATGGAGATTTTCTCGAATCCGGACGTGATGCACACGCTGACATTCGGGCAAAAGATGCTGGCATCCACAATCACGATGATCATGGGTCTGGGAATCACATTCACAGTCCTCATCCTCATCTGGATCTTCATCTCACTCATGGGAAAAGCGCTGGGAACGAGCAAGAAACCGGCGGCTGCAGCAGCACCAGCGGCAGCGGCCCCAGCACCGGCCGAGACCAAAGCAACTGTGGAAGAAGCATCAGACGACAGCCTGGTGGCGGTCATAGCGGCAGCTATCGCAGCCTATCAGGGAGCAAACGCAAACAACCTGGTCGTAAAGAAGATAACAAGACTTTCAGGAGACAACACCCCTTGGGGCGTATCCGGACTGGAAGACAGGCTCGACACCAGAAGAAGATAATCTAAGCGAAAGGAATGAAGAAAAATGAAAAAGTACAACATCACTGTAAACGGAACGACATATGCAGTTGAAGTAGAAGATCTGGGCGGAGCGCCTGCACCAGCGGCAGCGGCAGCACCTGCACCGGCTCCTGCAGCAGCACCTGCACCGGCTCCTGCAGCAGCACCGGCACCGGCTCCGGCAGCAGCGGCAGCACCTGCAGCGGGCGGCGCAGCAAGCATCACCGCACCGATGCCAGGAACCGTTCTGGACGTCAAGGTAACAGAAGGACAGGCAGTCAACGCCGGCGACGTTGTCCTCATCCTCGAAGCGATGAAGATGGAGAACGAGATTTCCGCTCCTTCAGCAGGAACGGTAGACAAGATCGTTGCAGCCAAGGGTTCATCAGTCAACTCAGGCGACGTTCTGATTACACTCAAATAAGTAAAAGTATTTTGGAATTACGGATATATTGGCAGGGGCGGTTTTTACATTACCGCCTCTGCTTGTTTCAGCGAAGCGACCGCGACATCAGGTGCGCGGCGGTAAAGCGAAAGGAGAAACAAAATGTTACTTGCCTTTGATGTAGGAAACACCAATATCGTTCTGGGAGTATTCAAGGACGGTGAGATGATCACCAACTGGAGACTCGAAACAGACAACAGGAAGAGCGCCGATGAATACGGTATGATCATCAACCAGCTCTTCCAGTACGAAAATCTTGATTTTGCAGATGTCGAGGACGTCATCATTGCGACGGTCGTACCTTCGATACTCTACACACTGCAGCATCTCTCGCAGAAGTACTTCAACACGAGAGCCATCGTCATCGGACCGGGAATCAAGACCGGCCTGATCGTCAAATACGATAACCCGAAGCAGGTCGGCGCCGACAGGATCGTCAATGCTGTCGCTGCCCACGCCAAGTACGTCGGCCCGCTCATCATCATAGATCTGGGAACAGCGACAACCTTCTGCGCTCTGACGCCGAAGGCGGAGTACCTGGGCGGCACCATCGCCCCGGGCCTGAAGATCTCATCCGACGCACTCTTCGAAAAGACGGCCAAACTTCCGAAGGTCGAACTGGAAGAGCCGGGTCATGTGATCTGCAGGAACACCATCAACAGCATGCAGTCGGGACTGGTCTACGGCCACATGGGACTAGTCGAATTCATCGTCAAGCGCATGAAGAAAGAACTGGCCGAGTACTGCGCAGCGGACGGCGTTAAGGAAGAGGATATCAAAGTCATCGCCACCGGCGGCCTCGCCACGATGATCGATCAGGGCGTGGAGTGTATCGATTATGTCGACAAGCTCCTGACCCTCGAAGGTCTGGAGATGATCTACCGAAAGAACAAGAAGAACCGCAAGCAGGCCACACCGGAAGAGATCAAAAAAGACGACATGCTGTACGACGGGAAACTGTAAATGAAACAAACACTGAGGATTGGCGAAATTGAATTTGCGAATCCGTTCATCCTGGCGCCGCTCGCCGGGTACACGGACAAAAGCATGCGCGCCCTTTGCGAAGAGCAGGGGGCGTCTCTTGTATTTACGGAGATGGTCAGCGGCAAAGGCTTAAAGTACGGCGACCGCAAAAGCCGCCGTCTGTTGGAACTGAACGAGGGCGAAGTGGCGGGATTTCAGCTCTTTGGCGATGAGCCGGAGGTGCTCTATGAAGCGGCCCGTGAACTGGCGGCGGAAGACAACGCAGTTTTAGACCTGAACTGCGGCTGCCCTGTTCCGAAGATCGTCCGCAACGGGGAAGGTTCGGCGTTGCTGAAGCGGCTCGATACCCTCTATGACTGCGTGGCGGCAATGGTTGCCGGCGCACAGATGGGTGCGGGCGAGGCGGCGGAAGCAGACGCCGCTCCGAAGCCGGTGACCGCTAAGATTCGGATGGGTTTTGCGCGGGGGGAGAATGTTGCCGTGGAAGCGGCGAAGGCAATCGAAGCCGCCGGTGCAGCTGCGGTGACCATCCACGGCAGAACGAGAGAGCAGTTCTACGAAGGGAAGGCTGATTGGGATGTGATTGCCGATGTGAAGAACGCTGTGGGCATCCCCGTAATCGGAAACGGCGACGTGCGGAGCGGTGAGGACGCCATCCGCATGATGGACGAGACAGGATGCGACGGTGTCATGATCGCCCGTGGCGCGCTGGGAAATCCGTGGATCTTCCGCGACGCCAGACTGCTGTGGGAGCTCGTCTGGAAACCGGGCGGTCCATCGCCGATTGGCGAAGCAGATTTCGCGCCGACGCGCGAGGAACGGATCGAAATGCTGATCCGGCATCTGGAGATGCTCTGTGAAGACAAGGGTGACGGCATCGGCGTCAAAGAGATTCGCAAGTTCGTTCCATGGTACACCAAAGGCATGCGCGGCGCCCCGGCCCTGCGGCGGGAACTGAATCAGGTAATGGACGCGCAGACCATGATTGAAAAGATCAGCGATTTCATATAGCGAATACCATTACAGTAAAAAAGCACGGATCATATCGAATCCGTGCTTTTGCATTTCTATTGATTGGAAGAAGATTTAGAAGGACACCTTCGATGTGTTCTTCCAGATGCCCATCTTTTCCGCCTGCTTGACGAGGTCGTCTCTGAAGTCAGGGTGCGCGATGTTGATCAGAAGTTCCGCGCGCTGCCAGGTGTTCTTACCCTTGAGGTTCGCGATACCGTACTCCGTGACGACGAAGTTGGTCGCTGTTCTCGGCGTGGTTACGATACTTCCTTCGGAGAGCATCGG
>JAILDT010000052.1 GCA_024689085.1 Clostridia bacterium | reverse complement strand
TAATCGCTCCTGAGCGGCCCGTTTTTGGCCTCTGAGGGCATCGTCATGTATTGCATCATCGCCATATAAGGCGGCCACTGCTTCGCGGTATGTGCAATCATTTTCGAGCATATACAGTAACAGCTTTTCGCCGGCGCTTTCTGTCCGCTTCAATCCTTTTTCAAGAAATGCGCGTACAGTTTGCCATTGGTCACGATCCTCAAGCTCGGTCAGATCCCCGGAGCCGGTTTCCTTATCGGCAACGTATTCGCCTATCGTTGTTTCCTCGCCGTCTGCGGTTATGATAGGCATATCCAGCGACAAAGCACTGTTCAGCGGATCGCTTTCTTTTCGTATTCCTCGACCTGAATATATGACCTCGCGAAATTCATTCCGTAAAGGCCACCTCAGATAGTTTGTAAACTTTCCGTACTCATCACTGTAACCATCAACGGCCTTTACAACTGCGAAATATCCGGCTTGCACGCAGTCCATCTTCAGTTGTTCGTAATGCTTTGGATATCCTCTCAGATATCGTTCTGCGCTCCATGTGATATACATCTTGACCTGATCCCAAAGCTGAGGCATGTACTCTTCTTCGCCTTTCTGTATCTTCAGGACAAGCTCTTCGTTTGTCATTAGACGACGCCTCCAATATTGGCTAACACTTCATCGAGCCGATCAAGCGTTTCTGTGCTTGTTTCGATTCTTTCTTTCGGCTTCTCGCCTACTGTATCGCGTATAAACTCAAAGGATCTGTGAGAGCCGGCCAAAGCAAGCTGGACTTGCCTCAGTATCATTACGTCTTGCACTGTCACATTCTTGCCTTTTGCTTCAACAAATGATTTCATATCCGCGATATCAATTAGCTCTGCTTCCTCAAGTGATTTGATAGGCATTGCGAGCACGATATCGCATGTTTCCCTCATTGATCGTTTCCGGCGCCGGACTTCTCCGCTATTCTTGCCGCCTTTGCTCCCCAGCTCTCGCCGTTCTTCAAGGCTTCGCTCGCTGAATGGTATCAGATTGTCTAAATTTGGATAGTGATTTGCCAAAGGGTACACCCCCTTTCTTTCACGCTTTATTCACGCTTTTATTCTCCAAGCTGTAACAGCTTTGCCCTTTCTATTTCTTGCCGTATTTCTGCCGACAAGCCCATTACTTCGTTCTTGCGTTCTCTGATCTGCGGCGCAACTCTCATAAATTGTCCTTTAACAACTGTTTCAAGTGTGCTCTTATCTAACAGACCGAGTTCTTTCAGTGATGCGGCGCTTCCAATGAACGCTTTACAGACCGGCGGCAGTTTTTCAAATTCCTCGACCGATCCGTATGTACTATTGCGAGCCGCCTTTGCAATCTTTGCCCATAGTTCAACGTCTGTTTCGGCGTTATCAGATCTCAAGCTGACAACGATCTTCCTCAGATCTGCCGGTGTAGGCGGAAACGCCTTTGTCTGCATGTACACTTTCGTGGCCAGCGACAGCTCGTTATACTCGATATCCTTTAACAGCTCATACCACATATTGATAGCATCTCTGTCAGGGATATAATCAGGTTTCGTATATACGCTCTTGAGACCTTTTATGATCCTTGTAAATTCATCGTATCTCATATCCAATCTAACCTCCCTCCCTTGCTCGCGGATTGCTTCTTCTCTTTATTTGCCCAATTACAGATAGTCGCATAATGGCTCTTGTAACTTTTGCCGGTCGACTTCATGTAAACTGATAATGCTTCGATCCTATCGTTGTAATCCATTGGAAAACGCTCAACGAGCTTGGCGTGCTCTTCATCACTCAGGCGGACATTGTTGTGTTCGCCGTATAATTCATTATCATTCCCATTGTCATTTACATTTACATTTTCATTATCATTATCATTAGGTTGTTTCTTGGTTGTTGTTCGGTTGTTTTTAGGTTGTTTCTTGGTTGTTTTTCTTGCGTTCTGATTGCCCTCAGGCGCTCCGCCGTTACAGCCGTTTTGATATCTGCGGTTATTTGCATCGATCTGAGGGCGTATGAGCTTAAACATACCGGCCGCGGCCCCGGACACTTCCGGCTCTTTGTCGTTTAATGCGTATTCAATAATTGCATTGACTAACTTTGACCTATCCCTCTGCGACAATGTATTTGCGGCGGCATAGAAACTTCTGTAAAAAATAAAGCTATCTCTCATGGCCGGCCGCCTTTCAGGTAGTGTAGCAGCTCATCGAGATCAAACAGCCTTTTGTTTCCGGTCCTCACTGTCGGTATTTCCCCACTGTATACGATCTTGCGGACCATGTACTCGGTTACCGCAGTGTCAGGATCAGCCTCTTTGATTTCCTTAAACGCCTGCTGTACTGTTCTTATTCTTGCTTCCATCTTTACGTAAACCCTCCTCATTCACTGCTTTGGAAATAACGTATCTTCAGGCACTCCCAGCGCCTCGGCCACTCTCCTGCGCCACGCCGGATAGAATGGCTTTTTGCCATTGAGTGCGCATGATAGATCAGACTGTGCAATCTCAGCTCTGAAGGATAATTTGTTAGTGCTCATTCCTTGTTTTTTCATTTCATCGCGCACCTTGTCATACATTCTTTTGTTCCCCCTTCCTTGTTTGGTTCAAGATGTTAAACACTTCCTCGTCGAGTCTATTATAGCAAAGATATGACCATAAAAAAATAGTCATATCTTATCTATTGACTATTTGCGTGTGACCATGTATAATGTGTTTGGAGGTACAAAAATGAAAGACATTGATTATTTCATTGTGCAATGTAATATCCAAAGCCTTCTGAAGCTAAGGAATGAAAAACAAAGCGATCTCGCCGCCGCTCTGGGCGTTCGACCGCGCACGGTTAATAGGTGGGTAAGAGGCAGCAATGGCAAGCCTGTGGAAATACCAACGCCGCAATTAAAAAACATCGCAGATCATTTTGGCATTTCTACTGATACTCTGACTAATGCAGAAAAATTTACTAATGAGATAATCCTCAATGCTGATGCATCAAGTTTTGGAGATTTGTGCGCATTGGAGGATTATCTAACCGCAATAGGAATTACGGTTGAGTATGGTGATATTTCAAGAGTAGTCGAGGTTAAAGTACCAACCGGAGAAATACTAAAATTTGGTAAGCCAGAAGATATATACTTGACATGGACTAATGAAAAAGGGAAAACAGTTACTTCAAACATCAGCTATTCAAGTTTTGAAACATTGGCAAGGAAATTAAAGGCGCTTGCCATGTTGGAAATACAATACATTAAATAATTTTAGGAGGTATCTAAATGAACACAAAATTATCACCAAAAGAAGCCGCATCAATTATTGCTCAGCATGAGGCCAGACGCTTTATGACGTTCGATGACGTTGACGAATACGGCCGCGATCAGGTTATCGAAATTAGCTACGAGGATTTGATCGCCTATGGTACGGACATGTTCAACGCCGGAACTAAAGAATGGACGATCGAGGAGGTATAAAATGAGAAACATGGAAAAAGCAATCGCTGATTATCGGTCATATAGAGACCGGACAAACCGCGGCCACTTTTTAACCAGCGACATTGAACAAATTTATGCACTGTCCGCGGACGAATACGGCCGCCTGAGCTCGTTTGAACTTGTCGGAAATGCGTTGCACGCCGGTTTTGCGATCGGTTACAGGGCCGCAAAAGCCGATGTGAAGAAAAAATAAAACCCTTACGCGCGAACGTAAGGGTTTACGTAAAGATGGTCGCGTGTGGGCAACCACTTAGAAGCAATTTGATTGTACTACACGCGGCCTGCTTCGTCAAATTGGAGGAGGTTTTTATTATGGCATCAAAGACGAATTGTACGATCAACGGAAAGAAGTATTACAAGATCAGCCGGAAAGTCGGCATGAAGAAAAACAAGACCGGCGTATGGATTTCAGATCGCAAGACCTTTTACGGATCAAGCAAGAAAGAAGCCGAGGAAAAATACCGCGAGTACATGGATCAGAAATCTCAAAAGACCAGCCCATTAGAAAGTATGTGCTTGGGAGAGGCTATTGATTCATGGGTAACGAATTTCTTTAACAACTGCGAGCTGGCCGATTCATCAAAGTGCCTTTATCACGGCGCATACGTCAAGCACTTTCAGGACAGCGACCTTTGCAAAATGACATTGCCGGAGGTTACGGCGTATCACTTGCAGACATTTTATAATGAAAACGCCGGAGAAATGACCATGAGCGCGATCAAGGCACTGCATAAGTTTCTCGGTGCTTTCTATAAACATGTTGAGCTTACCACTGCCGGAGCTTGCCACGATATCACGCGGCCGGTCAAGATACCGAAAACAGCAAAGCCGAAATGCGAAATAAAGAAGATTGACACATGGAATGATGAAGATCTGCAAAAGGTTATAGATGCGCTCAAAGGTACAACCTTACGTTTCCTTGTTATCCTTGCCGCTAATACCGGCCTCAGGATCAGCGAGATCAGGGCGCTCCAATACAGCGACATTGACGAAAACGGAATACTTTTAATTGATAAGCAATTGACCGAGATCAATTACAACGGCAAGAGAGGCGCACGCATATCTGATACGAAGTCGGCATGCAGTAACAGAACGATCCCACTGCCGCCGGAGATTATGAAAGAGCTGGCGCTACACAAGCAGATCCATCGAGCCGAGATGAAGAGAAACGAATATATTACCGATACTATCTTCACAACGGACAGAGGCGGCTATTATTACAGATCGTCACTTTCAAAGCGCCTCAGGAAGATATATAATCAGGTAGGCGTACCGGCGCACCCTTTCCACTCATTCAGGAAAACATACCTGACTAACCTCAGGCGTGCCGGTGTCGACCTTGAAAGCGCGTGTCGGCTTGCTGGGCATAGCAGTGTAAATATAACTGCTCAGTATTACATCGGCATTGATGATGAAGCAAAGAGAGAAGCAAATTCGAACATACTCAAGTACAGTTTTAGGGAGGAAGTGGGATAATGAAAGAAACATCAGAAATCAAGATGCACGACCGAGTGCGTATAAAGGCAACCGGCGAAACCGCATTCATTGTTTGGTTCAATGAGGATGATCCGTCACAAGACAGTTTTCTGCTTGAATTGGAAAACAAGGATGAAATGCCAAAATATTACAAACGAAGAGACTTTGAGATAATTGGAGAGGCATGTTGTTTGGATGATAGTGATATCCAAATACTAACGCCGGAAGAGGCAGAAAAATACTTGTTATAATCGCAAAAAGCGTTAAAAAAGCGTTAAATCTGTACAAATGAATACCCTACAAGAAAAATAAAGAACCTTGAGATCGTTGAAATTTCAAGGTTCTTTGCTATTTTATGGTGGAGCATAGGGGGATCGAACCCCTGACCTCGTGATTGCGAACCACGCGCTCTCCCAGCTGAGCTAATGCCCCAAGTCCTGCGGAACTTATTATAACATACTGCCGTAGGGAATCAATGATTATTTTTTGTGCTTGCCAATCAGTACTCTTTCGCGGCTTCCACGCCGTGCAGAACGCGCAACACGCCCTGCGCCAGGGCCAGCATTTCGTCCTCTCCCGGATATACGGTGACCGGTGCGATCCAGTCGACCAGCGAAGTGATGGCGTCTGTCACGACCTTTCCGTGTGCGATGCCGCCTGTCAGGATGATCTGGTCCGCCTGCCCTTTCATTGCTGCGGACATGGCGCAGATTTCCTTGGCTACCTGATAGTAAAAGGCGTCCAGAGCTTCCTGTACTTTGCTGTCTCCTTCGGCGGCCTTCCGCAAAAGCTCCTGCATATTGTTGGTCCCCGTGTATGCCAGAAGTCCGCCTTTTCTGGTCATCATTCTTTTGATCTCATTTTTGGTCATTCCTCCGTCAAAGCAGAGATCGATTACGCCGTCCACCGGAAGGCTGCCTGCCCGTTCCGGTGAAAACGGTCCCTCGCCGCTGACCGCGTCTTCTGTATCGAGCACTCTGCCGTGTACATGAGCCCCAACGGAAACCCCGCCGCCCATATGGCAGACCAGCAGATTCAATTCTTCATAAGGCCTGCCGATGGATGCCGCGTAGCGTCTGGCGACAGCCTTCTGATTCAGTGCATGAAACACGCACTTCCGCTCGATCATCGGATGCCCGGAGTATTTCGCCACATCCGACAGTTCATTGACCACTGGCGGATCGACGATATAGGCGGGTACACCGCTTTCCCTCTCCAGCTCGTATCCGATCATGGCGCCCAGATTCGAGGCGTGCTGCCCGCTGACGCCGACCTGGGAATCTTGTACCAGGGCGTCGTTCACGCGGTAGGTTCCGCCCGGCATCTGCCGCACCAGTCCTCCGCGGCACGCCATGGCTGCGAAGTCCGTCAGCCGAAAGCCATTTTCGCGCAGTGCCTCGCTCACAATCTGTCTGCGGTAATCCTTCTGCCCGGCGATGGAGCCCAGCTTTTGCAGCTCGGCTGCATCGTGTCGGAGAATCTTGCCGAACACCTCTTTTTCTGCATCAAAAACTGCGATTTTTGTCGATGTGGATCCCGGATTGATCACCAGTATCTTTTCGTTCATATCCTGTCCCTGCCTGGTTTCTACAGACTTGCCTTCAGTATGTCTATTACTTCGTCCTTTGTCAGAACCTTGTATCCACCCTGCAAAATGATCGTGCTGTCAGCAATGCCTTCGATCATACCCTCGCTGGCTCCAAGCTCGGTGGTATTCATGACAAGTCCCAGCTCCTTCATCCAGTCTTCCATCGCTTTCAGTCCTGCAAGAGCCAACTCTTCCCCACTGCGTCCTTCCGCAGGAACGTCCCAGACTTTCTTCGCAAAGCGGGCGAACTTTTCGACACACGCTGCGCCTGCTGTATGAATCAGATATCTGTAATACGGAAGCGATACCGCTGCCAGCGTCATCCCGTGGGTCGCGTCCGTATGGGCGCCCACCGCCTGTCCGAGCATGTGGACCATCCAATCGGTTGTCTTGCCCTTCGTGAGCAATGTGTTCAGCGCCCAAGTGGCTGACCACATGAGGTTGGAACGAGCTTCATAGTCCTCCGGATCCACGTTGGCGATACGCGAACTGTGGACGACAGAACGCATGAGTCCCTCGCTCAGATAATCGCTCGTGTTGTCGTCCGCGCCGCTGAAATACTGCTCACAGATGTGATTGAAAATATCGTAGATACCAGCCACCATCTGGTAATGCGGCAGGCTCATGGTGAACATCGGATTCAGCACTGTAAACTTCGGCATGACGTCGGTGCCGAAGACGTGACCGATCTTCTGCTTTGTTTCGTGATTGGTGATGACTGCGCCGCCGTTCATCTCAGATCCGGTGCCAACCATGGTCAGTACGCATCCGACTGGCATGATCTCACAGTCAGGCTCCTCGAAGCGGATGTAATACTTGTCCCACGGCTCTTCGTCACAGTGAACGGATACGGATACCGCCTTGGCGTAGTCACAGCAGGAACCTCCGCCGACCGCAAGAAGCAGATCTACGTTGTTTTTTCTTGCGATCTCCACGCCTTCGTGGAGTTTTTCCACCGTCGGATTCGGCATGACACCGCCGTCCTCTACGATGGTCTTGCCACAGTCTTTCAGTACTTCTACAACCTGATCGTAGATGCCGTTCTTCTTAATGGATCCGCCGCCATAGATCAGCTGTACGGTTGGTCCGTATTTCTCAAGCTCTCCCGCAAGTTTCTGCAGGGCGTTCTTTCCAAAATAAAGTTTTGTCGGATTGCAGTACGTGAATGATCCTCTCATAATGTCCTCCTCTGTCCGGCGATGCCGCCTGATTATTTACTCATGTCATCGACAAGCGATTTGCCTGCATTTTCTGCTTTTGCGGGAGCCAGCATCAGACCTACGACGCCTGCCAGAATAATGGCGCCGCAGATAAAATGGTACCAGCGCAAAGGCTCCCCAAGAATGAGCGCTCCCGCGATGATCGATACAAGCGTCGAGGCGCTGCTGAAAACGGTAGACTGTATAATTTCCATATGCGCCAGCATATATGCCATGAACTGGGCGGAAAGCAGAATACAGAACACGCCCAGAAATGATACCCAGATTACAAAGGCAGGATGCCGCAGCGGTTCTATCAGTGCATCCCAATCTCCTGTGTACACAGCCCTTACGAGGGATGCGCCGATAAAGACGAAGGACCCGCCGATCGCGATGGTTGCTGTGATTTCAATCGGCCGGAAGACGCCCCGGATGTATCTTGCCGAAACATTCTGACATCCCATAAAAATCGTGGCGATCGTCATCATGATGAGCCCGGTTACGTTCAACGTGATGTCCGTCGCATTCAGAATGATCAGCACGATAAGGGCTGTCACTGTCATGACGATAAAGAGCATCTGCAGCCTGGTGGACCGCTCACCCAAAACGATCCTCCCGATGATTTTGGCAAAAATCGGTGACATGGCAAATACAATCGCGCCCTCAATGGAAGTTGCGAAAAACATTGACAGAATCTGCAGAATCATGAACGCGATATAGAATGCAGCTGTCATGTAGAGCTTGCCTCTCGGCCTCCCCGGCTCCGCCTTCGGGTATCTTCCCAGTGCCTTCGCAATCCCGATCCACAGCGCCACGCTGATGAGAGCGGCCACATATCGATAGCAAAGGATTGTCAGTGTATCCGCATAGGGAACACACTGTTTGATTCCGAAGAAGGAAAAGCCGATCGAGAGCGTGAAGGCTATGCCCGCTGCGTATAAACTAACTTTTGGAACATCATATTCCGCCTTTGACATATCAAAGCACTCCTCTGATGAATATCTCGATTCCGATAAAGATAAGAATACATCCGCCGAGAATTCCCGCTTTACCAGTCAGTTTTTCTCCCGCTTTCTTTCCAAGTCTAAGACCAAACTTACTGATGAAATATGTTACAACGCCGATGATCAGCGCGCAGACCGCAGCCTGCAGCCAATCGTAGGCGGATATTGCAAAACCTACAGAAAGGGCGTCGATGGACGTCGCGATACCCTGCACCAGAAGCGCCGGCCCGGACAGGCGAACTGTTTCGATCTCCTCTGCCCTGTGACTGCACAAGCCCTCAATGAGCATCTTGCCTCCGATGAAGAGAAGCAGAATCAGTGCGATCCACGGGACAGCTTTCTGAAACGCCTCGAAGCGCTCTGCGATCGCGTGGACGCAGATCCATCCCACCATTGGCATGAAGAACTGAAAAAAGCCAAATGTGCCGGCGATGATCCGGCGTTTCCTCTCCCGCATACCAGGTTCCATCAGACCATTCGCCACTGACACGCTGAAGGCGTCCATGGCGAGCCCAATCCCCAGCAGTATACTGTTGAAAAAGAAAAACAGACTCCAGTTCATTCTTCCTTCTCCGCCCCCTTTTCCGCTTCCTCGAAGGCGTCTTCGATTTCCTTTTTCTTCTCTAACCGGTCCGCAAGGTCAGTCTTTTTGACGCGGCTGGATACGATGACAGAAGCAATGATGCTCGCGATCAGCAGAACCAGAATCACGGCGATGGAAATCAGGTTCGGGATCTTGATATGGAAGATATCCAGCAGCATTTTGACGCCTGTGAAAATCAGAATGACAGCGACGCCGTATCTGACGTACTGGAATCTCTCATGCATGTGCTCCAGAACGAAGAACATCTGCCGCAGTCCCATGACCGCAAACATATTCGACGTGTATACAATGAACATATCCCGCGTCATGGAAATGACCGCCGGAACAGAATCGATGGCAAAGAGAATGTCGGTGAACAACAGCAGTACCATGACCACCATGAGCGGCGTGCACAGTGTCTTCGCCCTCTTGGAAAGCAGGCTGGATTTGTCGTAATTCGTGCCGTCGTTTTTGACGATGAATTTCTCACCTTCAAAATCGGCGCTCATCGGCAGGAACTTGGCGATGATCTTGTACAGAATCCCGTCGCGGGGATCATCCTCCTCTTTCTGTTCCCGGAACATCCTGATCCCGCTGTAAACGAGCAGCGCGCCGAATACCCAGAGCAGCCACTCGAACAGATTGATCAGTGAGATGCCCACGAAGATGAACAGAAAACGCAGCAAGATGGTGCCGGCGATACCGTAATTGAGCACCTTATGCTGTGCGTGTTCTTCAATGCCGAAGCTGATGAAAATCAGCAGGAACACGAACAGGTTATCAACAGAAAGACTGAGTTCGATCAGATATCCGCTGAAGTAGTCAATGGCCTGAGAAGTACCCTGCCAGAAATAGATGAACACGCCAAAAAGACAGGCTATAAGCACCCAGAAATAGAGCCACTTATACTGCCAGATGGCGTCCCACGCTCTTCTTCCTGTTGATTTGGATTCCTGTTTAGAGTCCATCCACCGCCTCTTTCATGACTTTACCGATTGGATCATGGATCACCAGATCCGCCCTGTTGTCGAAAGACGTACTGCTCTTGTTGATCAGTACCAGTTTGCTTCCTCTGAAGTAGTTTACAAAGCCTGCAGCCGGATAAACCACCAGCGAGGTACCGCCGATGATCAGAACGTCAGCCGCACGGATCACATCCACCGCACCGGTAATCTGGAAATCATCCAGCGCTTCCTCATAAAGAACCACGTCCGGTTTGACCACGCCGCCGCATTTTTCACACTTCGGTATCATGCCCTCGCAGTGCGCCGGATCCAGAATGTAATCCAGATCATAGAACTCGCCGCAGTGCATGCAATTGTTCCGGAGCACCGATCCGTGGAGTTCATAGACTGTCTTGCTCCCGGCCTTCTGATGCAATCCGTCGATGTTCTGGGTCACAACTGCCTTCAGTTTGCCCATCTCTTCCAGCTTCGCCAGCGCCTTATGGGCGTCGTTTGGCTCCGCATCTCTGTAAATCAGATTGTTTTTGTAATAATCGAAGAAGGTCTCCGTATCTCTGACGAAAAAGCTGTGGGACAGCATCTGTTCCGGAGACATACCGTAGTTGGACTGGGCACTGTAAAGCCCTGCCTCGGACCGGAAGTCAGGAATATTGCTTTCGGTGGAAACACCTGCTCCGCCGAAGAAAACGATGTTATCGCTTCCCCTCAGTATCTCAGTAAGTTCTTCGTACATACTAAACCTCCTTATTGCTCTTGACTTTATCCACCGCAAGTATGACGACTGCCGCTCCTGCAGCCGTCGCCAGAGTGGAAATAAACGTAAGCATCTTCGGTCCGCTGGCGTCCAGTATCATACCGCCCAGCAAGGCGGCGAAGATGGTCGTTATGGTGATCATCGTCGTGAACAGGGCCTGTCCCTTGACAGCCTCTCCCCTGCTCATCATTTCATCCGAAAAATACACCATTCCCGGCAGGAACAGCGCGAATGACATCGGCTGGAACAACTGTCCGATGAAGAGCATCAAAACGGAGTTCGCCAGCCAGCAGATGGCAATCTTCACGGTGAATCCGATAGCCGCCGCCTTCAGCAGCAGCTGACAGGAGAACCTGTTCCTGAGCTGCTTGAAGAAAACCATGGTTGGAATCTCCAGGAACGCCATGACACCCAGGATCCTTCCCATATCTTCCGTCGTCCCGCCGACGCCCGTCGTGATCTGCGCCATGTAATTGTTCAGAACCGCGTTGCTGAAGAACAGTCCCAGCACGCCCAGATTCATGATGAAGAACATCTTGTTTCTCTTGATGAACTGGATCAGGTTGATGTCTTCGACTTCTTCTGCTGCCTTTGCATTCTCTTCGAGAGACTTGCCGTAGATTGCTTCTCTTCCCCGATCCGACTGGGCTTTGCCTTTCCGGAAATAGTACGCCGTGAATGCCAGGCTCGCAATGAGCATCAGGCACGCCAGCTCGCTGGCCACCGGCATCACATTGATGCCCAGATGATCGACGATGGTGCCAAATACCGCCACGAAGATGGAATACGCCAGGGACCCGACGGACCTCGCAATACCGAAGTTGATGGCGACACCCGCTTCCTCCAGTCGGAATGCCAGAGAATTGAAGAGCGGCTGCAGCACCGTGTGGAAGGCAATCAGCAGTACGAAGACAACACAAAGGCCGAGGCTGCCGCCTTTAAACGTGAACATGCCGACAGTAAAGACCATCATGCACACCGTCAGAAAACCTGTGGTCCCCATCACGTCAAAGCGCTTTGATCGGTCTACGAAATCCGCAAGCAGCGGCTGCATGACAACAGCCAGCACGTTGGCCGCCGCCAGCGTTACTCCAATCTGTGAATTTGTATAGCCCTTCGCGAGCATGAACACGGATGCGAAGCTGCTGACTACCGCATAGATGACCCAATAGGAGCCAAAAATCGCTCCGTATCCGCTGTTAAGTATTTTCCCCATAGTAATTAACTAGCTATCCTCTTTCTGCCGCCTCTTACAGATCGTAATAGAGGGAGAATTCCGCCGGATGCGGAATGGAGTTGACCCTCTGGAAATCCGCCTTCTTCTTCTCAATCCAGATATCGATCAGTTCTTCAGGAAATACGCCGCCTGCTGTCAGGTAATCGTGATCTTCTGCAAGCGCGTCGAGTGCGTCCATCAGATTTCTCGGCAGTGACTTGACTTCCTTCTTCTGCTCTTCCGTCAGATCATAGAGGTTGAAGTCATACGGACCCCAACCGCCATCCATGGCGTTGATCTTATTCTTGACGCCATCGATGCCTGCCATGAGTATCGCAGCAAAAGCGTAATACGGGTTGCACGTGCCGTCCGGGTTTCTCAGCTCGAAACGTTTCTTGTCCGGTGCCTTGGCGTACGCCGGGATTCTGATAACCGAACTTCTGTTGGCAGTCGCAAACCCAATGGTGACCGGCGCTTCAAATCCCGGTACCAGTCTCTTATAGGAATTCGTGGACGGATTGGTGAAGGCGCAAAGGCTCTTCGCATGCTGCAGGATTCCGCCCATGAAGTACATCGCCAGTTCTGAAAGACCTGAATAACCGTTCTTGTCATAGAAGAGCGGCTTGCCGTCCTTGAACAGGTGCATGTGCACATGCAGTCCGGAGCCGGCTTCATCGTAAATTGGCTTCGGAAGGAATGTTGCCGTTCTGTCATCTTCCAGCGCCGTGTTCTTGATGATGTACTTCGTGGCCATCACGGCGTCAGCCATCTCGGTCATCTCGCCCAGTTCAACTTCGATCTCGACCTGACCCGGACCGCCAACCTCGTGGTGGTGGTACTTGACTTTGATGCCCCAGTCCTCCATAGTCATGCACATCTTCGCTCTTGAGTTATATGTGATATCCTGTGGGATATCCGCGTGGTAGCCCTTCTTGCGGCCGATCTGATATCCCTTGTTTCTCACGTCGTCTTCCATCGCGGAGTTCCACTCTGCCTGTTTGGTGTCGACCTCGCAGAATACGGATTCCTCTCTGACCTGATAAGCAACCGTATCAAAGAGATAGAATTCGAATTCCGGTCCGATGATCATCTGATCTGCAATGCCCTCATCTCTCATGTACTGTTCCGCCGCCAGCGCAACGTTTCTCGGATACTGATCGAAAGGTCTGTTCTCCGGTTCGTCGATGACGAACACGTCGCCCATCATAGTGATCGTCGGAATCTCTGAGAACTTATCGAAAATTGCTGTCTTCAGATTCGGGATAAACACCATGTCGGACTTCTCAATCGGCGCGTAACCGTAGTTTGATCCGTCGAACCCGATACCATCTACCATAGTATCTTCCGTAAATCTTTCAACAGGGATGGACAGATGTCTCCACCTGCCTTCCAGGTCGACCATTTTGAAATCGACCATCTTGACATCATATTCCTTGATGAATTTCTGCACTTCCGCAACTGAATTAAACATGATATTCTCCTTTCAGCTTTCTAAACTGTTTCTAAACGGTTTCTTCAAACTGCTTGTGGCAGTGCGGGCAGTTGATCTTGATTGTGCCGGCACCGACCGGGACTCTCAGTTTTTCCTTGCAGTATGGGCAGATGAGAACGCGCTTGCCATCGTTCTTTGGTTTCGGACCCGGCTTGGCGAAGCCGCCGGACGTCCTGCCGCCGGTAAACTTGTTCTTCATCTCCAGATACTTCATGTTCTCGGCTCTTCGCTTGTCGTAGAATCTTGAGAACGCCCTGCTGTAAACCAGGATCAGCAGGATGATTGCCGCCACCCACAGTATCCTGATATGTATGAAAAGATTCAGCACCAGACATACTGCTGATACGATGAGCATGAATCTGCCCAGCTCATCCATCCCATATCTTCCGTTGAACATCTATTTTTCCTCCATTCCCAGCAACATTTCCGCGAATACCTGCTGCGCTGCTTCCACGGATTTCATGGCGTCGCTGCAGTAATAATCCGCACCCATTCTGCTTGCGTATTCTTCTGTCAAAACCGCACCGCCGACCATGACCTTGACACTTGGGTCCTCGGCCTTGATGGCTTTGATCGTCTCCTCCATACTGGCCAGGGTCGTCGTCATGAGGGCGGAAAGGCCCACGAGCCGGATGCCTTCTGTGCGGACTTTATCCACCACATCCTCTACAGGCACATCCCGGCCCAGATCAATCATGTTGAAGCCATAATTCTCCATGATGACCTTAACGATATTCTTGCCGATGTCGTGGATGTCGCCTTTTACAGTGGCAATCACCACGTCCCCGGCGTTCTCGCCCCGCAGACCTTCTTCCTCCATGCGCCTTTTGATCACGTCGAATCCAGCCTGCGCGGCCTGCGCTGATTGCAGCATGGAAGGCAAAAACACCTCGCCTCGCTCAAATCCTTTGCCCACTCTGTCCAGCGCGGGAATCAGATCCTGATTGACGATATCCATCGCATCCTTGGTCTTCAGAAGCGTTTCGATTGCTTTGGCAGCCTCTCCTTCCAGACCGTTCTCAATAGCGTGGGCGACCGCCGCCTCCTCTGCGCTTACCGCTGCCGTCGTTTCCGGCGCAGCGGGGTTTGATGCTTTTGCACCATTCTTTTTATCCGGCCCGGCTGTCGGCAGAACTGCGTCTTTGTATCTTTCAATGTAGGCCGCCGCGCCTTCGTCCCGGTTCTTTAGGACATTGAAGGCGTAGATGGAGGCCATCATATCTTCATCGTTCGGATTGATGATCGGCAGGTCAAGGCCATTCTCCAGCGCCATGGTCATGAAGGTTCTGTTGATGACCGGCCGGAGCGGAAGTCCGAAGCTGACGTTGGAAACGCCCAGCGCTGTCGCCAGTCCCAGTTTCTCTTTGACCATACGCACGGTCTTCAGCGTTTCGTCCACTTCCTTCTGCTGGGCCGATGCGGTCAGTGTCAGGCAGTCGATGATGATGTTTTCCTGCGGGATGCCGTATTCTTCAGCCCGCTTGACAATGCGCTCCGCAATGGCAAAGCGCTCCTCACAGGTCTGCGGAATACCGCCAGCATCCAAAGTCAGTCCGATGACTGCAGCGCCGTACTTCTTCACAATCGGCAGAATCCGGTCCATGACGTCCTCGTCCCCGTTGACGGAATTGACGATTGGCTTGCCGTTGTAGACTCTCAGTGCCGCCTCGATGGCATCCGCGTTGGAAGAATCGATCTGCAGCGGTACGTTGGTAATCGCCTGCAGTTTTTTGACCAGTTCCGGCATGAGGGCCGCTTCATCGATTCCCGGAACGCCTACGTTGACATCCAGGATCTCCGCGCCCGCATCAATCTGGCTCAACGCCTGGTTGATGACATAATCGAAGTCTCTGTCCGTCAGAGCCTTCTTCAGTTTTTTCTTTCCAGTCGGATTCAGCCGCTCGCCGATGACGGTCACGTGATCCACGGTAACCACCTTGCTGCCGCTGCAGACTTTGAGCGGTTTTTTCGGCTTCTCCAGACCAAACAGGCTTGTCAGGGAGAAGTCCTGCGGCCGGTGTGCTGCTTCGATAGCATCCGTCAGCGGTCCTTTCGGACGGCGCATGTATTCACCCGTGTACAGACCGACACCTTCTTCGGCTGCTTCCTGCGCTTGTCGTCCTGATGCTACGTATTCCGCGATGCCTCTGATGTATTCCGGTGTCGTGCCGCAGCAGCCGCCGACCATGGCGACGCCCGCGTCCACGTACTGTTTCATGATCTCCACAAACTCGTCTGCGTCGATATCGTAGGTGCCTGTAGCAGGATCAGGAAGTCCCGCATTCGGCTTAGCGATGACCGGCAGTTCCGTATAGGTCATCAGTTCCTGAATGAGCGGGAATATCTGTGCCGGTCCCAGGGAGCAGTTGATGCCGATGGCGTCGACGCCCAGCCCTTCCAGCACCATGGCCATGTTTTCCAGACCCGTGCCCAGGAAGGTGCGCCCGCTCTGTTCAAAGGTCATGGTGACCATCAGCGGAAGCTCCGTACTTTCCTTTACTGCCAGGACCGCTGCCTTGACATCGTAGATGTCCGTCATGGTCTCGATGGCGATGGCGTCCGCGCCGCAGACTTCTGCGGCTTTTGCCTGGAGCGCATAGAACTCGTAAGCATCCTCAAAAGTGAGTCTGCCCAGCGGCTCCACCAGTTCCCCCTGCGGTCCCATATCAAAGATCATCAGGATGCTTTTGCCTTTGGCGGCGTATTCCTCGCGGAGTTTGCGCGCGGGCGCGGTCAGTTTCAGGCACAAAGACTCCACTGTCTCACCCAGCCCTGCAACCTTATCTTTCGTCAGGTTGAAGGTCGGCGTGTAGACGGCCTGGGAGCCCGCCTCGATATACTGGCGCGCCACGTCTTCAACCACGTCGAGGTGATTGAGCGCAAAAACAGTCGAATCCTCTCCCGCTTTCATTCCCCTGGCCTGCAGCATAGTTCCCGTGCCGCCGTCCAGTATGATTGTTCTTGTTTCTGATTGATTCATGCTATCTCTGTTCTTACCCTCTCTGGTCTACTTCTTCTTAATGAGGGTCCCCATAATATTTCTTCCTATGGTTGAGCCGATATTGCCGAAGATGGTCCGGCCTTTGCGGCCGAAAACGGCTTCACCGACGACTTTTCCCACTTCTCTTCCGACGGAGCTTCCCGTCGTCTTAGCCACGTTGGTCTTAATCCTGTCAGCTTCTTTCTCTTTCTTCGCAGCTTCCTTCTCAGCCTGTTTCTGTGCGGCGGCCGCTTCTTTTTCTTCCTGCTTTTGCTGGGCGATCTGGGCCGCCTCCTGCTCCTTCGCTTCCTCGACCTGCGCTTTCATTCTGTTCAGGATTTCATAGGCAGAATCCGCATCTACCATGGTCCCGTACTTTGTGTAGAGCAGGGATTCCTTCACCAATCTGTCTCTCGTCTCATCAGCGATGGCTCCCATGCAGCTTTCCGGCGGCAGAATGTAAGCGTATTCCGCAACAGATGGCGCGCCGTTCTCGTCAAGCATGGATACGACGGCTTCGCCGGTTCCCAGATTCTTCAGAACTTCCTCCGTGTCGAAATCTGGATTCTCCCGGAAGGAATCTGCTGCCGCTTTCACGACCTTCTGCTCATTCGGCGTATAGGCGTGCAGACCATGCTCGATCTTGTTGCCCAGCTGTGCCATGACTGCGGTCGGAATGTCTCCCGGGCTCTGGGTGATGAAGAACAGGCCGATGCCCTTGGAGCGGATGAGCTTCACAACCTGTTGAATCTTCTCAAGCAAAGGCTTCGAAGCGTTGTTGAACAGGCAGTGAGCTTCATCAAAGAAGAATACCATCTTAGGCTTTTCCAGATCTCCCACTTCGGGAAGGACCTCGAAGAGCTCGCTGAGCAGATAGAGCATGAACGCTGAATAGAGTTTCGGTTTGCTGATCAGCGTCTCCGCATCCAGGATGTTGACCATGCCTCTGCCGTCCGGACCCAGGGTGAAGAAGTCCGTAATGTTGATGGCCGGCTCACCGAAGAACCGGTCTGCGCCCTCTGCCTCCAGCGCTACGATGGAGCGGATGATGGTAGCCATAGACGTCTTCGTAATGTGGCCGTATTCCGTTTCGAACTCGGCTGCGTTCTCGGAGACGTACGTGAGCATGGACTTCAGATCCTTGGTGTCGATGAGCAGCATCTGCTGGTCATCTGCGATCTTGTATGTTACAGTCAGCAGGTCTGTCTGGGTATCGTTCAGATCCAGCACCTGCGCCATGAGCTGCGGGCCCATTTCGGAAACTGTCGTTCTGAGCGGAATGCCCTTTTCCCCGTAGATGTCGTATATGGTGACAGGAAAGCCTCTGTACTCGAATTCCTCTCTGATGTCGAACCGGTCGAGACGCTTCTGCATCCCTTCGTTATCCTCACCAGGTACCGCAATGCCCGCCATGTCTCCTTTAACATCCGAGAAGAATGTCGGGACACCCAGCTGGGAGAACGACTCCGCCAGCACCTTCAGGGTGACGGACTTCCCGGTACCGGTCGCGCCGCCAATAAATCCGTGCCGGTTGGCCATGGACGGATTCATATATATCTTTTCATTCGGTCTCTCTTCCGGGCCTTTTTTGGCAAAATAGATTTTTCCATTATCGATCATTGGAGCACCTCCTGTTTAAATACAAAAATACGTATATATTATACAACATATGGGGCTTTGAGTGCGCTTTTATTTGAGAAAAACACAAAAAAAGACGGTCCCATTTTTCACGATGACCGTCCTGTTTTACAGATACAGAATGGATGCCGCAAAACCATTCTCATCCGCCGTCACGACAGCTGCGGAGCCGCCGTCCATACTGCGAGGCCTTCGGGTGCTGCCCGGGTTGACGAACAGGATTCCGTTGTGCTCTTTGATAACTGCCTTGTGGGTGTGGCCGAAACAGACCATGTCGCACTTCTCCCGCCGCGCCAGATAGGCTGCGTTGTCCAGGGAAAAGTCCACATCCTCGTTGTGTCCGTGAATGACGAGGATCTTCCCGGCCGGTGTTTCGGCAATCTCTAACTCCTCGCCCCAGCCTCCGTCACAGTTGCCATGGACAGCGTAGATTCTCTGACCACAGAGCTGCGCCAGCCGAACGCCGTCGCTGTAGAAATCTCCGCAGTGGATGATGAAATCAACGGGCCCTCCTGCCAGGGCCCTGTCGTAAAGTTCAATTGCGTTTTTGAGATCTCCGTGCGTGTCGCTCACGACGAATATGCGCATAAGCCGTTCCCCTTTCTACAGCAGATCCCTGATTCCCTCATGCACCCGGACCGCCACCTTCGGATCGTTCATGGTGTAGATGTGCACGCCGTCCACGCCCCGGGCGATCAAATCGCGGCACTGTCCGACCGCATACTCGATACCCGCTTCAAAAAGGGCCTTCGGCTCATGCTGGTAACGGGCGATCAGTTCTGTGAATTCATGGGGCATGCTGGCGCCCGAAAGCTGCACCGTCTTCTCAATCTGGCTCGCCTTGACGATTGGCATGATGCCTGCGGAAATCGGTACGTTAATACCATCATGTCTCACCTTCTCCAGGAAAGTGCAGAATTTGTAATTATCGAAGAACAACTGGGAGATGAGCACGGAAACTCCGGCGCCGATCTTGTACTTGAGGTTCTGGATGTCCGCGTCCAGAGACGGTGCGTCATAGTGTCCCTCCGGATAGCAGGCGCCCAGGATTTCCAATTCTCCCTTGCCCTTTCTCTGGATCTCAATGGCCAGTTCGTTGGCATGGGCGAACTCCCGCTTGATGTCTTCGCCCGGCACGATGTCTCCGCGCAGAGCCATGACGTTCTCGATCTTCGCGTCCTTGAGCATCTGAATCATGGTCTTGACGTCCTCGCGGCTCGAATTGATACAGGTCAGGTGCGCCAGGGTTTCAATGCAGTATTCCTTCTTGATATTCGATGCGATTTCGCAGGTGGAAAAATCGGCCACGCTGCCGCCGGCCCCGTAGGTCACGCTGATGAAATCAGGCTCGGTCACCTTGAGGATCTCGACTGCTTCGTAAATCGAGTCTCGGTTGCTTTTGCGTTTCGGCGGGAACACCTCCAGTGAAAAAACTGGCTTCCCTTCTGCTTGCTTTTTTCTGTATATCTCCGGGATTTTCATAGTATCTCCTCAGTCAGCACGCTGTGCTGTTATTTGTATATATTGTACGTCACGATGATCCTGTCCTTGCGGCTCCTGCCGCCGGCTTCAGCCAGAACAACCTTGCCCTTGCCCCGCAGGACGATTTTATCCCCTTCGCTGATTTCCTGGTCGACTTTGAGCGCCTCCATGCTGTTGACAGAGACGATGCCGCGCCGTATGGCTTCCGCCGCCTTCGCCCGCGATAATGCAAAAGCAGACGCGACGATATTGTCCAGCCTGAGTGACGCCACGGTGTCGTGCTTACGGCTTATATTCTGCACCCCGACATCGAGTTTGTCTACAGGCAAAATCTCCACAGTCAGATTTGTGCGACCTGCCTTATCGTAATTCATTTCAATGAATTCCGCAACGGTCGTCTCCACGATGATATCCGCCCCGCCGCCGCTCTTTTCATCGGCCGGGCGCACCAGGATATCGCCTGTCACCTCGCGGTCGAGCCCGAGTGCCAACAGCGAACCCAGATAATCTCTGTGCGTCAGGACGCGGCCGCCCTTCGGCGCTGTCACCCTGACGATCCGTACCAGCTCTGTAACTTCCTCCGGCATCTGCCCGTCTTCCGGCAGCGCAATATAATCCGGTAAAAAAACAGGCATGCACCGCTCCGCGTCTTCGTAGCCGCCGTAGAACAGGACTCTCACCGGAAGCTTCCTGCTTTTGCAGTAGTCCGATGCGATTTTTCGCTGATGCATATCGAGGAAATCTCCGGCGGTCAGCATGTAATTGTCCGCAGCCTGTCCGATCTTGTCCTCCAGGCGTGCGAGTAGAAGTTCATCACTGTTCATCGGTAACTCCCGGCTCATACAGCATATAGGTATTCTCCAGCCCGTAGTCTTCGGATCTGGTAACGCCGATGATTCTGAATCCGTTCTTCAGATAAAAGCGGACATCTTTTTCACCGTTTGTGAAGAGCATGATCGGCAGACCAATCTCATCCGCATAACGGCATGCGGCCTGCATGATTTCAGACCCTCTGCCCTGTCCCTGCACTTCATCACGCACGCAGAGAAAGTCCACATACAGATACTTGTCGGGGATCGTCTGAAGCGCCGCTTCTGTTCTGTCCAGCTCGTCAAAAAACGCCCACCATCTGCGCACACCATCCTCACCCAGACGCGAAGCTGCCTGTCTGAATTTCTCGCTGTCAGAGCCCGCTGCCAGAAAGCGCTCCTCTGTATAATCCTCTTCCTCGGAAAACATGATCATCAGTATTTCGTTCCTGTTCTCATCAAGGCTGTAGACGCTTCCGTACTTGAAGTCAAAAGGCCCGTAATACCGAATGACCATTTCAATGGCAGCCTGACGCTTATCCCAGTCGGGAAAAGCTCCCGACAGCTTAGGGTAATATCGGAAGGATCTGACCATCATGTCATAGACTTGTTCCAGATTTTCTTCAATTTTGTACAGTTCTTTAATCTCCGGTTTCATGGTACAATTGTATCACAGGAGGTCACTGGACATGGATAAATTCAGCAAATATTTCGACCACACACTGCTGAAGCCTGACGCAACTTCACAAGACATTCTGAAGCTGCTCAGCGAAGCGGTAAGCCTGGATACTGCCGCTGTCTGCGTGAACGGGAGTCATGTGCGTTCGGCACGTCGCTTTATCGACGCTGCCGGCGCGGACGTAAAAGTCGCTGCAGTTGCAGGCTTCCCCCTCGGTGCCATGGCCACCAATGCAAAAGCATACGAAGTGCAGCTGGCCCTGGATGACGGCGCTGACGAAATCGACCTCGTCATGAATATCGGACAGGCAAAGGCAGGCAACTGGGCCTATGTGGAGGATGAGATCTACACCATTGCGGAGATGTGCCACGAAAGCGGCGCTATCCTGAAACTGATCATCGAGACGTGCCTTCTGACAGACGAAGAAATCGTCCAGGCCTGTGAATCCGCCCGTGCTGCCGGCGCGGACTTCGTCAAGACCTCCACCGGTTTTTCCTCCGGCGGAGCAACGACCCATGCCGTTGCATTAATGAAACGGACCGTCGGCGAGGACCTGCAGGTCAAAGCCTCCGGCGGGATCCGGACCCTGGATGATGCGCAGGCCATGATCGAGGCCGGTGCGGACCGTCTCGGCTGCAGCGCTACTGCTGCGATACTGGAAGAATACGCGAAATAATACTTTAGGCAATAGAAAAAACCCGCAGCAGCGGGTTTCAAGGAGATACACGATGAATTACGGTAAGAGATTTCTTTACATTATGATTTCCGCTGTCGGCATGATGGTCGCCATCACCGGAATCTGCTACAAGACCGGCTATTTCCCGGGCCATTCGGATACCGCCGCCTTCGCTACTCTGACGTTGGGCGTTCTCCTCACAGTTCTCGGTCTGGTCAATCTGCATCGCAGCTGAACGGGCAGACACGCAGGAATCACTAACAGATTCTCGGCAGGCCTTCTCCGTAGAGCACGTCGAATCTGCGGGTGGCTCCCAGGTGCGTTTTGATGTACGCTCCTTCTCCTTCCAGTACGCGTCCGATCACCACGGCGTCTTTGCCGTGTTCTGTCCGGCGCATAGCCGAAACAGCTTCGTCCGCCTGCGCAGCAGGCACGACCGCAATCATCTTTCCTTCGTTTCCCATGTAGAGCGGATCCAGCCCCAGGATATCTGAAAACCCTTTCACCTGCGGGCTGACAGGTATCGTTTCCTCGTCCAGTTCAATTCTGCAGGAGGAGCTTTCTGCGATCTCATTGATGACAGTTCCCAGACCGCCGCGCGTCACGTCGCGCATGGTTTTCACATCTATACCAGCTGCGAAGAGCGCATCGACAATATCGTTCAGCGCTGCGCAGTCGCTTCTGATGTCATTTTCGATTTCCATCCTGTGGCTCAGGATGCAGGCATGGTGATCGCCCAGATTGCCCGAGCAGATAATCACGTCGCCTTCCCGGCAGTTGGCGCTGCTCACATCACGTCCCTCCGGAATCAACCCGATACCGGTCGTATTGATGTAGAGACCTCCGTTCCCTTCAACGACCTTCGTGTCGCCGGCGCAGATGATGACCCCGGCCTCCCGTGCCTGTGCCGCCATGGACTCCACGATCTGGTCCAAGAGCTCCGTTTCCAGTCCTTCTTCCAGGATGAACCCGCAGGTCAGATACTGCGGCTCCGCGCCCATCATGAGCAGATCGTTGACCGTACCGCAGACGCAGAGTTTGCCAATGTCGCCGCCCTTAAATACCAGCGGCGTCACGACAAAGGAGTCCGTGCTGCAGGCGATTCTTCCCGCAGGAAGTTCCAGCACTGCCGCGTCCTCCATCTTCGCCAGGACCTCGTTTTCGAAATGCTTCCCGAATATGTCTTTCATGAGCTGGGCAGAGGACTTGCCGCCGCTGCCGTGCGCCATTGTGATTTTCATTGATTATCCTCCAGTCGGCACTGTTCGCGCCGCTTAGTGTCTGTTTCTGTACCAGATGCCGCAAGACCCTTCGCTGGACACCATGCACGGCCCGAACGGAGCCATCGGAGTGCAACTCCCTCCTGCAAACATTGGACACTGATCCGGATTGATCCTGCCGGTAATGACATCGCCGCACCGGCATCCATCCGGCAGCTTCATATCTTCATCGAGCCCGCGGCTTCCGCCGTCGTAAGCTGCATACGCATCCTTCAGATAGAGCCCCGAACCTTCGATGAGTCCGAGTCCTCTCCACATAGCAGTTCCCGGTGTGAAAACGTCATCCATAGCCTGCAACGCCTTCGGATTACCGTCTTCTTTGACCGCGTTCGGATACATATTTTCGACGCGTCCCTCGCCTGCTTCGATCTGTCTGACGATCCGATAGATGGCTGCCAGAATGTGCTCCGCCTCAAAGCCGGAAACCACGAACGGTTTGCCATATTGAGCCGCCAGTTCGTCGTAGACATGGGTGCCCGTGATGACACTTACGTGCCCCGGGCAGATGAATCCGTCGATGTCGTTCTGGTTCTCGCAGATCCATTGCAGGGCCGGAATCGCCGTCTTCAGCGCCGTGACAAGTCGGATATTCGATACGCCCTGACGCGCCGCTTCTTTGACCAGCAGCGCATAGGTCGGCGCCGTCGTCTCAAACCCCACCGCCGCGACCACATAGGTGATATCCGGATGTGCCTTTGCCTTTTCAATGGCTTCCAGCGGAGAGTACATGATCGTAATGTCTGCCTTTGCGCCTTCCCTGTCCGCGGCTTTGTTCTCCGAGAGACTGCCGTGGGTTCCCGGCACCTTCATCATGTCGCCGAAGGTGAGCAGTTCGCAGTCCGGTGCTTTTGCATATTCCACGCATTTGTCGATGAAGGCCGTCGGCGTGACGCAGACCGGACAGCCCGGACCCGAGATGAGCCTGATGTTCGGCGAGATCAGGTCGCGGATGCCGTTCTTAAAAATTGCGGCAGTGTGAGTGCCGCAAACTTCCATCAGTTTAAGCTGTCTTCCGTCATAGTTCTTGAGATACTCGATGACCTGTGTGATTTCCATTACGCCATTGCCTCCAGATCGGCGAAGAGATCGATGATTTCCTGCGCCTGTTCCTTCTCCATGACTTCAATCGCGCAGCCTGCGTGCACCAAAACATACTGATCCACCTTTGGCTCTACCAGTCCGATGTTGACATTGACCAGATTACCGTTGAAATCCACTCTGGCCGTGCTGCCGTTTATTTCCGTGACTCTTCCCGGGATCGCGACGCACATATTACGCCTCCTCTTCCGGCAGTTTGCAGATGTCCACCCAGCCGATCGCGTTAGAATACTTGTATATCTCATCGCAGGTCAGTTCGATGGCGCTGTTGTCCGA
>JAILDT010000007.1 GCA_024689085.1 Clostridia bacterium | reverse complement strand
CAATGGTGTGGTAGTTATGAGAGATAAATGTCTGGTCTTCAAATCCATTAATCAGATATGGAACACCGTGCACTCTGTAAGTGATACCATCTTCCATTGTCGTTGCGTCTGCCGGCTTTGTGTTGAATACAGCTTTGCCTGTTGTTGTTACAAGGCCTGATTCGAACATTGTCTTAACAAGGCTTCTGAATTCCGGAACACATACGATTGACATCTGTCCTTCTGCCGGAGTAAATGCAGGCAGTTCGCAGTTGATCATAGCGAGGCAGTTGTCAGGAATGTCTGAATGCTCTTCGCAGACACCCCATGCGCCTGTTGTCCAGTCAAACTGTGAGTCTGTTACACCCCATTCTTCAGCTCCGTGTGCGATGAAGTAGATATCATTCTCAGGTTCATATTCTGAATCGACCATTGCCTTTGCAATCGCTGCTACCAGTGAGATTGCGCAGCAGTCATCCTGGAAACCATACCAGTACTTGTCATAGTGAGCTGAGATAACGACCTTCTGATCATGGTTCTTGCCAGGGATCATTCCGACTACATTATAGGTAGTTCCGCCGTTGTCAACCATCTCGGCATCAACGTTAAGAGTACATTCCGTGTGGCCTTCCTTGATGGCCTTCTTTACCTTCTTGGCCTGATCAGCGCTTATCGCGACTGTAGGCAGAAGATCGCTTGAACATACGTCCTGTACGTTTGTAGTGAATGTTCCGGCTTCACCGTAACCGCTCTTTGCCCATGTTACGAGAGCAGCGGCTCCTGCCTTGTGAGCCTGTTCCATGTAAACGTCGATCCATGCTTCATTTGACTGGTCGACCTGTACGAGAGCGATCTTGCCTTTGACGTCCTTGCCTTCATAGTCGGCTTCGAAACCTGTCTTGCAGTTTACGATTTCAGCAGTCAGGTCTCCATCTGTGCCGTTCACCTGATATGACGCAGGTCCGTTCGTTCCGGCCTCGACGGCTTTCTGATCGTTTCCGTGGAAATCTACGTCAGAATCAGCGATCTTCATCGATGAACTGTTGAACTGGAACTTGTCGCAAGTTGATCCCAGTTTATCAACATTCTGAAGACCTATCTTTTCCCATTCTTTGACGAGATAGTCAGCAGTCGCGTGCTCCGCGTCTGATCCCGCGGATCTCCAGCCGTTCGCCTCAGCCAGATTGTCCCAGTCATAAGCCAGCTCATATCCAAGGTCATACGCGTAGTCCATGTCGACTGCGTCGTAATATGCCTTGACTGCGTCAGCCATTGACAGGTCTGAGTTTACTTCTGCATTGGTGTAACCCTCTGCTGCTTCTTCTGTTGCTTCAGGTTCTGCCTGGTCTTCAGCATCGCCGCCTGAACCTCCGCACGCTGACAAAGTCCATACGCACATGGCCAGAACCATCATAAGGGCCAGCAGAGTACCCCATTTTCTGTTTCTCATTTATGCACCTCTCCTTTCTTGATAATAATAATGATAATCTATGAATTAATTATACAACATTATGTACTGAAACACGAACATTTTTGTTAGAAAAAATGTGTTATAATCTACGCATGATTACATGGTTCACGACTACATACGCCGGTAAGATACTGGCCACATTTCTTATTTCCATGGTGCCAATAATTGAACTCAGAGGCGCCCTGCCTATCGGCGTGGGCATGGGACTGACTCCGCTGACTGCTCTCATAGTCAGCATCATAGGCAACATGGTGCCGGTTCCGTTCATAATAATCTTCATACGGAGAATACTTGACTGGATGCACCGGTTTGAGAAGTTCGACAGAATCGCTTCAAGGCTCGAAGCAAAGGCAGCCAAGGGCGGCGAAAAGATAGTTAAGTATGAGATGTTCGGTCTCTTTCTGCTCGTCGCGGTTCCCCTTCCGGGAACAGGCGCATGGACAGGATCCCTCGTAGCGGCCTTCTTCGATCTTCGCCTCCGCAACGCGGTGCCTGTAATCTTCGCGGGAGTCGTCACCGCCGGAATAGTCGTATTCCTTATCACATACGGCGTCGTCGCCGTCGCGTAAACGAATATATGTCATATTAACGAAAAGTCGCAGAAATCGATGCTTTCAACATCAAAACCTGCGACTTTATTTTCTGTATTCAGTTATATTGGGCTAAAACTCGCAGTTATTTAACTGTTTTCAGCTAATTCTGCGACATTTCGTTTTCTTGGCATTTCCCGGTAACTGATTATTTGTTTCTGATTGCTGCCTGTGCCGCTGAGAGTCTTGCGATTGGAACTCTGAACGGTGAGCAGGATACGTACTGCAGACCAACTCTGTGGCAGAAGTCGATGGACTTAGGATCGCCGCCGTGCTCGCCGCAGATACCAAGGTGGATGTCAGGTCTGGTCTTCTTACCCATTTCAACAGCCATCTTAACCAGCTTGCCGATACCGGTCTGGTCGAGGCTCTGGAACGGATCGTCTTCGAAGATGCCCTTTGCCTTGTATTCCTTGATGATGTTGCCTGTGTCGTCTCTTGAGAAACCGAATCCCATCTGAGTCAGGTCGTTTGTTCCGAATGAGAAGAATTCAGCTTCTTCAGCGATCTCATCAGCAGTGAGAGCAGCTCTCGGAATCTCGATCATTGTACCTACCAGGTAAGGGAATGATACTCCTTCTCTCTCGAATACCTTATCGATTGTAGCGACAACAGTCTTCTTGACGTCAGCCAGCTCATTCTTGCTTCCTACGAGCGGAATCATGATCTCAGGAATGATGTCAAATCCCTTCTCTTTTCTGACTTCGATGGCAGCAGTGATGATAGCCTCTGCCTGCATCTCAGCGATTTCAGGATATGTAACCGCAAGTCTGCATCCTCTGTGACCGAGCATAGGGTTGAACTCGTGGAGTTCTTCTGCCTTCTTGGCAACCTTCTCGTATGGCTTGCCGATGAAATCAGCAAGTTCATGCAGCTCTTCATCAGTGTGCGGAATGAACTCGTGGAGAGGTGGGTCGAGGAGTCTGATTGTTACAGGTCTCTCTTCCATTACCTCGTAAATGCCCTTGAAGTCGCCCTTCTGATAAGGAAGCAGGAAGCTGAGTGCTTCTCTTCTCTCTTCCTCAGTGTCAGCAAGGATCATTCTTCTGATTGCAGGAATTCTCTCTTCCTCGAAGAACATGTGCTCAGTTCTGCAAAGGCCGATGCCCTGTGCTCCGAACTCTACTGCCTGAGCAGCGTCTCTAGGATTATCAGCGTTAGTTCTTACCTTGAGTGTTCTGATGTCGTCAGCCCAGTTCATGATTGTTCCGAAGTCACCTGAGAGTTCAGGAGGAACAGTCTTTACTTCACCCTTGAGAACGTCTCCTGTTGTTCCGTTCAGTGAGATGAAGTCGCCTTCGCCGAATGTGTATCCGCCGATTCCCAGTGTCTTGCCTGCTTCGTCGACCTTGATTTCTGAACAACCGGATACGCAGCACTTACCCATGCCTCTTGCAACTACTGCAGCGTGTGAAGTCATGCCGCCTCTTGCTGTCAGGATACCTTCAGCAGCGACCATGCCTGCCAGGTCTTCCGGTGAAGTCTCCAGTCTTACCAGGATAACTTTCTTTCCTCCGGCAACAGCTGCTTCAGCGTCAGCAGCGTTGAAGTAAATCTGTCCGCATGCAGCGCCCGGTGAAGCAGGAAGTCCCTTAGTCAGTTTCTCTGCTGCAGCGAGTTCATCAGCATCGAACATCGGGTGGAGCAGCTGATCGATCTGACCAGGCTCAATTCTCATGATTGCTTCTTCCTTGGTGATGAGACCTTCGCCTACCATGTCAACAGCGATTTTAACTGCTGATGGAGCGGTTCTCTTGCCGTTTCTTGTCTGGAGCATGAAGAGCTTGCCTCTCTCAACTGTGAACTCCATGTCCTGCATGTCTTTGTAGTGGTTTTCCAGCACTTCTGAAATTCTCATGAAGTCGCTGTATACATCAGGGAATGCCTGAGCCATCTCAGCGATAGGCTGAGGTGTTCTGATTCCGGCAACTACGTCTTCGCCCTGAGCGTTAACCAGGAACTCGCCGAATATTGCCTTCTCGCCGTTTACAGGTGATCTTGTGAAGGCTACGCCTGTTCCTGAAGTGTCGCCCATGTTACCGAATACCATTGACTGTACGTTTACAGCTGTACCGATGTCATCAGGAATCTCATTGAGCTGTCTGTAGAGGATAGCTCTTTCAGTGTTCCATGATCTGAATACTGCCTTGATGGCCTCCATCAGCTGTTCTTTTGGCTCCTGTGGGAAATCCTTTCCGATTTCCTCTTTGTACATTGCCTTGTAGCCTGCGATGACTTCCTTCAGGTCATCAGTGTCGAGTCCCAGATCGAACTCAACGCCCTTCTTTGCTTTCTGTCCGTCGAAAATCTCATCGAACTTGCTCTTGCTGATGCCCATTACGACATCGCCGAACATCTGGATGAATCTTCTGTAGGAATCATATGCGAAACGAGGATTGCCTGTAAGATCCGCAAGTCCTTCAACTGTCTCGTCGTTGAGTCCCAGATTCAGAATGGTGTCCATCATGCCAGGCATTGAGATCTTAGCGCCGGAACGAACCGATACGAGAAGAGGATTTGACGCGTCGCCGAACTTCTTCTCAGTTACCGCTTCCAGATCAGCCAGCTTTACGTAGATATCATCAACGATATCCTGACCGATAGTCTGGCCTTCCTGATAATATCTTGTGCAAGCTTCAGTTGTTACTGTGAAGCCGAAAGGTACCGGCAGACCGATCTTTGTCATCTCGGCCAGGTTGGCGCCTTTTCCTCCCAGAAGGTCTCTCATGTCCTTTGAGCCTTCATTGAATGAATAAACAAACTTTCCCATTTTTTGCTCTCCTCATATATTTACAAAATTTGATAACAATATTGAATGACAGAATTAAAACTCGAGTCTCTCCTCGATGTATGATCTGACTTCGCTGATCGGGATTCTGACCTGTTCCATGGTGTCGCGGTCTCTTACTGTGACGCAGCCGTCCGCCGGCGTGTTGTCATCCCCGACTGTCTGGAAGTCGACGCAGATGCAGAACGGCGTGCCGATCTCATCCTCACGTCTGTACCTCTTGCCTATGGAACCTGCAGTATCGTAGTCGACCATGAAGTGCTTCTGCAGCTCATGATAAATCGGCTCGGCTGCCGCGCCAAGCTTTTTGCTCAAAGGCAGGACTGCGGCTTTGAAAGGCGCCAGCGCAGGATGCAGTCTCAGCACCTTGCGCACATCTTCCTTGCCTTTGTCATCCGTAAGAACCTCTTCATCGTAAGCGTCAACGAGGAACGCGAGCAGCATTCTCTCTACGCCTACTGACGGTTCAATGCAGTACGGCACGAACTTCTCATTCGTCTCAGGATCCATGTAAGTCATGTCCTGACCAGAATGAGTCTGATGAGCCATCAGGTCGAAATCTGTTCTCGATGCGACTCCCCACAGTTCGCCCCATCCGAACGGGAACAGGAACTCTATGTCCGTCGTGGCGTTGCTGTAGTGGGAGAGTTCCTCAGGATCGTGATCTCTGAGTCTCATGTGTTCTTCCTTGATTCCCAGATTTCTCAGGAAATCAGCGCAGTAGTTCTTCCAGTATCCGAACCACTCGAGCTCTGTACCCGGTTTGCAGAAGAATTCCAGCTCCATCTGCTCGAACTCTCTGGTTCTGAAGATGAAGTTTCCCGGCGTAATTTCATTTCTGAATGATTTTCCTACCTGGGCTATTCCGAACGGAAGCTTCTTTCTGGCCGTTCTCTGCACATTTTTGAAGTTGACAAAAATGCCCTGTGCGGTTTCCGGTCTGAGATAAATCTCAGCAGTGGATTCCTCAGTGACTCCCTGAAATGTTTTGAACATCAGATTGAACTGACGTATGCCTGTGAAGTCTGTCTTGCCGCATTCCGGACACTTTACTCCGTTTTCAGTTATGAACTGCTCAAGTTTCTCATTGGACCATCCGTCGACCTGGACATCCATCTGTCCCTGTTCGTGAAGATAGTCTTCAATGAGCTTGTCCGCGCGGAAACGCGCCTTGCAGGCTTTGCAGTCGATCAGAGGATCCGCAAAACCTCCGACGTGTCCCGACGCTACCCATGTTTCGGGATTCATCAGGATGGCGGCGTCAAGTCCTACGTTGTACTCTGATTCACGCACGAACTTCCTGCGCCACGCATCCTTGATGTTGTTCTTAAGCTCAACGCCCAAAGGGCCGTAATCCCATGTGTTAGCCAGCCCTCCATATATCTCGGAACCGGGGAAAATAAACCCTCTGTTCTTGGCGAGAGCTGTGATTTTATCCATTGTGACTTCTGTCGATACTTCTGTGGTCATTATTCTTCTTCGTTCTTAATTTCTTCTTCAAATACAGCTTTAACATCTACCGCGTCATCTGCCGCTTCTTCAACAGCTTCTGCCGCTTCTTCAACAACTTCTTCTGCCTCTTCTGCTTCCTTGGCGATTCTGTCTTTCAGATCGTCCTTGATATCCTCAGCCTTGCCCTTCAGGTCGCCGGCCGCATCCTTGACCTTGTCGTAGATGTCCGTATCCTTGGCCTTGTCATAGATATCTTCGGCCTTGTCCTTCAGATCCTGCGCCTTGTCCTTGGCCTTGTCATAAATGTCTGTATCCTTCGCCTTGTCGTAGATGTCCTGCGCCTTATCCTTGGCCTTATCATAGATGTCGCTTTCCTTGGCCTTGTCATAGAAGTCCTTGCCTTTGCCCTTCAGTTCCTCGAACTTATCGCTGCCGAATTCGGCTGCCTGAGAAACTTTGTCGGTAACAGCGTCGCTGACGTCGATGATCGTTCCGTCTGTTTTCACAACCTCGATGCTGCATTTGAATCCGAATGCGGCTACGATTGCGACTACGGAAGCCAGCGGTGCGATGCAGATTCCCAGAATACCTGCGTTAACAGGAACATTCAGGATGTTGTCGCCGTCCTTCTTGACCAGGATTCTGGCAACGTTGCCTTTCTTAACCAGACTCTTAAGGCTTGCAAAAAGAGCTTCTCCCTTTTCTCCGAAGGCTCTCTTCTTGTCCCCGGAGTTCACTGTCTCTTCGATGGCGATGATCGCATCTACTACGCTGCCGTCAGCATCTTCGAGCGCCTTCTTCGCTTCGGCGTACGTCACGCCTGTTCTGTCTTTGACTAATTCGATTTTTTCCAGTGTGATTTCCATTGTAATCCTCCCATTCTAAACCATACTTTCGCTCTTTATATTCGAGGCATCCAGATGATATGCTGCATACTCCCTGATTATCTTCTGCAGCGTCCTGCCTGTATCCTCGTTCAATGCAATATTTTCTAGCTTTTTCAACGAATTCATATGAATAAAATTTAACGCATTGATTATATCAAAACTCACATGGTAAATCAATGCACCATGCGCCGAATTCTCACCTTCCTCCGCCATGATTTTCTGCCTGCACGCATCGCAGATCAGGCCGCCGTCTTCCACACTGAACCACTCGCCCGGCGGCGCCCCGCAGACGGCGCATCTGTCCAGCACCGGCGGCACCCCCATATACCTGAGCAGTTTCATCTGGTACGCCAGAACCAGCGTTCCGAACCCCTTCTCTCTGCGTTCCAGCAGATCGAAGAAATCGATCAGCAAATCGAAGACGCCCGGCATGGGCACTTCCGGATGAAGCACCTTGGCCGTGAATTCCAGCACATAGGATCCATTGAAGTACTTGTCCACGTCCTCGCCGATGCCGTAGAAACTTCTGACGACTTCCGCCCCGTCGATGTTGTAGCTGTTTCTTCCCCTGTGGAGGGCGTAGCGTCCGAAGGTAAAGTGCTGCAGCGCCAGGGCGCTCTTGCTTTTGCCCCGTTCGCCCAGATTCGTGCCTGCGCTGATCACGCCGTACTCCCTGGTGAACAGCAGCAGCATGCGGCGATTGTATGAAGTTTTTGTCTCCCGGAGGACGATGCCCTCCGTATCCGCCTTCATCATTCCGTATCTGCCTTTAATCTCTGTATCCGAAATTGGTGAGCGCGATATCGCTGTCTCTCCAGTTCTCTCTCACCTTGACCCATGTCTCCAGGAACACCTTCGTCCCCAGCAGCGCTTCGATCTCCTGGCGGGCGCTCTTGCCGATGCCTTTGAGTTTCCTGCCGCCCTTGCCGATGATCATTCCTTTATGGGATTTCCGTTCGCAGTAGATGACCGCCCCGATCCTCGTCAGGTTGTCCTCTTCCTCATACTGCTCGATTTCCACCGCGACGCCGTGCGGAACCTCGTCCTGCAGATAAAGCAGGATCTTCTCGCGGATGATCTCACTGACGATGAATCTGGCAGGGTTTTCGGTCACGATGTCATCCGGGAAGAACATCGGTCCCTCCTCCATAAAGCCCGCCGCCGCCTTGATGACGTCTTCGACATGTGTCCCGTCGATGGCCGCCGTGCCGAGAATCTCCGCAAAAACACCAGTCTCTTCATACTCCCGGTAAATTTCTGCAAAAGCATCCGGCCCAATCTGATCGATCTTATTGATCACCAGAATCTTCGGAGTGTCCGTCTCTTTCAGCAGGTTGAGAATGTACTTGTCGCCGGGGCCTTTGCTCAAAGCATCGTCGACGATAAATATAATTGCGTCAACTTCACTGAAGGTGTTGATCGCCGATTCTGTCATATATTCGCCCAGCTTGTTCCGCGGCTTGTGGATGCCCGGCGTATCAATGAAGACGATCTGAACATCGTCCTCGTCCTCGTTTTCCGCATAATGCGTATAGATGCCCCGGATGGTGTTCCTCGTCGTCTGGGGTTTTTCCGTTGTGATGGCGATTTTCTCACCCAGGATGGCGTTGAGCAGCGTAGATTTTCCTACGTTCGGCCTTCCGATGATTCCAACGAATCCTGATTTCATTGTGTCTCTGTCTCCTCTCCTGCTGTCTCTCTTCCCAGTCCGATCGCATCCATGATTTCCTCTTCCCGCGCCCGCATCTGTTTCCTGTCGTCCTCGGTCTCGTGGTCGTATCCGAGCAGGTGCAGCACACTGTGGGTGAAGAGGTAAACCGTTTCCCGCTCTCTGGTGTGTCCGAATTCCTCCGCCTGCTCGATGATCTTATCCATACAGATGACTACGTCGCCGAGAGGCACCGGCTGTCCTTCTTCCTCGCGTTCGCCGCAGGCGTCCTCCAGCTCCCCGATGCTCTCAAACATCGGGAAGGACAGAACATCTGTCGGCCGGTCGACACCTCTGTAGTCCCTGTTCAGCTCGTGTATCTCATCGAGAGAAACAAAAGAAAGGCTGATCTCCACATCCAGATCCGTGCATGCGGAAGCCGCCTCTCTGAGTTTATCCATCATCTGCGCCGTCACAGCACATTCGTCGTTCACAATGATCTCCATGCTTACTCCTCTTCGTCCTTCGGCGGGTGCGCTCTGTAGTACTTATCGTAGGCACTGATGACCTTCTTGACCAGCTGGTGTCTCACCACGTCCACCTCTTTCAGGTAGCAGAAACCGATGTCATCCACGTCTCTTAAGACTTTTCGCGCCTCAACAAGCCCGGACCGCTTGCCTCTCGGCAGGTCGATCTGAGTGATGTCGCCGGTCACGACGACTTTGGAACCGAATCCCATTCTGGTCAGGAACATCTTCATCTGCTCTGGCGTCGTATTCTGAGCCTCGTCCAGGATGATGAAGGAATTGTCCAGCGTCCTGCCTCTCATATAGGCCAGCGGCACGACTTCGATGACTTCCTTCTCCTTCAGTCTGAGCGCGCTCTCTCTGCCCAGCACGTCATACAGGGCATCGTAAAGCGGCCGCAGGTACGGATCGACCTTTTCCTGCAGATCGCCCGGCAGAAATCCCAGACGCTCGCCTGCCTCCACAGCCGGCCTGGCCAAAATGATCTTCTGTACGTCTTTGTTTTTGAACGCCTGGACCGCCATGGCGACAGCAATGTACGTTTTGCCGGTTCCCGCCGGTCCGATGCCGAAGACAATGTCCCGGTTCCGGATCATTCTGACATAGTCCCTCTGCCCGATGGTCTTTGGACGCAGGGGTTTGCCATCATGGGTGAAACAGATGATTTCCCTGTCCAGTTTGGCGTCCTCGGTCTGCCTGTTGTAGGAGATGCCGTTCTCCTCCAGATCCGTGATGTATCCTACTTTCTGCTGATCCAATACCTCGCCCTTTCTGATCGTCTCGATCATTTCTCTAAGGATGGCGGCCGCGTGCTCCACGCCCGTGTCAGACTGTCCGCCTTTGATAAGAAGTCCGTCGCTCCGCTGTATGATCGTCACGCCGAACATTTCCTCAATATTGCGAAGATTCTGATCCATGCCGCCAAAAAGTTCCCGCCTGTCGACACTGTCGTCCAGGGGAATGGTTTCAAACGTATTATTATCCATTCTCAGTGTGTTCATTTCCATATCACTATTATACGGACACCGGCCCGCATTTTCCACAATTATGTTGCTTCGATCACCTTCTCGGCCGCCCGGATTCCATCGACCGCAGCCGACATGATGCCGCCTGCGTATCCCGGACCCTCGCCGGCCGGAATCACGCCTTCAAATCCGATGGCTTCCAGGTTTTCGTCCCGCAGGACCCGCACCGGCGACGAACTGCGTGACTCCACTGCCGTGAGTTTCGCATCGTCCCGATCAAACCCCTGCAGTTTCCGCCCAAACACAGGCATGGCTTCCAGTATGGCATCCGATGCAAAAGCAGGAAGGCTCTTTCTGACCGGATCTTCGTTCCTGCGGAAGTCCCCGTAGGTCGACCGGGCCATTCCGCCTCTCGTTCTGTTCTCCCAGGCAAGCCGCTCGTACTTCTTCTGAAACGCCACGCCCGCCAGCGGATCCTCTCCGTCGAAATCATCGGTCCGCACGTCCACCAGCAGTCCGCTGTTGGCCCAGCCGCTGTCCCTGCCGCTCACGCTCATGCCGTTGGTCACCGAAGTGCCCTCCTCTGTCGACGCATTGATTACCTGCCCTCCCGGACACATGCAAAAGGTGTACACGCCGCGTCCCTGCCGGTCTGTACCGTCAGCGCAGCGGTAACTCAGTTTGTAGTCCGCCGGTCCCAGAATCTCCGCGAGTTCCGGGTCTCCGTACTGGCTCTCGTCGATCATCTTCTGCGGATGTTCGATGCGCACGCCGATAGAAAATGGCTTTTGCTCCATGGCAAAGCCACGCTCCCTGAGCACCTGGAAGGTATCTCTGGCGCTGTGGCCGATGGCCAGAATCACGCGTTCCGTTTCGATGAACGAGCCGCCACTCACGTAAACGCCCTTTAGGCGCCCTTCTTCCAATGCCAAATCCTCCAGGCGGGTGCTGAACCGCACGTCACCGCCCAGTGTTTCGATCTTTTTCCTGATTGCAGGTACGATTTCCTGCAGTTTATCTGTTCCGATGTGGGGTCTGTGCCTGTACAGAATGGCCGGATCGGCCCCGGCTTCTACGAATTCCTCGAGCACTTTCCGAATGCGGATATCCTTGATGCCCGTAGTCAGCTTGCCATCGGAGAACGTGCCTGCGCCGCCCTCGCCGAACTGTACGTTCGACTCCGGATCAGGCGCTGCTTCCGCAGCACTGTCCGCTGCCCCCAGCTGCGCCCAGAAGCGCTCCACGTCGGCGACGCGCTCTTCCACACACTTGCCTCGTTCGATGACGATAGGCTGAAGCCCTGCTTCCGCGAGAATCAGCGCCGCGAACATCCCGCAAGGGCCAAAGCCAACCACAACCGGTCTGCGGCGTGGTTTTTCACCAGGCACCGGAACCCGGTATGTCTCGCGTTTCGCCGCGTCAAACGGCAGTTTCTCGTCGCAGTCGAAATCCACCGTGTAGACAAGTTTCACATCCGGCTTTTTCCGCGCGTCGATGGACTCCCGAACAATCTCCAGATTGCCGATTTCCGCATCCTTCCGCCCGGTTTTGCGCCGGATCTCCCTGCGCAATACTGACTCCAGCAGTTTCGGAAGTTTCGCGCCGACTGTCGACTTCGGATCGATTTTCAGTTGACTGAATCGATATCTCAATCTATTCGTCTCCCTTTTTTATGCCTTTTGCAATAGCGCCGGCTGCTTTGATGCCCGTTTCCCAGGCATTCTGCAGATTGAACCCGCCGCACGGTCCCTGGGCGTCGATGATCTCACCCGCGAAGTACAGTCCCGGTACCAGCCGCGACTCCATGGTGTCCATATTGATTTCATCCAGCGCCACGCCGCCGCAGGTAGCCTGCGCGTCACGCCAGCCCTTTACTCCGTCAATCTTCAACTGCCAGTTCTTGATCGTAGACACATCGGTTCCGTCAAAAACTGCCGCCAGTTGTTCCGTCAGGATGCCGAAGGCGCTCTCCCGCGCTGCCAGCTCTTCTTCCGTAAAGTCAGGCGCCAGATCCACCGTGATGGTGAACCGCTGCAGCGCATCCTCGAACTTCTCCCGCTTGTCGGCCTTGATATGCGGCGTCAGGTTGAACACACAGATACCTGAGATGCCATCCTCTGTGAACTGGATTTCTCCCGTATCGCGGACGATGGGCTTGCCGTCCTTATGCAGGATGACCGTTCCCTTCGCCCTGACACCCTTCAGAGATGCGAAATCGACACCCTCCGCACCGCATGAAACGCCGGTCAGAATCGGGAACACGGTGGTCACGCTGTGACCGAAGGCGCGTGCGATGGTGTAGCCATCGCCGGTGGTCCCGTACTGCGGACCCGCCTTTCCGCCCATCGCCATCAGCACGTGATCCGCAAAGATCATATCCATCTTGCCGTCCGCACCTGTGCCGGTGATCATGAAGTATCCTTCCGACCCGTCATCAGGCTTAACGCGGGAAATCACCTTGATGGTGAAACCGCAGCGAACATCTGCGCCGCAGACTGCATCTGCCAGCGCTTTCGTCACGTCAGACGCCTTGTTGGTGTACGGATAGTATCTTCCCTCGCTGTCGTGCCAGGTTTCGATGCCGAGTCCGCGAAAAAAATCCAGCGTGATGTTTTTGCCCGGGCACGCCTCGTTAGTCAGGTTGCAGCGTCCTCCGCCCGTGGCGTTGATTTTGCGCCCCAGGGCATCGTTTTTCTCCAGGATGCAAAGGCTGACACCCCCGTCCTGTTTCGTTTCTCTAATAAAAGAAGCAGCCGCAGCCAGTCCGGCCGCGCCGCCTCCCGCAATTACAAGATCATACTTCATCATTCTGTTTTCGATCATTCTTTCTTGAGCTCCTGTACTGCTTTTTCGACTTCCTCTTTGGTGAGGCCGAAGTTGCCCTCGCCGAAGGCCATGGTGAACTCTTTCTTCTGCTCAAACTCCTTCTGTGCCTGGATTCTCTCAGCGACTGCTTCCGGACTCTCGTCCTCATCGTCTCCGATCTTCACCGGAGCATGGGAAGGAACATATACCATTGCGTCTTCCTTGGCCTTATGCGGCATGTTGATGCCCAGCTCGATGGAGTTGGCGCCCTGAACGACCATGAAGATGCCCAGCAGGATGATAACTGAAACGTAGGTGATCAGAGGATTGATGAATCCGAACAATCCCACGACGATCGTCACGACACCCGTGATGAGCGCCGCTTTGAAGTTCCCGGGCTTCTTCTGACGGTTGATTCTTGTGGACGCCTCGAAACGAAGCAATCCTGAGACCAGCACCCACATACCAAAGATCATCGGGATAGCGATGTCGACTGTGAGCTGGTTGCAGAGAATCAGCACGCCGAGCAGCAGCGTCAGGATCGCGTCGATCAGAATCCATCCGTTGTTGTCTCCGATGCCGAAACTGCCCCTGGCAAGCAAAAATCCAACGCCGTGGATCAGCCCGTTGATCACCATAACACTGCCGATGACAAAAGCCATCGTCATAAAAGTCTGTCCCGGATTTATAAAACAAAAGACTCCGGTTGCAACCATCAGGATGCCACCGGCCAAAGTAAGTACTCTCATTAAAAACTCCTCTGTCCTCTCATTACCATAGGTCGTCGAATTCTTCGTTATCGAAGCCCTCTTTGTTATCCTGCGCCGCCTTCTCCTTCGGCAGAAGGTCCAGGAGCAGGAACAATCCTCCGAATATCACGAAGATCCATCTGAGGAAACTGTTCAGTTTATTCATTCAGGTTCTCCTTCTTCCTGTGCATGCGTCATTGTATCACAATTATTTGCCTTTGCCCAGTATGTTGGCCAGTTCATAAAGATCCGCGCGAAATACTGGCTTCACCTGCAGCGCTTCCACCAGATCCATTTCAATCAGTTCGCCTGCTGAAACGCCGATGGCTTTGCTGTCGGAATCGTTGTAGAGCAGTTCCACCGCCTTCGCAGCCATGACGGTAGCAAGACGCCTGTCCTTCTCCGTCGGGCTCCCGCCCCGCTGGATGTACCCCGGCACAACGGTACGGGCCTCTCTGCCTGTCATCTCTTCCAGGGTCTTCGCCAGTTCCGCCGCGTCCATGTTGAACCCCTCCGCCATGACGATGAGGCTGTGAAGTTTGCCGGAAGCCTGTCCCTCGAGCACCCTGCGGCAGATCTCACTGAGATCGCATTCCATCTCAGGCACCAGCGTGACATCGGCGCCGCCTGCCAGACCGGCAAACAGAGCCAGATCTCCGCAGCGTCTTCCCATGACCTCCACGATGGTCGTCCTCTCATGGGCTGAGGAAGTATCTCTGATGTTGGTGATCATTCCCAGTATGGTGTTGACTGCCGTGTCAAAGCCGATGGTGTAATCCGTGTACGCCAGGTCGTTATCGATAGTTCCCGGAACGCCCATGACGGAAATCCCCTTCTTCGCCAGCTCGGCGCCGCCCCGGAAGGACCCGTCGCCGCCGATGACGATCAGACCTTCAATGCCGAAGGTCTCCAGCATCTTCGCACCGTGCTGCACCCATTCGTCCTCCATGAATCTGCTGCTGCGTGCCGTTCTGAGAATGGTGCCGCCTCTCTGCAGGATGTCGCCTACGGACTGCCAGTTCATGTTCACGATTTCGCCGTCAAGCAGGCCTTCGTAGCCTCTCTTGATGCCATAGACTTCCATTCCTCTGTCAATGCCGCATCTAACGGCTGCTCTTACCGCCGCGTTCATGCCCGGCGCATCACCGCCGCTCGTCAGTACTCCTATCTTCTTCATGATTTGTAATTGCCCTTTCCGACTATCTCTTCTATCTCTCTTGCAAAAGCATCATCCGGCGTTACCCAGAGATCCTCACTGGTCCTCCTGCTGCCGCCCTGCGGGTAGTAGATGATCGCCTGATATCTGCCCGGGTATTTTCTCATCACAGCGCTGATCGCTTCCAGCTTCCGGCTGTTCTGTTCCTCGATGTTGTGTATGCCATCGCCCTCCGGCAGCCGGATCTTGATCAGACCTTCCGGCTGGGCCTGCTGCGGCGCGTCATCCTGCTGCGGCTGCGGCGCTGCGGCTGCCTGCCGGATGTCGATCACGCTGTCCGCCAGCAGTTTCGGCATCTCGCCTTCCTTGAAGTTGATATGACCGTTAACTGCGACGATCCTGTCCTCATCAATGAGAGAACTGCACAGTTCGTAGACGTTTGGGAAGACGACCACTTCGACCGCGCCGAAGATATCCTCCATTTCCACAAAGGACATCATCTTGCCATTCTTCGTGATGAGATTCTTCTTGCTCGTAATGATGCCTGCCATCACGGCCTTCATGCCGTCCGTGATGTTGCCGGTGTAACCTTCCTCCTCGGCAGCCAGGACCTCAGCCAGATCCTTCGTGGTGACAGATACGATTCTGCCGATGGTATCTGCGTATTCATCCAGCGGATGGGCCGTCAGGTATACGCCGAGGACTTCCTTCTCCTGGGCCAGCAACTCCTCCGGTGGGAAATTCTTCACGTCCGGAAGCTTGTGCTGCACAGATTCGTCCAGCGCTTCCGCATTGGTCTGGAACAGGGACATCTGTCCGGCGATATTGTGCTTGGCCGAATTCTGGGCCGCATCCATGAGCGATTCATAGATGCCGAAGTGGGCTGCCCTGTTCTTGTTCAGACAGTCCAGTGCGCCTGCTTTGATCAGGCTTTCTACGGCTTTCTTGTTGATGCGGTGAATATCGATGTTCTCGATGAACCGGAAGATATCCGACGGCTTGCCCTTCTGCTCTCTGGATTCGATGATGGCCTCTGACGGGCCTTCGCCCATATTTTTGATCGCCAGCAGTCCGAAACGGATTTTACCGTGCTTTTTCTCTGTATCATCCGGATCGTAGACCACGGTGAATTTCTTCCCGCTCTCATTGATGTCCGGCGGCAGTACTTCGATACCCATCTCCTGACAGTTCCGGATGTACATAGACATGGCTTTCGTATCGCTCATCACTGAAGTCATGAGAGCTGCCATGAACTCCACCGGGTAGTGGGTCTTCAGGTAGCTGGTTTCATAGGCCAGCACCGCATAGGCTGCTGCATGGGATTTGTTAAAGGCGTACTCAGCGAAGGAAATCATCTGGTTGAAGATTTCTTCTGCTGCCTGCCGCGGCACCCCGTTGCGTACGCATCCCGCGATTTCAATATTGCCGGCTTCATCCGTCTTGCCGTTGATGAAGTACTCCTTTTCCTGCAGCATGACGTCCATCTTCTTCTTCGACATGGCGCGGCGCACCAGGTCCGAACGGCCGTAGGAGTAGCCTCCCAGATCGCGGACGATCTGCATGACCTGTTCCTGGTAGACCATGCATCCGTAGGTCACACCCAGAATCGGCTGCAGTGCCTCGTGAATATACTGCACATGTCCCGGATTCTTCTTGTTATCGATATAGGTCGGAATCGAAGCCATCGGACCCGGTCTGTACAGAGCGATGCCCGCCACGATATCTTCGAAGCAGTCTGGCTTCAGGTTCTTCATAAAGGACGTCATTCCGCCGCTTTCCAGCTGGAAGATGCCCTG
>JAILDT010000005.1 GCA_024689085.1 Clostridia bacterium | reverse complement strand
GTTGATTACTCTCATGGCGATATTATACCACAATCAAGACAAAAGGCCGCGGGTTTCACACCCGCGGCCTTTTCTTTTGCTTTTGCTTTTTCGTCTTATAATGTCAGTGACGGTGCCGTGTACACTCTGGCTTTCATCTCAGCATCCAGCTCGTACAGGCCTTTGCTGTCGCTGCCAAAGAGCTCGAACTTGGTGACGTTATCGTCCGCATTGTCTTCTTCTTCCGCCTGTTCCTTGACGAACCAGTCGAGGAACTGCATTGTTCTGAAGTCATGCTCCTCATAGGCTGCCGCATAGATCTTGTTGATCAAATCCGTAACAACTCTCTCGTGCTCCGCGCCCATCTTGAGCGGATCAATGAATTTCTTGTATTTCTTATCCGGCTTCTCGATCGCTTCCAGTACGATTGCCTCGCCCTGCTGCTGCAGGTACTGGATGAAGAGCAGTGCGTGATCGCGCTCCTCCTGCGCCTGAATCATATACCAGTTGGCGTACCCATCCAGACCGGCGTCTTTGTAATAGTTTGAAAAGTCGAGATACAGATACGCTGAATAGAATTCCGCGTTGACCTGATTGTTGAGCAGATCTTTTACTTTCTTTGATACCATTTGATGAACCTCCTTTTTTAACTGGAATCTACCTGGATTATATCACAATCCAACATTGTTCGTATACTGCGCCCCGTGCTATAATTGCGTCGGAGGATAAATGTTATGAACAACAAGGACGACAATCTTAAAAAGAGTTTCTTCATGATCGATCCGTCCATAGCGAAGAAAAACCAGCGGGCGGTGACGATCCACGAGAGCTACAGCGAGAATTACGGCCTGTCGGAACTGGGCATTAAGGCGTCTTCTGTCAGACGGAATCTCAGCCCAACGGTCCTGATCGAGAAAGCGATCCGGAACGGCGAAGGTATCCTCACGGACACAGGAGCCCTGGCGGTTACGACAGGTAAATTTACCGGCCGTTCGCCGCACGATAAATACATCGTGGATACGGACGGCGTACACGACAAAATCAACTGGGGTGATGTGAATCATCCAATCGGGCGCGACGTGTTCAACGCCATCAAAAACGAGATGGCCGCTTTTCTCGGCGGACATGAAGTGTATGTATTTGATGGTTTTGCAGGAGCGGATCCGAAGTACCGCCGCAAATTCCGCGTCATCAACGAGCTGCCGTCGCAGAATCTCTTTATCCGCGACCTGCTCGTCAGACCGACCGCAGAGGAACTGCACCGTTTTGGCGAACCGGACTACACCATCCTCGTTGCACCGGGCTACAAAGTCAACGCGAAGCGTTACGGTATCAATTCAGAGGCCGCGATCATCATCGACTACGACGCGCACTTCGCTATCATCGCAGGGTCTCAGTATTCCGGCGAGATCAAGAAGACTGTCTTCTCGATTATGAACTACGCCATGCCTGTTGAAGAGGATGTGCTGCCGATGCACTGCTCCTGCAACATGGATCCGGAGACCGGCGATACGGCCGTCTTCTTCGGACTGTCGGGGACAGGCAAAACCACCCTCTCCGCCGACCCGGTCCGTGAACTGATTGGAGACGATGAGCACGGCTGGTCGGAAGAAGGTATCTTCAATTTCGAAGGCGGCTGCTACGCTAAGTGCATCGATCTGGAGGAAGCCAAGGAGCCGGAAATCTACCGGGCCATCCACTTCGGTTCCGTGCTCGAAAACGTAGTCACTGACGAAGATCACGTGCCGGATTACTCCGACCGGTCCCTTACAGAAAACACCCGCGTGGGCTATCCGATCGAGTTCATTCCGAACGCGAGCGAAAGCGGACGGGGCGGTATTCCAAAGGTAGTGCTGTTCCTGACGGCGGATGCCTTCGGCGTGCTGCCTCCAATCTCGAAGCTCACACGCAACGCGGCCATCTACCACTTCGTGACTGGTTTCACAGCCAAGCTGGCGGGAACGGAACGCGGCGTCAAGGAACCGCAGCCGACGTTTTCGACACTGTTCGGCGAGCCGTTCATGCCGCTGCGCGCGGAAGAATACGCGCAGATGTTCGGTGAGCGTCTTGATCAGTACGGCACCCAGGTCTATCTGGTGAACACCGGCTGGTCCGGCGGCCCGTTCGGCGTGGGAAACCGCATCAAACTGGCTTACACAAGAGCCATGGTCACTGCCGCGCTCAACGGCGATCTCGCAAGAGCCGAATACGTGCACGATGACCGCTTCAATCTTGAGATCCCTGTCAGCGTTCCGGACGTGCCATCGAAGATCCTGATCCCGCGGAACACCTGGGAGGACAAGGAGGCGTACGACAGACAGGCTGACAAACTGGCCGATATGTTCATAGATAATTTTGCGCGGAAGTATCCGGACATGCCGAAGGAGATTCTGGAGGCTGGCCCATCCCGCGGATAGGAAAGGAGCATTACAATGACTATCGATGAAATGGATGTGCAGATCATGAATCTGCTGAAAATAGACGCCCGTATGCCGGTCGAACGACTCGCGGGCGAAATCGGAATCACCTCTGATGAGCTGGCGACACGCATGGACAATCTGGAAAAAGCAGGTTACATCAAAGGCTACTTTACGGATATCGATCTGGAGAAGATCGGTTACAGAATCAAGGCCTTCATCATGATCTCCGTTCTGCCGGAAGATCAGCGCAAGTTCTACGACTTCGTGCAGAAGGAAGATTCGATTCTGGAATGCAGCCACATCACTGGCCCATTTTCCATGCTGCTCAAGGTGGTATTCCCATCGACGGCTGACCTGGATACCTTCATCGGCCAGCTGCAGGAATTCGGAAAGACGGAAACGCAGGTCGTCTTTTCGACTGTGCTGGAAAGGCACTAAAATCATACTGCAAAATCTATACGTTACAGGAGGAACAGCGATGGCTGAACCAAAAGCAGAAACTATCACCACGAAAAAGGAACGTGACTACATGTTCGACACGTTCCGGGGAATTCTGATGCTGTCGATCCCGATCTCCCACTTCACCAAGGCCTCAGGCAACTGGTACGCGGTCATGTGGGGCGGCGCGGGATTCTCGCACACATCCCCGACCGGATTCGTCTACATTACGATTAACGTCTTCGTGATGCAGGCATTCATGTTTTTGTCCGGCTACTTTTCCAAGAAACCGGAGCGGGCGAGGGAAACCGCCTTCCGCGGCATCCTGTGGCCGTATCTGGTATTCACAACGATTACTATGATCGCGGCATGGGGCTTCGATTGTCCAATCGGACACTACTTCGGATACCTGACCCCGTCCTTTGCCTTATGGTTCCTGGTCGCCCTGTTCCTGTACCGTTACTTCCTGGTGGAGATCGTCAAGTTCAAGTGGGCGCTGCCGATGAGCATCTTCATGATGTTCGCCGCGGGCTGGCTGCCGTTCGGGCAGTTCATGGCCCTGGGCCGTGTCTTCTCCTACTTCCCGTTCTTCATGATTGGGTACTACTGTTCCAAGGAGACACTGGATACCGTCAGAACACTCAAGAAGAAACCGGTCATTGTAGGACTTCTCGGCGCAGTGCTCGTGGCCATCTCTATCTGGCTCATGTATCATGGCCCGAAGCTCGGATGGTTCCTGCTCAAGACGGACTGCAGCCACTTCGGCATGCCGTGGTATACGGATGCCCTCTGGAGACTGCTGGTCTTCTGTCTGGCCAGCGGATGGATCGTCTTCATGGTCAACATTCTGCCGTCGAAGCAGAACTTCCTCTGCTACATCGGTACGAATACCATGCCGATCTACCTGTTCCATCTGGGACTGCGCCACGTGATTACACAGAAAGGCATCTACGCTGGCGTTATCGGCTCCCTGATCGTCGCCTGGTTTGCAGGAATCTCCCTGCTGCACAAGAAGCATAATAACTGGGCCGTCTCGATTGTCATCACGGTACTGTCCATCGCGGGCGTCTTCGCTCTGTGTCTGTCCGGCATCATGGAACCGCTCATGGGTGGATGCCCGAAAAATCTGGTAATCTTCTACGTGCTCGTATGGGGCAGCGCACTGCTGACTGGCATATCCCTTGCTGCACCGTTCTGGGTCAAGCTTTACGACCTGCTGACGGAAGGACCGCTGCGGGCTTCCGTCATCACGAGCTGGCTCGAAGGAAAATATCTGAAAAAGAATGAAGAAGCAAAATAAGCACAAAAGTGGATCAACAAACAGAACTGCCGTACCTGCTGCGGCAGTTCTTTGTCTTGCTTTTGCGTTTGCTCTCCTATTGACGGGCTGCGGCGATACATCGTCGAATAACGATACGTCTGCAATCTATGACACGGTCACGGAAGACTTCTTCCTCGAAAACGAAGACGGCACCTACACCTACGGCGAGATCGTCGCTCCTGACATCGAAGGTCCGTACCCGCTCGTCTCCATTTCCCACGGCATCTATGGCGCCATCAACAGCGGCGGCGCCCGGGAGCTCTCCGAAATGCTCGCGGCAAACGGAATCGCTGCGGTGCGCGTGGACTTCAACCGATGCCTGACCGATGATCCCGAGGAAGCCCTCGCAAAGGACAAGTCCGGCCGTGTCAATGAATACACCATCTCCGATATGCTGGAATCCAACATGCTGGCGATCAACTACGCTCTGGATCACTACAACGCGGACAAAGACCGCATCGGTGTCTACGGCAGGTCCTTCGGCGGCCGCATCGCTATGGTCATGGGTAACGAAAGCTGGGGCGGCATCGACTACAAGGCCATGGCCCTCATCGCGCCGGCCGGAAACGAGTACGCGCTGATCCATTACATGGGCGGACAGAAAAAATGGGATGCGCTGCGTGCAGCAGCTGACCGTGACGGCAGTGTTGTGCGCGGCAAACTGACCCTGACGCCAAAGTGGTTTGAAGATTACTACAAGTTCAATCCTGCCCTGACCGGCGACAAGTTTGGCGATAAGCCGGTCATGGTCTATTACAATACAAAGGACACAGTCGTCGAACCGAAAACCAGTCTCGACTGTGCCCATGCCTATTCCAACGTCTCAATCTATGAAGTGACGACTGACGACGGCCACGGCTACGAGATGTCTTATGAACACTCCGCCATCAAAGATGAAATCATGAACCGCGTCGTCACGTTCTTTACAGAGAATCTATAGCGCTGCGCCAAAGGCTTCCAGCTCCGCCAGCGTCTCTTCATCTGCCGACAGATCTCCCGGATCATAGGCCTCGATGGATTTCGCAAACGCAACATCCCATTCCAGATAATCCGCGATGCATTCAAACTGCTTCTGAATGATTGCAAACTCAGGATTGTCGAGTTCCGCACCGCCGATTACGACCGTTCCAATCTTCTTGCCGCCTTTGAGCTTTGTCGCGCGGGCGTAGAACTTGTCGATGATCAGCTTCAGCTGCGCTGTCATGCCCCACCAGTAAACCGGCGTCGCAAAGATCAGCACATCAGCCGCCTCGACCGCCGCGTTGATCTCCGGAGAATCATCCGCAAAGATACAGCGGCTCATGCATCCGCAGGCATTGCAGGCCCGGCATGGAATGAT
>JAILDT010000006.1 GCA_024689085.1 Clostridia bacterium | reverse complement strand
GAATCAGAGAAGTTCGCTATGGAAAGATACAGGAAACTGATTGCCCAGAAGAAGGGCCTTGAGAATAACTAAGAAAGGAGTAGATTCAATGTTTAAAGTAGTTAAAAGAAGACAGTTGAACGATAACATGTTCTGGCTTGTAATTGAAGCTCCTCTCGTAGCTCGCAAGGCGAAACCGGGACAGTTCGTTATACTGATCACCGATGAATACGGTGAAAGAATTCCGCTCACGATGGCAGGTCACGATTCTGAAGCAGGAACGATCGATCTGATCTTCGCGGCGGTTGGAAGAACAACCATGCTCATGTCACAGCTCCAGGAGGGCGACGCTCTGCTGGACGTTGTAGGACCTCTCGGCAAGCCGACTGAGATGGACGGCCTGAAGAAGGTCTGCGTCGTCGGCGGCGGTACAGGAAACGCTCTGGCATATCCTCTGGCTTGCGGCATGCATGATCACGGCGTAGAAGTCGACATGATCTGCGGCTACAAGAGCAAGGATCTAGTCATCCTCGAGGATGAATTCAGAGCCGGCGTTGACAACCTGTACATGATGACAGACGATGGATCATACGGCGAAAAAGGATTTACCACCGACAAGCTGAAGGAGCTGATCGAATCAGGAAAAGAGTATGATGAGATCGTTGCGGTCGGACCTCCGATGATGATGAAGTTCACCTGCAAGATGGCTCAGGACTACGGTATCCACTCCATCGCATCCCTGACCGCCTACATGATCGACGGTACGGGAATGTGCGGCGGATGCAGATGCAAGATCGGCGGAGAAGACAAGTTCGTCTGCGTCGACGGTCCTGAATTCGACGGTTCACTGGTAGACTGGGACGACCTCATCAAGAGATCCAACTACTACAAGGATCAGGAGGCGGAAGACAGAGCCCACGTATGCAGATTGACAGGAGGTGTTCGTTACCATGATTAATCTCGTAAAAGAACAGAACCCGATGCCTGAACAGGCGCCGGACGTCAGAAACAAGAACTTCCTGGAAGTCGCAGAAGGCTACACAGAAGAAATGGCGATCAGAGAGGCCATGAGATGCCTCAAGTGCCGCAAAAAGCCTTGCGTTTCAGGTTGTCCTGTAAACATCAAGATTCCAGACTTCATCGCGCAGATCGCGATTGGAGAATTTGAAGAAGCATATCAGATTATTTCAGAAGACAGTTCACTGCCTGCTATCTGCGGAAGAGTCTGTCCACAGGAAAACCAGTGCCAGGGCGTCTGCACACGCTGTGCCAAGGGCGAACCGGTCGCAATCGGAAGACTCGAAAGATTCGCAGCTGACTGGCACGCTGCTCACTACGGCGACGAAGAGATCCAGCCGGTCGAGACCAACGGACACAAGGTTGCCATCATCGGCGCAGGTCCTGCGGGACTGGCATGTGCCGGCGATCTGGTGAACAAAGGATATGAGGTCACGGTATTCGAAGCGCTCCACAAAACAGGCGGCGTACTCGTTTACGGAATCCCTCAGTTCAGACTGCCGAAGGAAATCGTGGCAGCTGAAGTATCCAAGCTGGAAGCGAAGGGCGTCAAGTTCGTCACTGACGCGGTCGTCGGAAGAGCGATCACAGTCGACGAGCTGATGAAGGAAGAAGGCTTCGAATCCGTATTCATCGGAACCGGGGCAGGACTGCCGTCCTTTATGAACATTCCGGGTGAGAACCTGATTGGTGTTTGCTCCGCCAACGAGTATCTGACCAGAATCAACCTCATGAAGGCGTATCTGCCTGAGTATGATACGCCAATCATGCACGGTGACAGAATCGCTGTCGTAGGCGGCGGAAACGTAGCGATGGACGCAGCAAGATGCGCCAAGAGAATGGGCGCCAAGGAAGTCTACGTCATCTACAGAAGAAGCATGGAGGAACTCCCGGCAAGAGCTGAGGAAGTCCACCACGCGATCGAAGAAGGATGTATCTTCAAACTGCTCCACAACCCTGTACAGATTCTCGGCGATGAAGACGGCAACGTCAGAGCCATCGAATGCGTACAGATGGAACTGGGTGAGCCGGATGCTTCCGGAAGAAGAAGACCGATTCCAATCGAAGGCTCCAACTTTGAGGTTCCTGTTGACATGGTCATCATGTCCATCGGAACAAAGCTGAACACACTGATCCTCGATACGACAGATCAGCTGGAAGCCAACAAGAGAGGCGGCATCGGTACAGACGACGGAGCTGCAACCAACCGCGACGGCATCTTCGCCGGCGGCGACGCGGTAACAGGCGCGGCTACAGTTATCAAGGCCATGGGCGCAGGCAAAGTTGCTGCAGCGTCGATGGACGAATATTTAACCAAATAATCCAGGCAAATTGGACTAGGATTTAGAAGAAGACAAAGCTTTCGGGCTTTGTCCTCTTCTTTTTTTGATGCTTTTGCAATATAATAACTGTTGTATATTAATACTAGAATGAGGTAACAGACATGAAGAAAATACTTGTATTAGGCGTTGGCGCACAGGGCAGCACGGCGGCAAGAAAACTTGACGCGGAGCCGGAAGTCGGCGAAATCATCTGCGCTGATTACGACCAGCAGGCGGTCGATACATTGGTTGGACAGTTGACGAAGGCGAAGGGGGCCTTTGTGGATGCCCACGATCTGGACAGCATCGTCGCGGCGGCGGAAGGCGTGGACCTGATCCTCAACGGACTGCCTCTGGAGTGCACGCAGAATGTGCTGGACGCAGCCCTGATCGTGAAGGCGAATTATCAGGACTATGCGGGTACGACGGCCCTCGGTGAAATGTGGGCGGAGAGCGACCTGGGAAAGGCGGCCATCGCAGCAGGCGATGAACCGGATTTCGAGGATGAAGATACCCTCAACTGGTACCGCAGCATTCGCGCCATGTTCGAGCTCTACGGTCCGAAGTTCAAGGAAATCGGCAAGCTGGCCATCTTCGGCACAGGTTCCGCACCGGGACTGATCTGCGCTGCCACAAAATACGCTATGCGCTATCTGGATAAATGCGAGACGATATACAACTTCGTCTGGGAAGGAGCCATCGCCAAGCGGTTCCAGCCGTTCTGGTGGTCACCAATCACTGCTCTGACAGATATGAGCGAGATGGCCCTTGCTTTTGAAGGAGGCAAACTGATCAATACGCCTGCCTTCGGAAGACCGATCACCAGACAGTATCCGTACATGGAGAGCAGAATTACGTTCCGTGAGCACTGCCATGATGAGCCTCTGCAGTACAGCTTCAACGCTGACACACACTTCAAAGGCTGCAAGAACGCTTACTTCAAATATGCGGGAGCCGGCATGGATTTCTGCCAGCCGCTGTACGAGGCGGGACTGCTGAGCCACGAAGAAGAAGAGTTCAATGGGCAGAAGATCGTTCCATTTGATTTCGTGCTGAGTCATCTGCCGCACGCGCCGAAGTATGAGGAGGAAATCAAATCCTTTGTGGACGAAGGCATGGCGCTTGACTCCGGATGCATGGTAATAGAGGCATATGGTCGTAAGGACGACGAGGGCGTCCTCGTGGAAGTACATGTCAACGCCCCTGGTTTTGTTGAATCCTTCGAGCGGGCGAAGATGACGGGGGAAATGTACCTGACCGGACAGGGCGGATACCTCTTCTCTAAACTGTTCATCAACGATAAGTTCGGCGATTCGACTGGCGTGATTTCATCTGACATGCTCACAGATGAGCAGGTGGATGAGTACTTCAAGTACGCGGAAGAACTGGGCATCACCCTCGATACGAAGATCAAGAAGACCTGGGAGATTGTAGAATAATATATGAAATTCGACTTACATTGTCACACAAAGGAAGGTTCACTGGACTCAAAAGTGTCCATCCTC
>JAILDT010000003.1 GCA_024689085.1 Clostridia bacterium | reverse complement strand
GAACCATCTGGAACCGTCTTTATGAAAGGCTTCCGCGATGACCAGTTCATACCAGCAGACAGGATCCGGGTATTCCTCCAGCCAGTACTGCTCATATTCTTCACGGTTCTTTACATCGCCCCACTCAAGCATGTCCTCATAGGAGCCAAAATCCTCAATGGATCCTCTTGGAATTGTGACCCAGATTGCTTTGGCTTCATCGTTTTTCCGCAGGGGAGCCATCTCCCGCAGCATCTCAAACAGCGGATCCATCGCTTTACACAAAGCTTCTGACGGCGCAGAGGGGTTCAGGAATCCCCGCTCAAAACAATTCAGAAGGCTGTCTATATCCGGTGCCACCAGTTTGTAATTATTCAATGAAATCACCTCTTCTTTATCAGTCCCCGTCCCAGACCCCGTCCGGTCGAAGCTTCGCCATCGCTATAAGCTGATACAACGGCCGAATGGCATTCGCGGCTGTTGCTTCCCAGTAATCATCACAAGGACCTTCGCTGATATCTTCCGTATAATCCTCACTGCTGCATTCATCCCTATGATGAAGTGCATAATAGAAGTCAACTTCCTTACCGGATTTATCCCGGTACCTTGTTCGTTCCCTGCTGGTGATCAACCATTCCCCATCCGGCTTGTATTTCGCTTTGATCCTTTCGATCATATCCTCCAGCATCGGAATGCTTTCTACCCCTGTCTTACCGTAAATACCGCGGATGCCATACTCTGTTTTAACCGGACCTGTTGTCCCATCAGCATAATAAGCAGAGATTTCATCGTGAGCGAAACGTGGATCTCCATCTGTGGCATCGTAATAATAACGTCCATAGTTATACGTGACGTTCAGCCATGCCTCGCTGATTGGTTTGGGAGAAAATGTCCGTGTCTGTTCATCATAGTCTGCCTGATATGTCCCGCCGGTCATAACATGTTTTAAAGGCAGGTCCAGTGTCTCGTCTGTAACGGGATCTTTTAATCTGATATCATAACTCATTGCCGGTTACCTGTTCCTTTCTCTCAAGAAGCCGCTCATAGAGTTTATATGTCATGCAGACGAGCAGCTGTCCGTCATTTGTGTGAATACATACCGGGTTCCCATATCGGATTGGGAAATCATCATCCTCAATATGCTCGCAGAATTCCTTTTCTGAAATCATTGGAAGCATCATGGCCTTCCTCCCATAAAAAACCCGGCACATCGCTGATCTGCGACGGGCCGGGGATATATCCTGTATCTCTATGATCCTTTTCAGACTGCCATACAGTCCTGAATCAGCCTGTAATACCGGAAGAGGCGTTCAGCACCTTCCGGAATATTTTTTTTCGGATCATAACGCCGGTTTCCGCAGACCAGCATATCCATCGGCACCTTCAGCAGATCGCTTAAGGCGTAAAGATTGTCCAGTGTGGGCATACTCTGGCCATCCAGCCAGTGATAGACACTCTGCACGCAGGCCAGTGAGAGCGCATTCTTCACGTCTCTTACCGTTACCCCGCGTTTCTCCATCAGCAGACGGATCTGCTGTCCTGTTCTTACTTTATCAATAGCGATTGTCATGACGATTCTTCTTTCTCCAGAGCTCTGAGGCAGGAGCCTCTGGCTCTATTATATCCGATTCTGATGGGCTTGTCATTGAACTTGTCGTTCAATATCGACACCTCAAAAGGTCTTTTCACATGTTTCTTGCGATGTCCGACAGCTGGCTGATGACCTGCAGAAGCTGCTTTCTGTCCTGGTCCCGGTCCGGATTCCTTCCAAGAAGGAGATAATCTGTACTGGCATTTAAGGTGTAGGAGAGTTCAATGAGAAGATCAATGGAGCAGCCATATTTGCCGCGCTCGATCCTGCCGAGATGCTCTCTGCTGATGTTCAGCTTTTCTGCCAGCTCCTCCTGGGTCATCCCCTTGATATTTCTGAGTTCCTTCAGACGCTTTCCGAATGCTTCCTGATCAAAATACATGTTCTGTCCTTTCCCAAGCGTCTGCCGGGAAAGGACTTCCATTCACCGTACGAAGCAGTCGTGATCGAGCAGAATCCACCGCAGGAAGCGGAAGAGAAAGCGCCGTCGAAATCGGATCGGATAAAAGGATATGGTAATCCTGTTTCCAATCCGGCTTCGTACGGCGCCTGGCAGTCTCGGTCTGTGACCGGCTCCGCTTGCTCGATTAAAAGTCGTTTTGTGTTACTTCACTATGCAGTTTTCAAA
>JAILDT010000132.1 GCA_024689085.1 Clostridia bacterium | reverse complement strand
AAAAAACGACCGCCTCTAGAGGCGGTCGCTGTAATTCATAAGACTGCTGATATATCCGGTTCCACCGGATTTTTTCTTGGCCTGCTTTTCCTTGTCCGTATCCACGTTCATATAGATGGACGTGGCCGTTGCTGCCAGTTTGCCCGTGGACTTGATGCGGGCTTCACCGGTGAGCTGGGTGATTCTGCGCCCCGTAGAGGTTGCTTTCGCTGTGACCACGAGGGTCTCGCCCATGGGTACGGGGCGAATGTAATTCACGTCCAGATTGATCGTCGGCGCGAAGTTCTCCCTGGCGTAGAATCTGGCCAGCGCCGCAATGGTCAGGTCAAATGCGGTGCAGATCGCGCCGCCGTGCATGTTGCCGATCCGGTTGGCCTGCCACTCCTGCGCCGGGAATTCAAAGGTCAGCGTTTTATCCTGATAAGAACATCCGCCCCACGCGCTCTTCATCAGACCATTCATAGTATCCTTCTGGTCTTCATTGTTGCTGCGGAGCGTTTCCCTGGCGTGGGCTTCCAGAGCCTCCTGCCCTGTCAGTTCTGTTCTCTTTGTTTCTTCACTCATCACTTTTTACCTCTTTCGTAGTACGCTGTTTTCTCATCCTCCGGCACCATATTGCCGCCTGTGGCCCAGATCACGTGGATGGAATGCTCATCCGGGGACGGTGCAAAAGCATCACTGCATATATATTGCAATCCTTCGAACGCAGCACACGCAGATGGCTCGATGAAGATTCCCGCGCTGTCTTTGAGCGCTGTCAGATGCGGATAGAGTTTCTCGTCCTCCACCGTAAAGCAGCCAGCCAGCTGTGTCTGCATTGCTTTTGCGACGAGTCCCGAAGGACGTCCGACTGCCAGCCCGTCTGCTTCGGTCTTACCATCGATGCCGATATCTCCCACGGCAATCCCATTCAGTTTGCCGGAAATCAGACCCAGAGCCATGCAAGGCGCATGAGTCGGCTCGGCGAAGAAACAGTAGGCGCCTTCTCCGAACTCATCCCGAATGCCGTAGGTCACGCCGCCTGGGGCGCCGCCGACACCGCAAGGGAGATAGACGTACATTCTGTGGTCTTTGTCCACTTTAATTCCAAGCTCGTCCAGCTGTCTCCTGAGCCGTCTGCCCGCGACAGAGTACCCTGCGAAAAGGTCCAGCGAGTTCTCATCGTCCACGAAGTGGCACGTCGGATCCGCCTGGGCTTCCCGTCTCCCCTGCGCAACCGCTGCCTCGTAGTCGTCCGGATATTCCACAACCGTGACTCCCTTGGCGCGGAGCATGTCCTTCTTCCACTGGCGGGCGTCCGCCGACATGTGGACCGTTACTTCGAAACCAATGGCAGCGCTGATGATTCCGATGCTGAGGCCCAGATTGCCTGTGGATCCAACGGCGACCTTGTATCTGGAGAAGAACTCCTTCATTTCCGGGTCGCCAAGTTTAGCGTAATCGTCATGTTCGCCCGTCACCGGATCCCAATGAAGCAGTCCCGCCTCCACGGCCAGGGTTTCCGCCAGTTTGAGCACTTCGTAGATGCCGCCTCTGGCCTTTATGGAACCGGAAATCGGCAGATGGGAATCCTGCTTGAGGAAGAGCCGCCCTTTGCCGTCAATGGGGTCAAGTTCTGTCAGAGGCGATTCGATGATGCCTCCCTCCACTTCCGGGAACATACGCTTGATGAATGGTGCGAAGCGGAGTAGTCTCGCTTCCGCATCGTCGATATCAACGATGTCCTCCTCCTGACCTGCGCCAGGCGGCACGAAGCCCGGATTGACCCAGAAGAACTCCTCGCAGTTTCTCAGTTTGTCTATATATTCAGCCATGGTATGCCTCCTTGTATTCTGCTTGTATCTACCCGATTATACCATCAAAAAACACTCCGCGTCATAAGAATATGAGAATGTGGTACAATAACAGAAAGTGTTGCTTTTGCAGAGGAGGACTCTCTATGAAATACGATTTTACGAGCATTCTGGACAGAAAAGGCATGGACGCCATCGCTGTGGCACCGGAGGACGATCCCTACGGCATCGCGCCGGTGGGCGAGATCAAAGAAGGATTCGACATTATCCCGATGTGGGTCGCCGACATGAGCTTTCCAACGGTACCGACCATCTGTGACGCCGTCATTGAGCGGGCGAAACACCCTGCGTTCGGTTATTTCGGCCCGCGGAAAGAATACTTCGACGCAATCATCCGCTGGCAGCGGATCAGGAACGGTGTGACGGAGTTGGAGTCGAAGCACATCGGCTACCAGAACGGCGTGCTGGGCGGTGTGCTGAGCGCACTGGCTGTCCTCTGTTCCCCGGGAGACAACGTGCTGGTCCACTCCCCTACTTATGTCGGTTTCCTTGAAGAAGTGGGAATGAACGGCTACCACCTGATAGGCAGCGAGCTCATCAAAGACGCCGACGGTGTATGGCGGATGGATTACGAGGATATGGAGAAGAAGATCAGAGAACACCACATTCACACAACGATCTTCTGTTCCCCGCACAATCCAACAGGCCGCGTCTGGGAGCGTGAAGAACTGGAACGAGCCTTTGAGATTTTTGCGCGGAACGATGTGTATGTCATTTCCGATGAAATCTGGTCTGACCTGACTCTGGAAGGCCAGAAGCATATTCCTCTGCAGTCCGTATCCGAAGACGCCAGAAACAGAACGGTTGCCTTCTACGCCCCGTCCAAAACCTTCAATCTGGCAGGCCTCGTGGGCAGTTACCACATCATTTACAACGATTATCTCCGGGCCAGGATCAAGCGCCAGTCGGCGCTGAGCGTGTACAACGCCATGAACGTGCTGTCCATGCACGCTCTCATCGGCGCCTACAAAGACGAGGGCATAGAATGGGTGGATGAGCTTCGTCAGGTATTGACGAAAAACGTCAGGTACGCCTGCGATTTCATTAAAACCAACTTCACCGGCGTCGATGTGTCGGAACCCCAGGGAACCTACATGCTCCTTCTGGATTGCGGCCAGTGGCTGGCTGAGCACAACAAGACTCTCGATGAATTGCTGCTGGCCGGTGTGGAAGTCGGCGTCCTGTGGCAGGATGGCAGGCAGTTCAATCGCCCGGATTCCATCCGCATGAATCTGGCCCTGCCGTTCAGCCGGGTGGAGGAAGCATTCGACAGGCTGCGGAAGTACGCATTTGTCGATTGACCTGCATCAAAAAAGCGATGAAAAAAACAGGCCCCACAGGACCTGTTTTTTGTTGGCGCGCCATGAGGGACTCGAACCCCCAACCTTCGCAACGACATCGCACCCATTAACGGAGAAACAGTGATATCAATGCTTTGCGCCACGAAGCCTTATATATCAAGGTTTTGCAGTGTTTTGTGACTTGTAATAACTTTTGTTTTATACCGCTAATTTCAAGTGCGGTAAAATAACTTGTGCGGTAATAAAGCGGTAATTTTTAGTTAAGATACATCGCCAGCTTTTCGGCTTCAGTCATATCATTGACCTTTGCTTCGATTTTAGCTTCTCTCTCGGCCGCCTCTTTTTCTTTTCTTTCTTTGTCGGCTCTTCTTGCCTCCCTGACCTCATCGATCCATGCGCTGTCATTACCCTTTACGAAATTGCCTGCCATGAAGTTATCGAGAAATCTGTCAGCATTTGCGAACGTCGAGCTGTCGCTCAGTGTCGCGATCGTTCTGTAACTGTTTGGATCATAGTATCTGAAGAACCAGTCAACGTCTTTTCTCGCAACATCCAGCACGTCGAGCGCATCGGCAAGCGTGTAAATGAAAACATCCTGCTTTGCATCTTCCGCGACCTGCGCCAGCTTCTTACATGCGAGATAATTCTTGCTGTTTTCCACGATCATCAGGAGCTCTTCTTTCGTGATATGCTCAGGGCCTACACCCTCAAGTGCGCTGATGGATCTCATCACGCTTTCAGCCGGCGCTTTCTGTGTGAAGATGATGATATCTGCTTTTGCCTTATTCAGTGCCACTTCAGCATCGACCTTGCAGGACTCTTTGTTTCCCCTGACGGCGTTTTCATACTCGCTGAGGATCTCCACATATCTTTTATTGTACGCCTCTGTGCCTTTGACTTTCTTTGGTACATAGTATGTGCCCTTGTTGCTGTCTTTGATTTCAAACTGTTTGTTAAGTGCGGCAAGCGCGTTTGTCTTTGCCGCTTCTGCCTTTTCCATGTCTGCATGATATTTCAGCATGGCTTTCTTTACGTTTTGTAACATGTTATTTCCCTTTCTCTTTACTAAGATTTAATTGATGTGTTTGCACCTTTCAAGTGCTACCATTTCAACGGCGCTGGTGTACCCAAGTTCGCCGCGATGTTTGAACGATTCAAGGCCGTATTGCCTCAGGCCACGATCGGTCACAATATGCTCTATATTGAGT
>JAILDT010000131.1 GCA_024689085.1 Clostridia bacterium | reverse complement strand
ATCTGCGCAAGGCTCTGTCCGCGCTCTGCGGCCAGGTCGTTCAGCTCGCGGATCTGCCGGAGCTTTTCCTCCGTCAGGGCAGACTCCTTGAGAAAGCGCGTGTCCGTACGGATGCGGCTGTCTTCCGGGATGCCGTGGAGATAGCGGTCGGTCAACAATCCCTGGGCCAGCGGGCTGAATGCGATGATGCCCTTGCCGAGTTTTCCGGCGGTCTCTTTCAGACCGTTGTGTTCAATCGTCCGGTCGAATATGGAATAGCGATTCTGATTGATGATAAACGGCACATGGAGCTCTTGCAGGATCGCCGCCGCCTGGGCCAGGTGTTCGCCGTCGTAGTTGGACAGCCCGACATAGATCGCCTTACCGGAGCGCACCGCCTGCTCCAGGGCCAGCATGGTCTCTTCCAGCGGGGTATCCGGGTCCATGCGGTGGTGATAGAAGATATCCACGTAGTCCAGACCGAGCCGCTCCAGGCTCTGGTCGAGGCTGGCCAGCATGTGCTTGCGGCTGCCCCATTCGCCGTAAGGACCGTCCCACATGAGATAGCCCGCCTTGGTGGTGATGGTCAGTTCATCGCGGTAGGGGCGGAAGTTTTCTCTCAGAATGCGGCCGAGGTTCTTCTCAGCGCTTCCCGGCTCGGGGCCGTAGTTGTTGGCCAGATCGAAGTGTGTGATGCCGTTGTCGAAGGCTGTGAAGCAGATCTGCTCCATCGTTTTAAAACAGCCGGTATCGCCGAAATTGTGCCAGAAGCCGAGAGATACGCCGGGGAGCTTCAGGCCGCTCTTTCCGCAGCGGAAGTAGCGCATGGTGTTATATCGAGTTTCCTTCGCGGTATACATGATTCTTTCCCTCCTGGTAAGACCGGGGCGCTTTCGTGTGGAAAGCGCCCCGGAACGGATTTCTCGCAAATAGTCTTGGTTTACTTCTTCTGGACGTATTTCAGGCAGTCGATGGTGACGGCCGCGAGGATGATCAGTCCGGAGAAGACAAACTGCAGGTTCGTATCCACACCGAGAACGGTGAGGGAATAGGTCAGCGCGGTGAAGATCAGGACACCGACGACAATGCCCTGGATCTTGCCGATGCCGCCGCTGAAGGAGATTCCGCCGACCACGCAGGCCGCGATGGCGTCGGTCTCCCAGCCCTGGCCATAGGAGGCTGAGCCGGAGCCCACCATGCGGATGCATTCGAGCCACGCACCGAAGCCGTAGAGGACACCGGCGATGGCAAAGGCGGTCAGGGTGACCTTGAACACGTTGATGCCTGAAACAGATGCCGCCTCCGGGTTACCGCCGACGGCGTACATGTTCTTGCCCAGGGTCGTCTTGTTCCAGACAAAATACATGATCGCGACCGCCGCCACGGCCCACAGGATGATCGTCGGGAACCTGCCGATCTTCGGGATAATCATCTTCGGAATGGAGATTTCGATCGCACCGAAGGAAACACCCTTGGTAGCGAAGGTCATGAGGCCGAACATGATCAGCATGTTCGCCATGGTGGAGATAAAGGGGTGAATCTTAAACCGCGCGGTGAAGAAGCCGGCGATGCAGGTGAAGGTGGTCGTGACGATGCAGCAGACCAGCAGCGCGAGGAACACGCGGGCCAGAATGGGAATATTCGTAAAGTCAAAGATATGCCCGAAGAGCGCACCCGTGTTGACGCCCTTGTGCATGATCATCGTCGCAAGCACCATGCTGGTACCCACCATACGCCCCACAGAGAGGTCCGTACCGGCCAGGAGGATCAGTCCGCCGACGCCCAGTGCCAGGAACATGCGCGGGGATGCCGCCTGCAGAATGTTCAGAATATTGTTCATCGTCAGCAGCTGGGTATGCTTGATCACCGGAGCCAGGATGCAGAGCAAGATGAAGACGCAGACGATCACGATATACAGACCGTTGGTCAGGAAAAACTGCTTCACATTGAAGGTGTATTTGTAGTTTTCCCAGCTCTGCTTCCGCTTCTCCCCGCGGGTGAAATGCGAGAGCCGGAGCAGGTCGATCAGGTGATAGCGGTAGGCAAAGGCATCATGCCTGCGGTCCTTGATCTCCTGCAGGGTGGCGTCGTGCTTGAGCTTCGCATCAAACTGACGGTTTTTATAGACGTATTTTTCGTCCTTGATTTCGCCCGGATCCTTCAGCTTCGCAAGCTCCGCTTCATGCTCACGCTTCAGTTCGGAGAGCTCCGCTTCATAGCGTTTGTCCTCTTCCGCCTTTTCCGCCGTACAGGAAGCGACGACCTTGTCGTAATATTCCTTGTCGTAGTTTGTGTCCAGATAGCTGACCGCTTCGTCGATCAGCGATTTGATCTCTGCGCGGTTTGCATCCTCTACTGTCTTTGCTTTTTCCAGGGCTTTCCGATCCTCAGCGATGATGGCAGACTTTTCCGCTTTGGTATAATTGGCGTTCTCCCTGACGATCGCCATGTGGTTGGTCAGAGAGACGACCTTGTCGGTGCCTTCCACCCGGAGGGCATTGATTTTCTCCTGGATTCCGCCGACGTACTGGTCAATGGGCGCCAGAAGGCGCTGCTCCTCTTCGACGGAAAGGATCGCTTCGTTTTTCGTATCCATGCTTCTGTCTTGCCTCCGATTATAGATATTTCGCGCTGAGTCTCAGGAGTTCCTGCTGGTTCGTTTCTTTGGTGTTGACGATCCCGGACAGACGCCCGTTCGACATGACACCGATCCGATTTGTGATGCCCAGAATTTCCGGCATCTCGGACGAGACAACAATGATTGCTTTGCCGAGCTTTGCCAGCTTGATGATCAGCTCATAGATTTCGTATTTGGCGCCCACATCTATCCCGCGGGTAGGTTCATCCATCATGAATACCGCCGGGTCGCGCTCCAGCCACTTGCCGAAGATCACCTTCTGCTGGTTCCCGCCGGACAGAGCCGTGATCGGGTCTGCCGGCCCCATGCACTTGGTGTGCATGACATTGATCTCATTGGCCGTCGCTTTGACCATCTTGTCTTTTGAGAGGGCAATGCCGGATTTATAATGACTCAGATTCGTAATTGTCGTGTTGAAGGTCAGGTCCCCTTCGAGGAAAAGGCCGGTGGATTTTCGCTCTTCGGTGATCATCGCGAAGCCATGCGCCATGGCGTCCTTCGCACTCTCAAAATTCATCAGACGCCCTTTGTAATAGACACGACCGGCCGCGCGTGTTCTGACGCCGAACATGGTCTCCAGCAGCTCGGTCCGGCCCGCGCCGACAAGACCGTAGAGGCCGAAGATTTCGCCCTCGCGTACATCAAAGGAGATATCCTTGAGATTGGGAGCGAACTTGGTGGACAGATGCTGTACGGACAGAACCACATCGCCAGGGATGTTGTCCACAGCGGGGAAACGGTTTGCCAGCGAGCGGCCGACCATGTAGGCAATCAGCTGGTTCATATTCGTTTTTTTCGTCTCGGTTGTGACTACCATTTTACCGTCACGCAGGACGGAGACTTCATCACAGATCTCAAAGATCTCATCCATCTTATGTGAGATATAAATCAGAGAAATACCCTGTGCCTTGAGATTGCGCATCATCTCAAAGAGTTTCTCCACCTCCCTGACGGTGAGGGAAGACGTAGGCTCGTCCAGTACGATCAGCTTTGCGTTATAGGAAATCGCCTTGGCGATCTCCACCATCTGCCGCGCTGAAACCGACATGGTCTTCATTGGAGCGGTCAGATTGACGGTCATATTCAGTTTTCGGAAAAGTTCTGTCGCCTCATTCTTCATGCGGGCTTCATCGACGATTCCGAGAGAGTTTTTCGGATAGCGCCCCAGGAACAGGTTGTCCAGGACATTACGCTCCAGGCATTGGTTCAGTTCCTGATGGACCATGGCGACACCGTTTTCCAGCGCGTCTTTCGGGCCGGAAAAGTTAACTTCTTTCCCGTTCAGGCGAATGGTTCCTTCGTCCTTCTGATAGGTGCCAAACAGGCATTTCATCATGGTTGATTTTCCGGCGCCGTTCTCGCCCATCAGCCCCATGATAGTGCCCTCTTTCACATCCAGGTCGATGTGGTCGAGAACGCGGTTGCGTCCGAAGGACTTGCACATGTCCCGAATCGATAAGACTGTTTTGGTATTCGAATCAGCCATCGTTGTATTCCTGCCTTTTTCTATGCATGATTAAAACGGG